>NZ_CP108423.1:7623561-7925021 GCF_035917235.1 Streptomyces sp. NBC_01294
CGGCCGCCGTCGAGCGGGAGACCCAGCGCCGCCGGGAACTGCTCGACGCGGTCTGGCCGTACCCGCTGCTCGACACCGCCCCCGTGGTGCCGCGGGCGGCCGCCCCCGGCCAGACGGTCACCGCCCGGCAGCGGATCCTGCTGGGCCAGGCCGACGGCGTGCGCACCCCGGCGGACCTCGCGTGGGTGCTGGGCCGGCCCGCCTTCCACACCCTGCTCGACGTACGGCGCCTCGCGGCGGCCGGGCTGGTCGAGACGCCGCTCACCCCGCCGCCGCCACCGGCCGCGGCACCCCTGCCCGACTGGATGACCCAGGACCAATCCCCGGACGTGGCGCTGCTCCGCCGGTTACGCGACGCACTGGAGGCAAGCCTGTGAGGCTCCCGCTGCGACCGGCCCTGCGCGCCGACCGCTCCGAGCGGAGGCAGCCCGAAAGGAGAAAGGCCGACATGAGCACGGTGCCCCCCGAGGCGGAGGCCGAGATACTCGCCGAACTCCGCAGGCTGAGGGCCCGAGTACCCCAGCTCACCGGCGCCCTCGCCGCGAGCGCCGACGGCTTCGTCCTCGCCCAGGACAGCGCGGCCGCCGAGGCCGAGTCCATCGCGGCACTGACCGCAGCCGCGCTCGGAGTGGCCCAGCGGCTCAGCGACACCACCGGCCAGGGAGCCTTCCGCGAACTGCTCGTACGCGGCGAGGACGGGTACGTGGCCACCTACGCGGCGGGCCTGGCGGCCGTCCTCACCCTGACGGCGGAGCCGCGCGTCAACGTCGGGCGCCTCCACCTGGAGGCCCGGCGCTCCAGCGTCCGGATAGCCGAACTGATCGACCACACCCTCGGGAGGCGGGGCTCCATCGCCCCGCCCGGGTGATCCGCGGACGAGCCCGCACCACGCCCCATCGACATCCACGACTACATCGACATCCACGACTGCATCCGCATCCACAACAACGACTACAGCCAGTCACCACTGGCACACCGAAACGAGAAGAGGAACCTCTCATGGTCAACGTGGACACCGCGCTCAAGGAAGCGACCACCATCATCGAAGGCGCGATCGGCGCCGCCCTGGTCGACTACGGCAGCGGCATGGCCCTCGGTACCATCGGCGGCGGCAAGGACCTCGACCTCGCGGTCGCCGCCGCGGGCAACACGGACGTGGTGCGCGCCAAGGTCCGCACGATGGAGATGCTCGGGCTCAAGGACGAGATCGAGGACATCCTCATCACCCTCGGCAGCCAGTACCACCTGATCCGGCTGCTGAAGGGCCGCGGGTCGTCGGGCTTCTTCCTCTACCTGGCCCTCGACAAGGGCCGGGCCAACCTCGCGATGGCCCGCCATCAGTTGAAGAAGATCGAAGCCGAGCTGGAGGTCTGACAGAGTTCTGCCCGCCGGACCCGGTCCGGCCGGGTCGAATCGCAGCGTCGAGGTGGCGGGCGGCTGAATTCTTTGCCGTCCGCCCCGGCGATCAGTCGCGTCTGCCCCATATGGGCGGAGTTTATGACTCTGTTACAGAGTAAGATGCTGTGAGCTGATCATCGAAAAAGCATAAAACGCTGGAGATACCGCCACCCATGCCCCCGCGCCTGAGCATCGTCGTCCCCGTCTACAACGTCGAGCTCTACCTCGACGAGTGCCTGGAATCCATTGCAGGCCAGACCTTCGACGACTTCGAGGTCATCCTCGTGGACGACGGGTCCACGGACACCAGCGCCGTCATCGCCAAGGCGTTCGCCGCCAAGGACAAGCGCTTCCGCGTGGTGATGCAGGAGAACGCGGGCCTCGGTGCCGCACGCAACGCCGGCGCCCGCCACGTCCACCCGGACAGCGAGTACCTGGCCTTCGTCGACAGTGACGACACGATGCCCGACTACGCCTACCAGCGCCTGATCGAGGCGCTGGACGAGACGGGATCGGACTTCGCCGGCGGCAACGTCAAGCGCTTCCGCTCGGTCGGCATGAACCAGTCGTGGGGCCACCGCGCCGCTTTCGCGAAGACGCAGCTGAAGACCCACATCTCCAAGTTCCCGGCGCTGGTCACCGACCGCACCGCGTGGAACAAGGTCTACCGGCGCAGCTTCTGGGACAGGCACGGTTTCCAGTACCCGGAGGGCATCCTCTACGAGGACGCCCCGGTCAGCATCCCCGCGCACTACTTCGCCTCCAGCGTCGACGTCCTCAGCGACTGCGTCTACCACTGGCGCGTCCGCGAGACCGGCGAGCGCTCCATCACCCAGCGCTCCACCGACCCGGTCTCCCTCATCGACCGCGTGAAGTCCGTCCGCCTGGTCCGTGAGTCCCTCAAGGCCAAGCAGGGCGCCAAGTACGCCCGTTACCTGCGCGACTACGACTACAACGTGCTGAGCGAGGAACTCCCGCTCATCTACAAGTACGTCGGGGAGGGCGGCGCCGACTTCCGCGCCGCGTTCGTCAAGGAAGTCGGCGGCCTGGTCCGCGAGATCGGCACCGAGCCCTGGTCCGACCTGACCGTCGCCGACCGGCTCAAGGCGTACCTGGCCGGGGAAGGCCGCGTCGAGGACTTCATCGCCCTCCAGGACCACCAGCGCGACTACCACTACAGCGTGCCGGTCAAGGGCCTGGCCCGCCCGCAGGCGGACTACCCCTTCCTGCAGGGCCGTCCGCCGGTCCCCGCCAAGATCCTCACCCTCGGCCCGCGCGAGCGCCGGGTCGTCAGCCGCCTGGAGCAGGCGGCCTGGGCCGACGGCAAGCTGCTGCTGCGCGGCTACGCCCTGCCCGGCCACCTCGGCGCGGAGAGTCGTCTCGGCTCGCGCAAGATGCTGGTCTTCCGCGAGGGGGGCAAGCGCCGCCGCTCCGTCGTCGGCGCCCGAACGGTCGCCTCCCCGATGGCCACCGTGAAGTCCCCCCACCTCGCCCTGCGGCATGCCGACTGGGCCGGCTTCACCGCCGTCGTCGACCCCTCGATCTTCCAGTCGGGCGGCAAGTGGCACGAGGGGATATGGACCACTTCCATCGCCGTCACCGGAGCCGGCGGCCTGCACCGCGCCCGCCTGCGCGGCGGCGAGCACGACACCGGCCAGAACCCGCCCGCGCACTGGGTGGCCCCCGACGTCCGGATCGTCCCGGCCGTGTCCGGCGCCCTCACCATCCAGGTGGAGATCGTCCGCGCCCGCGCCCTGGACGTCCACCCCGCCGGTGACGACGCCGTCGAGATCACCGGCGAGCTCTCCGCCGAGGTCGGCGCCGTGTCCGCACTGCAGGCCGTCCACGTCTCCACCGGCGCCGTCCTCAGCTTCCCGCTGGAGACCGGTGCGGCCGGCTCCGGCCGGATCCCGTTCACCGCCCGCGTCCCGCTGGCCGAGCTGGCCGCCGTACCGGACGCGGAGGTAGATCCCGGCGAGTGGGCCCCCGAGCCCTGGAGCCTGTCCGTCCTCGGCGCCGACGGCACCGAGCACCGCCTGGCCCACGACGAGCGCGGCGGCTTCAACGGCCTGGTGCTGCCCCTGCAGGGCGAGGTCGCCGGCCGCGCCCTCTTCGCCAAGCGCGGCAACACCGGGCACCTGACCCTCTCCGTGCAGCCCTCCCCGCCGCTGATCGACGAGGTCACGACCGAGGACGGCACCGTGACCCTGAGGGGCCGGTTCGTCGCGCCGACCGACGAGCCGTACGAGCTCGTCCTGCACGACGCGTTCGGCGTGGAGTTCAGCTACCCGGTCACCCGCGACGGCGACGGCTTCGAGGCCGTCTTCGAGCCCGTGCTCCCCGAGGCGTACGCCGGCCGCACCACGCTGCCCGAGGGCCGCTGGTGGCCGACGCTGCGCCCGGTCGCCCAGGGCGGAAACACCGCCGGCCTGCTCGGCGTCGACCGCGGCGCCCCCGTTCAGATGGGCCCGGGCCTCCTCTTCGCCGGACCCCACCCCTTCACCGTGCAGGGCCGCCGGATGCGGGTCGAGACCCGCTTGCACGACCGCATGGTGCTGGTCGCCGACCCGCTGCTCAGCCCGCACGACCGCTCCCGCTTCGCCCAGCGCGTCGCCCGCTTCGAGACCTACCCGGCGCAGCGCGCCCTGCCGGTCAAGAACGTCGTCCTCTACGACACCTTCCAGGGGAACGGCGCGGGCGACTCGCCCCGTGCCGTCCACGAGGAGCTGGTGCGCCGCGGCGAGAAGCTGGAGCACGTCTGGCTGGTCCGTGACGGCCGTGCCGAGGTCCCGGCGACCGCCCGCGCCGTGCAGTACGGCAGCGTGGAGTCCTGGGAGCTGCTGGCCCGCGCCCGCTACTACGTGACCAACGACAACGTGCCGCGGCGCTTCCAGCGCCGCACCGGGCAGGTCGTCGTCCAGACGTGGCACGGCACGCCGATCAAGCAGATCGGCCACGACTTCGTGCACGACTACTACACGAGCCCGGAGATCCTGGAGGGGCTGGCGCACGACAGCGCCCAGTGGTCCCTGCTGGCCTCCCCGAGCTCCTACGCCACCCCCGTCCTCAAGCGTGCCCTCGGCTACGACGGCGAGGTCATCGAGGCCGGCGCCCCGCGTGCGGACGCGCTCGTACGGCCCGACGCGCAGCGGATCGCGGAGGTCCGCCGGCGGCTCGGCCTGCCCGAGGGCAAGAAGGTCGTCCTCTACATGCCCACGTGGCGCGAGAACTGCGAGGGCTGGTCGGCCGGCTACAAGCTCGACCTGCGGATCGACCTGGACCTGGCCCGCCGCGAGCTGGGCGAGGACCACGTCCTGCTGGTCCGCGGCCACCACCACGTGACCGAGCAGGTCCGCGAGGGCGTCCGCGACGGTTTCGTCGTCGACGTGTCCCGCTGGCCCGACGCCGCCGACCTGCTGCTGGTCGCCGACGTGCTGATCTCGGACTACTCCTCCGCGATCTTCGACTTCGCGCTCACCGACCGGCCGATCCTGCTCTTCACGTACGACCTGGCGCACTACCGCGGCACGCTGCGCGGCTTCAACTTCGACCTGGAGGAGAAGGCGCCCGGCCCGCTGCTGGCGGACTCGGCGAGCCTGATCGAGGCCGTGCGCAACGCGGACGCGGTCGGGACGGAGTACGCCGAGGCGCGGGCGGCGTTCCGCGCCGAGTTCTGCGACCTGGACGACGGTCACGCCACCGAGCGCGTCGTCGACCGCATGCTCGCGATGGGCGCGGAGCCCGCGAAGTAGGCCGTACGAGCGCATTCCCGGCTGAAAACAGACCGGCCCCGGGCCCACCGATGAATTTCGGGCCCGGGGCCGGTCTGTATGTGAGGAACGGTATCCACCGTCCACGCACCGGCCTGGAGGCAGAGATGATCGGCAAGGGTTTCACCACGTGTCTGTGGTTCGACGGCGACGCGGAAGCGGCCGCCGACTACTACCTGTCCGTGTTCAAGGACGGCAGGCTCGGCCGGATCACCCGCTACACGGACGCGGTCCCGGCGCTGGCGGGCTCCGTGCTGACCGTCGAGTTCGAGATCAACGGGCAGCAGTTCGTCGGCCTCAACGGCGGACCGCAGTTCCCCTTCACCGAGGCGATCTCCTTCATGATCAACTGCGCCGACGAGTCCGAGGCGGACCACTACTACGACACGCTGACCAAGGACGGCGGCCAGGAGTCCGCCTGCGGCTGGGTCAAGGACAGGTTCGGGGTGTCCTGGCAGGTCATCCCGCCCGGTGCCGTCGACCTGATCAGCGACCCGGACCCGGGGCGGGCCTCCCGGGCGACCGCCGCCATGATGAAGATGAAGAAGCTGGACGTGGCGGAGATGCGCCGGGCGGCCGACGAGGGGGCGTGACCCCCGGGTTCTGCGGGAACGCCGGTCCCTCAAGCCTCGCCGGAGCCAAAGCCAGCCTCGCCGGCGCTGGGCCCTCGGGAGCACGGGGCCCTCAGGAACCCTCCGCGGCGATCCTGGCCAGCAGAGCCGGCAGGGCGGTCCCGATCGGTTCACGGACGATCTCGGCGGCGAGGGGGTCGTAGGGGGTCTCCTCCGCGTTCACGATGATCAGCCGGGCCCCCGCCTCCGCGGCCATCCCGGCCAGCGAGGCGGCGGGCTGCACCTGCAGGGTCGACCCGACGGCGATGAAGACCTGGCACCCCTTGGCCACGGCCACCGCCTGCGCCAGCACCTCGGGGTCGAGCCGCTGGCCGAACATCACCGTCGCCGCCTTGAGGATCCCGCCGCACACCGGGCAGGCGGGATCCGGCTCCCCGGCGGCCACCCGGGCCAGCGCCTCGTCCATGTCCGACCGGGCGTGGCAGGCCGTGCACACCACCGAGCGGGCGGTGCCGTGCAGCTCGAACACCTTGCGTGCGGGCATGCCGGCGAGCTGGTGCAGCCCGTCCACGTTCTGGGTGATCACCCGGACCGGTGTGCCGCCGCGCTCCAGTTCGGCCACGGCCAGGTGCGCGGCGTTCGGCCGCGCCCCGAGCGCGGCGAGTTCGGCGCGCATCAGCCAGGAGCGGCGCCGGACCTCGGGATCGGCCATGTAGTACGCGTAGGTCACGAGCTTCTCGGCGTCGGGCTCCCGCCGCCACAGGCCCTGTGGCCCCCGGTAGTCCGGGATTCCGGAGTCGGTGGACATTCCGGCCCCACTGAACACGGCGACGAGCGGCTTTCCCATGCGCCGACCCTACGTACGGGCGCCGCCCGCCCGCGACCCGATTTCGGCGGCCCCGGCCGGCAGGGGCGGGAGGGTCGTTTCTGCGGTGAATCCCGCCCCCCACAGGAGTGAGATCCGGGCCACGCCCTCCCGTGGAAGCGACCCGGCGGGTACAAACCGGACATGATGCTCAAGCCGTACAGACTCGGCGCCCTGCTGCTGGCCCTGCTCGCGCCGCCGGTCATCTTCCCCGCCCCCGCCCTCGCCGCGCCCGCTGCCACGGCCGAGGGGCATACCGCCGACCAGATCGGCCGCTTCCTCGCCGGCTTCTACGGTGACCACGGCCCCTCCGCGGACGACCGGAAGCACCGCGTCTCGCAGGTCCTCAAGGACAGGCAGCAGGAGAACGCGGACGCCGACGTCCTGCTCTGCGCCCAGAACAAACCGCACGCCATCGGCATCGGCGCGGTCACCGTCGCCCAGTCGGCCAGGGTCGGCTGGGCCACCGTCACCACCCACTGGGCCGCCGGCGACACCGATACCTTCACGGCCTACGTACGCCTCGACTCCCGGCCCATCCGGGTCGACGACGTGATCTGCGCGGGCTGACATCCGTACGGTGCTCCCCGGAACGGTCCGTAGGGTGGGCGCATGCCGACGTCGACCGCGACCACCACCGTCCTCTACTGCTCCGACCCGCTCAACGAGCGCCGGGTCGACGCCCACTTCGCGGCGGAGGCCCGGCAGTTGCGCGCCGCCGGGGGCGCCGTCCTGCTCGTCGACCACGACGCGCTGCTCGCCGGGGACCCCGAGCGGGCCGTGGCGCGGGTGCCCGACGGGGCGGGCGCGGTCTGGTACCGCGGCTGGATGGTCCCCGCCCACCGGTACGCCGAACTGGACGCGGCCCTGCGCCGGCGCGGTGGCGAGCTCGCCGTCACGCCCGACGCCTACCGCCGGGCGCACGAACTCCCCGGCTGGTACGGGACCTTCGCAGGCCTCACCCCGGTCAGCCGCTGGCTGCCGACGGCGCCGGGGCGGACCCCGGACCCGGGGCGGCTCGCCGCCCTCGCCGCGGGCCTGCCGCCCGGAGCCGCCGTCGTCAAGGACTACGTGAAGTCCCGCAAGCACGAGTGGGACGAGGCCTGTTACGTGCCAGACCTCGCCGACCGGGCCGCCCTGCACCGCGTGGTCGCCCGCTTCGTCGAACTCCAGGACGACTTCCTGGCGGGCGGGGTGGTGCTGAGGGCCTTCGAAACCTTCGTCGCGCCGGAGACGGCGGCCGCGGAGGTGCGGGTGTGGTGGCGGGACGCGGCGCCGCGGCTGGTCACCGCCCACCCCGACAGCCCGGTCGCCGAGGTCCCGGCGCCGGACCTCGCACCGGTCCGGGCGGCGGTCGAGGCGCTGGGCTGCCCCTTCGTGACCACCGACCTCGCCCTGCGAGCGGACGGCGTCTGGCGGGTCGTCGAAGTGGGCGACGGGCAGGTCAGCGACCTCCACCGGGACGTCGATCCCGCCCTGTTCGTCAGCCTCCTGACGGCTTATCGGGCACCGCTGTGCACGCCGTCCGCATCTGGTACAACACCGGCATGACGGGATTCGAGATCACCGGCGCGAGCGCCGCCGACATGGACCTGATCCGAGGCTGGGCCGACGAGGAGGGCTGGAATCCGGGGGATTCGGACCGGTTCGCCTTCGCCGTCGCCGACCCGCAGGGCTTCCTCGTCGGACGGCTCCACGGCGAACCGGTGGCCTGCATCTCCGCCGTGCGGTACGGCGACGGCTTCGGCTTCATCGGCTTCTACATCGCCCGTCCCGCCTTCCGTGGCCAGGGCTACGGGATCCGGCTGTGGCAGGCCGGGATGGAGCGCCTCGACGGGCGGCTCGTCGGCCTGGACGGGGTCGTCGACCAGCAGGACAACTACCGGAAGTCCGGATTCCGCCCGGCCTGGAACAACATCCGCCACGAGGGCGTCGCCCGGGAGGACGACGCAGACGGGCCCGAGGCCGAGATCGAGGACGAGACCGAGATCGTGGACGCGGCCTCGCTGCCCTTCGGCCTGCTCGCCGCCTACGACCGGCGGTTCTTCCCCGAAGCGCGCGACGCCTTCCTGTCCGCCTGGACCGGGCTGCCCGGCCGGACGGCCCTGGCCGCCGTCCGCCACGGCCGGATCGAGGGCCTCGGGGTGATCCGCCCGTGCAGCGCCGCGCACCGGATCGGCCCGTTGTACGCGGCCACCCCGGCCGTGGCGGCCGCCCTGCTGCGGCGGCTCGCCGGGCACGCGCCCGGTGGGCTGGTTGCCCTGGACGTGCCGGACGCGAACCCGGAGGCCACCGCGCTGTGCGCCGGCCTGGGCCTGGTCCCGACCTTCGAGACCGCCCGGATGTACACCGGCCCGGCCCCGAACCTCGCCCTGGCCGAACTGTTCGGCGTGACCAGCCTCGAACTGGGCTGAGAACACCGGCGGTTGGCCCACCCGCGGCCTAGACTGCGCGTGGCCCGATCGCCGCCTTGCTGTTCCGGGGGGAACGCCATGCCGTATCTGCTGCTGCTCGTCGCCGCCGTGCTCAGTGTGCTCGCCTGGGTCAACGACAGCGACGGCCTGGTCACCGCGAGCTGGGTGGCCTGGGGCGTGGGCGTCCTCCTCCTGGTGCTGCGATGGCGGCGCAACCGCCACAGGTTCGCCTCGCTGGAGGAGGCCGAGGCGGCGGCCGCCGCCGGGAACCCGCGTGCCCTGCGGGCCCTGGCGCTGCGGCAGAAGCTGCTCGGCGACTTCACCGAGGCCGAGCGGCTGCTGCGCGCCGCCGTCGAGCGGGGAGACGTGGAGTCGATGTGGGAGATGGGGCGGCTCGTCGAGCAGCGGGACGGGCTGCGGGAGTCCGAGCCGTGGTTCCGGATGGCCGCCGAGCGCGGGCACTTCTTCGCGAAGCGGTTCTTCCGGCCGGGACATGCCCTGAACATGGACGGCAACAATCCGCTGTGAGCCGGACGGCGGTCGCACGGCGCCGCCCGGCCCGTCGCGTCATGCCGGGTCAGAAGTCGAACAGCACGCCCGTGGTGTTCCGCAGGCCGCACGGATTGGCGAAGGTGTAGCTGTAGTTGAGCCGGCGGCCCTCCCACACGCCGTCGGCCGTCACCGTCATCGGGTTCCACTCCCTGGTACACACGGAGTCGGCGGCCGGGGCCGCGAGCGGATCCAGCTGCGAGCCGTTCGCGAGTAATTCGCCGCACGCGGCGACCGGGTCGGGGTGCGTCCCGCCGGGCGTCGGCGCGCAGACGAGCGTCACCGCACGCACCACCGTGCCGGTGTCGGCGTCCGCCCCGGCCGTCACGCCGAGCACGAGCGCGGACGGTGCGTACAGGCTCTCCGTACCGGCAGGGGCGGCGCCGGCCGTGCCGGGCCAGGCCAGTGCGGTGAGCGCGGTGAGCGCCATGGCGGCGGAACCGAGCCCGAGACCCCTTGCGATGGACCGCATTTCGAACACTCCCTTTGGGTTGGTGTTTCGGATAGCGGACGGAGTCTTGCCCACCCAGGCCGTGAACGCCCGTTCGCACCCCCATTTCTCGTCACCGATCGTGTACGAATGACTGCAGACCGCAGCGGTGCGGGAGGGGCTGACCTGTGGGGGGGCGCGCCGCCGAATCGGCCGAACACCGACCGGGAGACACCCCTGAAACCTTTGGAACGCGGCCGTGATCTGCCCGGACGGGGCGTGAAACCCCTCCGGGGGCAGGGGCAGGGGCAGGGGCTGCGGCGCCGGGCGATCGAGCCGGCCGGCGTCCGGGGCTAGAGGGTGTTCGGACGGTCAGACCGGGCTCGATCCGTCATCGGGCACGGCTACGGGGCCCGCGCCTCCCGGGCGGAGGAGCGGGCCCGGCTGTCGTGGCCGGGGCGGGATCAGCCCGTCGTGGTCAGGCGCGGGGCGTACAGCTCCAGCAGCCGGGTGCGCGTCTGTTGGAGGCGCAGCGCGAGGACGCGTCCGACCCAGTGCCCGATCGCGGACCCGAAGGCGGGGTCGGCGTCCATCAGCATGCGTATGGCCGGGGCGTCGAACTCGTACGCGCGCACCGGCGTCATCGCCGACGCGCCGAGCTGCCACACGTACGGCGGGAACAGCCAGGACCAGCCCACCAGCTCGCCGGGGCCGAGGCTCTCCACGGGGGCCGGCCTGCGGCCGGCCACGGGTATCTCCAGGGTCACCGTGCCCGAGCGCACGATCCAGAACGAGTCCGCCCGGTTGCCTTCGTCGAATATCCGGGCGTTCTCCGGAAAATTGATCTCCCGGGCCTGGGACATCAGCCGTCCACGGTGTTCCGTGGACAGGACGGCAGCGATCTTGATGGGGGAAGGTGTGCTCACGACGGCCTCCGATCACGACCCCCCGGGACGATCCTGCTCTCCCCAGTGTCGCCGAAGCCCGGCGATCCCGGTCGGGCCGGACGCGGATTCTTCCGGGGATCCGGCCCGCGACCCGCCCCGGAGGCCGTCCAGGGCCCGCCGCGCCCTGACCCGGCCCGCCCCGCCCTCCTAGTCCTCGGCATTCGCCTCCAGGCAGGCCAGCTCCATCGCGTCCAGCACCGCCTCGTGGCTGCGCCCGCTCAGCTCGGCGACGTTCTCGATCTGGGCCGTCGCCCACGCGGCCAGGGTCATCACCAGGACCCGGAGCCCGTCGGTGCCGTGCTCGGCCAGGACGGCGTCGGCGACGACCATGGCCTCCTCGGGGACCTGCTCGGGCGGCTCCAGGCCCGCCAGGCCGCGCAGCATGGTGAGGGTGCGGCGGGAGATCTCCGGCGTCATCCCCGCCAGCCGCATGTCTTCTTCGTTGTCCATCCGCCCCGCCCTCCGGTGCCCGTGCCCATCACCTCAGGGCACGGTAGAGGGGTGCGGCCCGGCGCGGGGCCGTTTCGCCAGGGTGACCCTGCGTGAGCGGGCCCCGACCGGCCGGACCCGGTGAACGCGCCGTCCCGTTCACGGCCCTGCGGAGCCGCGCCGCAGCCGTCCGCGCGTTCGGGTCCTCCCGGTTCGATTCCTTCCGGCGGTGAGCCCGCGGTACCACCCGCTCCCCAGCGCCACGGCGAGCGCGGCGAGGACCAGGAGGGCCGCGACCAGGAAGGTGGTCCGCATGCCGGCGGCCACGGCCGCGGCGGACGCCCGGGTGACGTCGGTCGTCGCCGACGCGCCCGCGAACACGGCGCCCATGACGGACGCACCGGTGACGAGCCCGAGGTTGCGGGAGAGGTTCAGCAGGCCGGACACGACCCCCCGCCGGTCCGGGAGGACGTCCGCCATGACCGAGGTGTTGTTCGCCGTCTGGAACACCGCGTAGCCGGCGGTGACGACGGCGAGGGGGAGGACGTAGCCGAGGACCCCGAGCGCCGGCGGCGCCACGGACAGGACGAAGGAGCCGGCCGCCATCGCGACGAGCCCGACGGCCGTCATGCGACGTGCGCCGAACCGGTCCGCGAGGCGACCGGCCGGCACCCCGCTCACCGCGGCGACCAGGGGGCCGACCGACAGGACGACTCCGACCAGGGCCTCGCCGAGCCCGAGCGTGCGAGAGAGGTAGAACGGACCGACCACCAGCGTCGCCATCATCACCGTCGAGACGAGCGCGCTCGTGGCGAGGCTCGCACGGAGCACCGGATCGCGGAACATCGCCCGCCGGACCAACGGGGAGTCCGCTCGCGCCTCGGCGCGCACGAACAGGCCGACTCCGCAGGCGGCGGCCACCAGCAGCGCCACGTTCAGCGGTCCGAAACGGCCGTGTCCGAGGGTCATGGCGAGCGCGTAGGCCGCCAGGGTCAGCGCGAGGAGCAGCGTGCCCAGGTGGTCGAAGCGGGCCCGGCCGGCTCGGGGCTCCTGCCGGTCTACGGGCAGATGGCGGTGGGCGAGGGACAGGGCCAGCAGGCCCAGCGGCACGTTGACGAGGAAGAGCGCCCGCCAGCCGAACCCGGCGATCAGGGCGCCGCCCAGCGACGGACCGAGCGCGGTGCCGACCGAGGACATCGTGCCGAGCAGCCCCATGGCCCTCCCCGTCCTCGCCTTCGGGACCGTCTCGCCCACGAACGCCATGGTGAGGGCCGTCATGACCGCCGCTCCGAGGCCCTGCGCCGCCCGGGCGCCGATCAGCAGCCAGAGGGTGGGCGCGGCCCCGCACAGGACCGAGGCGCCGGTGAACAGGGATATGCCGGCCAGGAGCAGCCTTCGGCGGCCGACGAGGTCACCGAGCCGTCCGGCGCCGACGATCAGGGTGGTGATGGCGAGGAGGTAGGCCAGGACGATCCACTGGACCTCCTGGAAGGACGCGGAGAACGCCTCGGCCAGGGTGGGCAGGCCCACGTGGGCGATGCTCGTGCCGAGCGAGGAGAGCAGGACGGAGAGCGACAGACCGGCCAGCGCCCACCGCACCGCGGGAGCCGCCAACGCGGTGGTGATGGTGGCGGCGGCGGCCGGCCCGGCCCGTTCCGCCCGCCCGACGTCCGGCACGACGGCGCCGGCCCTCCCGTCACCGCGGGCGGGGTGCTGTCCGTACGGGTGCGCGGGTCCGGAATCTCTGCTGGGGCTCATGCGCAGGAGCGTGGACGTACCAGCGCGTTGCGGCAAACCTTGTTGCTGTTTCCGGGACGCCGTGGATGGAATGGCCGCATGGACAAGCCATCGGACAAGCCATCTCCCCACCAAGCGGTCCTCGACGAGGTCGCACCCCGGCTCAAACGGCTGCGCGCTCAGAGCGGCCTCACCCTGGCCGCGCTCTCCGAGGCGACCGGCATCTCGAAGAGCACTCTGTCCCGGCTGGAGTCCGGGCAGCGCCGCCCCAGCCTGGAACTGCTGCTGCCGCTCGCCGCGGCGTACCGGGTGCCCCTGGACGACCTGGTCGGCGCTCCCGAGGTGGGGGATCCCCGGGTCCGGCTGACCCCGCGCACCCTGCCGAACGGCGGCACGGCCGTCCCCCTGACCCGCGGCCCGGGCCCCCTCCAGGCGTACAAGATGCTCATCCCCGACCGGGGCGGCGAGCCGGATCCCCGGACGCACGAGGGCTACGAGTGGCTGTACGTGCTGGAGGGCCGTCTGCGACTCGTCCTCGCCGAGCACGACCTGGTCCTCGGCCCCGGCGAGGTGGCCGAGTTCGACACCCGGCTGCCCCACTGGTTCACCAGCGCGGACGGGCGGCCCGTGGAGATCCTCAGCCTCTTCGGGCGGCAGGGGGAGCGCATGCACATTCGCGCCAAGCCCCGCACGTGAGCGTGGCCACGAGCGGAGATACCGGAGCGATTTGGCATCCGATGCGTCAAGTGGGATGAACCGAGCGCCGAATCGCTCTAGGGTGCGCCCGTGAGCATGACGGCGGACTGCTGTTCGGCGGTTTCCGGCCATGGTTCACCCGGCCGCGCGACAACGGCCGCACCGCACACCGAACTGGGGGGTTCATGCGTAGATCCCGAAGCCTGGCGGCCGCTCTCGTCCTGTCCCTGGCCGGAACCGGCGCAGGAGTGGGCCTCGGCCTCGCCCCACAGGCCGCGGCCGTCACCCCGCCCGTCGCGTTCACCGCCGACGCACTCGCGACCTGGCAGCCCAACGGCGTCGTCTGGGCCCTCGCCGAGGCCGGCGGCCAGGTCTTCGCCGGCGGCACCTTCTCCACCGTGCGCCCGCCCGCGGGCGGAGCCGGGAGCGAGCAGTCGGCCGTGAACTTCGTGGCGCTCGACGCCGCGACCGGCGCCCCGACCGCCTGCACCCTGTCCTTCACCATCGGCTCCGGCACCGCGACGGTCCGCGCTCTCGCCCTCTCGCCGGACAAGACGACCCTGTACGCCGGCGGTTACTTCGGCGCCGTCAACGGCACGGCCGTCTCCAGCCTCGCCGCCATCGACGTGGCGAGCTGCACGGTCAAGACCGGCTTCCGCCCGGCCTTCGCGGCCACCGTCCGCGCCCTCGCCGTCACCGGTGACACCGTCTACGCGGGCGGCGACTTCCTCAGCGTGGCCGGTCAGCCGCGCCAGCGCTTCGCCGCCGTCGGCGCGGCCGACGGGGCGCTGAAGCCCTTCACCGCCAACGCCGACGAGCCCGGGCGCGCCGTCGAGGTCACCCCTGACGGCAACGGCGTGATCCTCGGCGGCGACTTCTTCACCGTCAACGGCACGAACACGCACGCGCTGGCCGTCGTCGACGCGACGAGCGGCGCGCTCACCACGTCGTACCCCGGTTTCATCGAGACCAACTCCGTCGTCAAGGACATCGCGACCGACGCCACCGGCTTCTACACCGCCAACGAGGGCACCGGCGGCGGGGTCTTCGACGGCCGGATCGCGCTCAACCTCAGCAACTTCGGCCAGCGCTGGCGCGACACCTGCCTCGGTGCCACCCAGGCCGTGCTGCCGTACCAGAGCGTGCTCTACAGCGCCTCCCACGCGCACGACTGCTCCAGCGTCGGCGAGTTCCCCGACGGCCAGCGTCACCACCTGCTCGCCCAGCCCACCGGCGGCACCGGCAAGCTGGGCTGGGCCCCCGACACCAACGACGGCATCGGCGAGGGCATCGGCCCGCGCGTCATGACGGTCGGCTCCAAGGGCGGCGTCCAGTACCTGTGGGTCGGCGGGGAGTTCACCACCGTCAACGGGGCGGCGCAGCAGAGCCTGACGCGCTTCGCCTCCACCGGGGACACCGGCGCGCCCACCGTGCCCGTGGCGAGCGCGGTCAGCTTCAAGCCCGGCGAGGTCCAGGTGCGCTGGCGCACCAGCCTCGACCTCGACGACAGCGCGCTGACGTACAGGATCTACCGGAACGGCGCGGCCACGCCGGTCGCCACAGTCAGCGCCGACTCGCTGTTCTTCAAGCGCCCGCAGGCCTCCTGGACCGACACCACCGTCGCGGCGGGCCAGTCGTACACCTACCGGGTGACGGCCACCGACGCGGCCGGCAACACCAGCGCCCTGTCCGCGACGGCGAGCGTGACGGTCCCGACCACGGTGGACGGCTACCCGAACCAGGTCCGCGCCGACGGGGCCCAGCAGTACTGGCGCTACGACGAATCGTCCCTGCCCTTCGCCGCCGACTCCTCGGCCGGCGGCAACCAGAGCGGCGTGCACCACAACGCCCCCGCCCTGCGCCAGAGCCCGGGCGCGGTCTCCGGTGCGAGCACGGCGATCGGCTTCAACGGCACGGACACCCAGGTGTACGGGGACCAGCGGCAGACGGTGGGCAGCACCTACACCATCGAGACCTGGTTCAAGACGACCACCACCCGGGGCGGCAAGCTCGTCGGCTTCGGCAACAACCAGGCGCGCGGCAGCAATCAGTACGACAAGCACATCTACATGACCAATGGCGGCCGGCTGGTCTACGGGGTCTACACCGGAGCCACCCGCACCATCACCACGAGCGGCGCGTACAACGACGACCAGTGGCACCACGTCGTCGCGACCCAGGGACCCGGCGGGATGAGCCTCTACGTGGACGGCGTCCAGCGGGGCACCCTCGCCGTCACCACGCACGAGAACTTCTCGGGCTACTGGCACGCCGGAGGTGACAGCCTCGGCGGCTGGCCCGACCGCCCGACCAGCGAGTACTGGGCGGGCCGGCTCGACGAGACCGCCGTCTACCCGACCGTCCTGAGCGCGGCCCAGGTGCAGAACCACCACGCCCTCGCCACCGCCCCGGCCGACTCCGTGGTCCAGGTCACGGCCGCGGAGGACACCTACGCCAACGCGGGCGCACCCGCCACGAACTACGGCACCTCGGGATCGCTCGCCGTGCGCGGCACCTCGTTCTACGCGAGCTACCTGCGCTTCAACCTGCCCGCCGCGCCCGCGGGCACGGTGCTGAAGTCGGCCACCCTCAGCGTGAAGACGAGCACGATGAGCGGCGCCGGAACGACGGACACCGTCTCGGTCGTCCCGGTGACCGGGTCGTGGACCGAGGGCGGTACGACGTACAACAACCGGCCCGCCCTGGGCGGTCCGGCGCTCGGCGCCTTCGCGGGGGTCCCGGACGGTTCGGCGGTGCACACCACCGGACTGACCACCGCAACCGTCGCGGCGGCGCTCGGCGGCGGCTACGGCCTGGCGCTGAGCAGCACCGGTACCGACGCCCTGTGGCTGTGGTCCTCCGAGGCGCAGGCGGGCGAGGGGACGCCGCAGCTGACCCTCACCTTCGGCGCGCCGTGACCTGAGGGGCGAACGAGTACGAGGGGGTGCGGGCCGCAGCGGTCCGCGCCCCCTCGTGCGTGCGAGGCACCCTGCCGAACGCGTGCCTCCGGCGTTAGGGTCCCCGGTGTCCGACACCATCCACTGGTCCAGGGGGGATCCATCAGATGGCTCGCTCACGCCTGCCCGCGTTACCGTCCCGGCGCCTGCCCGCGTTACCGTCCCGGCGCCTGCCCGCGTTACCGTCCCGGCGCCTGCCCGCGTTACCGTCCCGGCTCGTCCTCGCCTTCGTCCTCGGCCTCGTCGCGGCGGCAGGGCTCGTACTGGCCGGCCCGGGCTCCCACTGAGCGTCACCCTGCACGACGTCCGCAGCAGCCCCGGCTTCCGGGCGGGCCTGTCGAGCACCGGCCCCGACTAGCCCAGGTCGTAGGTGAAGGAGTAGGCGACGGAGGATTCGCCGTGGCGGAAGGTGAATCCTCCGGAGCCCGTCAGCCCCACGAGGTCCCCGGTGGCGGAGCCGGGCACCACCTCGAAGCGGCAGACGGTGCCGGCCGCGTCGAAGGTGCCGCGCTCCTCCAGTACGAAGGTGCCCTTGCGGCCGTCGAGGCTGCCGGCGAGCAGTTCCATGCCGCTGTAGGTGCCGACGTTCTTCCCGGTGTAGGCGATCGTGTAGTCGCAGGCGGTCCCAGGAGCCTCGATCCCACCGGTGAAGGCATTGGTGACACGGGCGTGGGCGAGCCGGGGTACGGCCTCCGCGGGGCCGACGGGGGTCTCCTCCCAGTGGGCGAAGGTGAAGCGGCCACCGGTCTCCACGGGCTGTACGGGCGTGGGCATGGCTGTCCTCTCGGCCGGCCGGACGGTCTGCTCCGCCCGGCGCTTCATCACGTGCGCCCTCAGGCTGGCAGGCGTACCTGACACCTTCTGTCAGGTACGGCGTGGACGGCGACAATGGGCCCCATGCGCGCCGACCGGCTCCTCTCCCTGCTCCTGCTGCTGCAGAACCGCGGCCGGATGACCGCGCCCGAGCTCGCCGCCGAGCTCGAGGTGTCCGTGCGCACCGTCTACCGCGACATCGACGCCCTCAGTGCCTCCGGCGTCCCCGTCCTCGCCGACCGGGGCCCGGCCGGCGGCTACCGGCTGACCGACGGCTACCGCACCCGCCTCACCGGCCTCACGGACAACCAGGCCGGCTCCCTCTTCCTGGCGGGCGCCCCCGGACCCGCGCGGGAACTCGGCCTCGGCGCCGACCTGGCCGCGGCCCAGCTGAAGCTCCAGGCCGCGCTCCCCGCCGCACTCGCCGGACGGGCCCGGCAGATCCGGGACCGCTTCCACCTCGACGCACCGGCCTGGTTCCGGGAGGCCGACCCCGTCCCGCACCTCGCGCAGATCGCCCAGGCCGTCTGGGACCAGCGCCTCCTGCACGCCCACTACCGCCGCCCGCGCGGCGAGGTGCGGCGCGAGCTGCGGCCGCTCGGCCTCGTCCTCAAGGGCGGCATCTGGTACCTCGTGGCCGCGGCCGAGGAGGCCGTCCGCACCTACCGGGTCTCCCGGTTCCTGGCGGTGGAGACGGCGCCGGACGGCTTCGAACGGCCCGCCGGATTCGAACTCGCCGCGTACTGGCGGGAGTCCACCGGCCGCCTGGACGCGGCGCTCCACCAGCAGACCGCCGAGCTGCGGCTGTCCCCGCTCGGTCAGCGGCTGCTGCCGATGCGGTTCGGGGCGGCGGGCGCGCGGGCGCTCGCCGACGCCGGCCCCGCCGACGCGGACGGCTGGGTCCGGCTGCGGCTCCCCGTCGAGTCCGAGGCCGTCGCCGTCGGCGACCTGCTCCGGCTGGGCACGGAAGCCGAGGTGCTCGGCCCGCCCGAACTGCGCCGCGCCCTCGCGGAGACGGTGACCGCGCTCGCCGGACGCTACGCCTGCCCGCCGCACGGGCGGGACGGGCAGGAGGAGCGGGACGGACAGGACGGGCAGGACGGGCCCTAGGTGTATTGCCCTGTGAGGTTGGGGACGCGGCTGGCGGGTGGTTTGCCTGCGAGCGCGGTGTGTCCGCGGTGGTGATTGTAGGTGTGCAGCCAGCCGGGGAAAGCGTCGCGTCGTTCCTGCTCTGACCGGTAGGGGCGGGCATAGGCCCATTCCTCCAGCAGGGTGCGGTTGAGGCGTTCGACTTTGCCGTTGGTCTGGGGCCGGTAGGGCCGGGTTCGCTTGTGGGTGATCCCGGCCGCCGCCAGGGTGTCGCGCCAGGCGTGGGACTTGTAGCAGGCGCCGTTGTCGGTCAGGACGCGTTCGACGGTGATCCCGCAGCCGGTGAAGAACGCCTGGGCCCGGGTCCAGAAGCCGGCGGCGGTCTCCTTCTTCTCGTCGGCCAGGATCTCGCTGTAGGCGAGGCGGGAGTGGTCGTCGACGGCGGTGTGGATGTAGCTGTAGCCCGTGCCGGACCTGGTCTTGCGGCCTGCCTGTCGGCCGAGAGCCCTGTGGCCGCCGCCGTCAGGGATGTTGCCGAGCTTCTTGATGTCGACGTGGACGAGTTCGCCGGGCTTGGGTCGTTCGTAGCGTCGTATGACGCGGCCGGTGGCCCGGTCCAGATGGGACAGGCGGGCCAGGCCGAACCGGGTCAGCACCCGGTGCACGGTTGAGGGCACCAGGCCGAGCAGGTGGGCGATGCGGGCGGGTCCCCACCTGCGCAGGACGCGGACCTTGATGATCCGGCGTTCGGTGCGGGTCGGGGTCCGGCGCGGGCTGTTGTGCGGGCGGGAAGACCGGTCGTGCATGCCCGCGTCGCCGAGCGTTCGGTAGCGGTCGGCCCACCGCTGGGCGGTCGTCGGGGAGACCTGGAAGCGTTCGGCTGCCCGGCGGTGGGTCCAGCCGTCCTCGACCACGCAGCGGGCAAGCCGCAGCCGTCCGGTCTCGGTCAGGGGTGCATTACGGTGGGGCATGAGGGCCTTCCGGTCGGTGTAGACGTCGCAATCCACACCAAACCCGGAAGGCCCTCACCCGTTCAAGATCCCCCAGCCGAGACCTGCATCACCCGTCCACAACCTCCCGGGGCATTACACCTAGGGTGGGCGGTCGTGATCGCACACCCGGGGAGAGAAGAGGAGAGAGCACGTGGAGATCGAGCTGCGCGAGACGACGGACGACGATCTCGCCGTCTTCTGGGAGCAGTCGACGGACCCCGCCCTCCAGCGAATGGCGGCGTTGACGAGGGAGTACCACTACGACCGGGGCCGCTTCGACGCGCATTGGGAGAAAGTGCGGGGCGACCCGGCCGTGACGCCGCGCACGGTGCTGGCCGACGGAGTCGTGGTCGGCCACGCCGCCGTGTTCGGGCCGCCGGAAGAGCGCGAGGTGACGTACGTGATCGGCCGCGAGCACTGGGGACGGGGCATCGCGACCCGGGCGCTGGCGGAGCTGATCCGGCTGGAGGACACCCGCCCCCTGCACGCGGGGGCGGCGGCCGACAACGCGGGCTCGATCCGCGTGCTGGAGAAGTGCGGTTTCACCGTCACCGGCCGCGTCCGCGAATTCGCCCTGGCCCGCGGCGAAGAGATGGACGTCGTCCTGCTCACCCTGCGCTGAGGCCGCCGTCCCGGCCGCCGCCGGACTCCCAGCGGATCTCGCCGTCCCGGCGGCGTTCGGTCGGGCGCATTCCGCAGCCCGCGGCGACCGCCGCCGAAGCGGTGTGGTCCGGGTGGATGTGGGCGATCAGACGGTCCACGGGAATCCGCTCCAGCCAGGCCGCGAGCGCGCGGGCGGCCTCCGCGGCGAAGCCGTGGCCCTGCCAGGGGGTGCCGACGACCCAGGCCAGCTCGGCCTGACCGCGCGCCGGGGCGATCGTGGCCTGGACGGTGCCCACCAACCGCCCCTGCCCGCGCACGCTCAGCACCCAATTGGCCCACACCACCGCAGGGTCGGGGGAGCCGTCGGCGAGGCGCTCGTAGCGGGCGCGGAGTCCGTCCCGCGACAGCGGCGCGCCACCGGTGAAGGCGTGCAGCGCGGGGTCGGCCAGGACCAGGCTCATCTCGTCGGCGTGCGAAGGGAGCAACGGAAGCAGGTCCAGGCGCCGGGTGGCGAGCGGGAGGGCCCGGATCGCGGGCCGGCGCACCTTGTCGGCGGCCCGCGACCGGGGTACGCCGTCCACGGCCAGGCAGATGCCCACCACCCGGTCGTGGCCGGTCCAGCCGTTGACACGGCCGTGGTTGTTGCTGATCTGCACGCGCCGGCGCGGGGCGTCCACCGCCGACACGAGATGCAGGTACACCGTGCCCGAGACGCGGGCCAGGACGATGTCGCCGACCTCGACCAGAGCCGGGTCGGCCGGTGCGACCCGGACCCGCTGCCGGCTGTGGATCAGCGGCACCATGGATCCGCCGGTCGGCCGGAACTCCACGGTCTCGCCCCGGCCGATGCGGTCCGCCAGCGCGTTGAGCATGCCCATGGGGCGAGTCTCCCGGTGCGGGGCGGGCACGGCCAGCGAATTTCGCCCCGAGGCCCGAGGCCCGAGGCCCGAGGCCCGAGGCCGGGGGTGCGGTCAGCGCGGGGGTTCCACCTCCAGGAAGCGGCGTCGGCGCGGTCCCCGGTACAGCAGGCACACCCAGCCGAGCCCTTCCAACACGGCCGCACAGGCCGTCAGCCGCTCCTGCTCCTCCTCGGCCGCGCCGCCTCCGGGCGGCCCGAGCCACGTCACCTCCACCCGCCCGGGCTCGGACCCCGCGGCCACGCGGTAGCCCGTTCGCGTACGCCGCCCCTCCGCGTCCAGCGCCGACGGCGTGATCCCCGCCGCCTCCAGTACGAGGGCCACCGCACGCGTCGGCTGCCGTACCTCCCACGGCGCGGGAACCGCCGCGCCCGCCGGGCCGTTGACCAGACGTCGGATCTGCAGCAGCCCCTCGTGCGCCGTGCGCAGCTCCGCCTCCCGTCCGCCGGGCGGCGCGGCCGGGCCGTCGCCGCTCGCGGCCTCGAAACCCTGCCCGGGTACCGCCATCACCCACCACCCGCCCCGCCCGTCTGAGTACCTCGTGCCCAACGGCCTGAGTATCCGCCCCGATTCCCCGCCGCGCCGCCGCTGGTCGAATGGGGGCATGACTTCAGACGCCCCGCGCAGCGCGACAGTCCGCCCGCGCATGCAGCACGTGACCACCGCCGGCTCGGCCCTGGCCGTGGCCCTGGTCCCGCTCGTGGTCGGCGTCCTGTTCGCGAAGGCGCTGGCCGCGGACCCGATGACCCCGGTCAACGCCCTGATCGCGGGCGGCGGCCAGCGGGCCGCGCTGCCCCGGGGCGAATGGAAGCGGCGCGGCCACAACACCGTACGCAGGCTGCGCACGGCCCGCCGCGACACGGCCCGCCGCTGCGCCCGCGCCTGCGGCCGCCGCCCTTAGAACCCGTCGTGTCGATCAGGTGTCGAACCGGATGAGGGTGCCGGCCGGGGCCGTGGTCACTTCGTGGTGGCGTACTGCTTGACGCGCAGGACGGCGAAGGTCGGCGCGGTCATCTGCCCGCCGAGGGTGGTGGTGTAGGTGAACGGCTTGCCGACCATGACGTCGGCTTCGAAGGCGTCGCCGTCGACGATGTCCTTGATGCCGCTCGCGCCGTTGGCGCTGATGTCGGTGAAGATCGAGTTCGTGTCGCAGTCGGCGATGTACCCGTACTTGGGCTGGTGCTTTTCGCCGCAGGCGTTGGCGCGGAAGCTGCCGGCGCCGGTGGCGCTGTCCGCCTGGGTGACGTACCCGTACACCCGGTAGCACTTGCCGAAGTGCGCGCCGGGGTCCTTGCCCAGGAGCTTGAACTCCCGGTCGGTCAGCTCGGCGAAGTCCGTGCACGCCGGGGTGGCGGGCGTGGGTGTCGGCGTCGGGGCGGTGGTGGTGGCGGGCGCGGGCGAGGTGGAGTACGTGGCCGCGGCAGTGCCGACCGGCGTGATGGTGGGGGTCGGGGTCGTCTCGGGGGACGCGCTCACCGTGCTGCTGCCACTGGTGGTGGAGCCGATGGCGTAGCCGACGGTCCCGGCGATGACGGCGGAGGCCACGCAGGCGGCCATCGCGGCGTAGAGGGGCCCTCGCGCCCGCGCGGGAGCCTGCGGGGGCGCCAGAGGGGGCGGAGGCGGGCCGGGGTAGCCGTAGGCGGGACCCGGCGGGGGCTGCTGCTGCGCGTTGTCGGGAGGCTGGGACACGGTGATCTCCTGTGAGGGTGGCGCGGAGGCGGGCAGAGGAGGGGCGGCCGAGCTCGCCGAGCTCGCCGCGGTCGGCCGCTGCGACGCGGATGGCGCAGGTGCCGCGAAGGACGCGTGCGCCGGCATCGACGCACGCGAACCACCTGGCGGGTGCCGGCCTGCGCCGCGGCGTGCGGAGGCCCGGGGTCCCGGGCCGGTGACCCCGGGGGCGGTGCGGCGGTGTGTCCTGAGAACCACGGAGCCGGCCGGTGGCTGAGCACGGGCCGGCTCCGGCGTGAGAGGCGGTGTTGCCGGTCAGAGCGCGTTGCGGGAGACCTTGAGGATCTTGCACTCGATCTTGTCGCCGGGCTTCGCCGCCTTGGCCACGTTGAAGCCGAGCGCGCCGGCGCTGTCGTCGGTGTACTTCTGGCCCGGCGCCAGGTTCTGAGCGGTCGAGAGGAGGTCTTCCTTCTTCTCGCCGTTGACCAGGACCTCGCCCTCGGCAAGGTACGAGTAGCGGCGGTCGCCACTGTTGACGTAGTCGACCTTCACTTCGAGTTCCTTCATGTCGAAGTCGCCGGTCTTCACGGCGCAGGAGGTCACCTTGACGTCCTTGGTGATGTCCGGCTGGCCGCTCTTCCCGCCGGCCGAGGTGCCGTCGGAGGGGTTGACCTGCGCGCTGTCGTAGGACTTGTCGAGCTCCTTGCCCACCTCTTCTGCGGCCTTGCCGACCACAAGGGTGCAGCCGCCGAGAACCAGGAGGCCGAGGGCGGCGGGGATGCCGCAGCCCAGGGCGATCTTCTTACCGGTGGACATGCCGGGCTTCGGGGCCGGGGGCTGCTGCTGCGGGTATCCAGACATGATGGGGTGTCCTTGAAAAGCAGATGGGTCCCCAGGTCATGCGTGTGCGGCGCGTGCGGCAGGGGCGGCTCACTATGACAGACACCCGATCAACTTGCACGCTCGTCTCACAGACGAGTGATCAGGATTTGGACAGGCTGGCCCATGAGGATCACAAGGAGCGGAAGCGGCGTCACCGTGGAGGACTTCCCCGGCTACGAAGGCCACAGCTTCATCATCGGCTTCCCCGCCGGCGGCACGAAGCCCAACGGCTTCTACGTCAAAGCCCCCGACGGCCAACCCGTCACCGCGACCTGGCTGCGTCGCCTTCCTCTCGACAGACTCCTGCGTGCCGCTGCCGAGGCCCGTGCCGCCGAGATCGCCGGGGAAGTCGACGCCGCCCCCGCCACCGAGGGCCGCCCCTACGGCGGCGGTGGCGAACACCTCGCCAAAGTCGCCGAGGTCTACCAGTGGGCCACCGAGCGCAACATCCCCCCGCGCCGCGCGATCGCGACCCGCTGGGCCCGCTCCGAGGCCACGGCCGGCCGCTGGATCGCCGAAGCCCGGAAGAAGGGCGTGCTGCCCCCGGCCGGAAAGTGACCCGAGAATCAGGGACGGACGGTGCTCAGGGGGAGGGTCGCCCCGGCGCGTACGGAATCGATGACCGCGTCATGCAGGGCACGGCTCGCGTCCTCGCTGGGGCAGGGCACGGGGCTTCCGGTGAGGGGGAGCCAGTCGGACCCGCCGCTGTACTGCACGGTGACGTGCGCCAGACCCTCGGCCTCGGTCCAGGTGGTGTGAATGTCGAGCTCACCGGTGAGGGCGTGGCCCCCTTCACCGGTCTCTACTCCGTCGCGACCGGCGAAGATCCCGCGAGTGGTCCATGATGCCCAGCTCATCCTGCCTCCCTGCGGTACTCGTCCTGCCAGTGTGAACGCGCAGGCCCTCCCGCGCCCCTCAGGGCCGGGCCGAGAGCCGAGGACGCCGCCGCGGCCGACGAAGGATGCGCCCGGCACGGCCCGGTCAGCGGTCGTACTGGCGCAGGCACAGGTCGACGATGGACGGCGGTACGACGCCTTCCGCGGCCGCGCACAGCTCGTCCGCCGGGGGAGGAGGGACCGGCCGGCGGCGCGGACGAGCGGTCGTCGGCCCCGGCTGGCGCTTCCGCCGGGGCGGCGGCGCCGCCTTCGTGCGCGTCCGCTCGCGTGCCGGTTCCGGGTTCGCCTCCGGCACCGGGTCGGCCACCCGGCCGGCCACCGGGTCCGGACCGTGCGTCGCGGGCGCCGGCAGCTCGCCCAGGGGCAGGGCGGCCAGGGGGAGGGGCGAGGGGGACGAGGGGACGTCGGGTGCGCCGGCGGGCGGTACCGCACCCCGTACGGGAACCGGAGCCGCATCCTGCGGCCCGACGGAGACACAGCCGGCGCTGGCGAGGAGCGCGACGAGGGAGAGGGGCACGGCCCGGCGTAACTGCATCCGACCACCTTGCCGCACGGCGTACCCGACCCGGTTCCCCACCTCACGCGTGCGGGTGACCCCGGGCCGGTCCGGGCGCCCGGGGCGTGTGGCAGATTGGAACGGCAGTGCGGGCGGCAGGGGAGGCGCGACCCCCGGCACCCCGTGTTGCCGCGCCCTGCCCGCCGATCGCCCGTACGGAGTACCGGTCCATGACGTCAGCCGCCGCGCCCGGCAACCCCGCGCACATCCCCGAGTCCGGACCGTCCGAGTCCGGTCCGCCCCAGTCCGTACCGCCCCAGTCCGTACGGTCGACCGCCGCCTCCGAGTCCGCAGTCCCTCCGGAGGCGGGGCCGGGAGCCGGGAGCGGTCCCGCCCCCTGGAAGGGCTGGGCGGCCGTGTGCGCCGTCGCGCTCGGCATCTTCTGCCTGATCACCTCCGAGCTGCTGCCCGTCGGCCTGCTCACGCCCGTCGGGGCCGACCTCGGCGTGTCCGACGGGACCGCCGGACTGATGGTCACCGTGCCCGGCCTCGTCGCCGGATTCTGCGCGCCGTTCGTCACCGTCGGCGCCGGCCGCCTCGACCGCCGGCTCGTGCTCTGCGTCCTCATCGCCCTGATGGCCGCCGCCAACCTCGCCGCCGCCCTCGCCCCGAACTTCGCCGTCGTCCTGGCCGCCCGCCTGCTCGTCGGGGTCAGCGTCGGCGGATTCTGGGCCATCGCCGGCGGACTCGCCGTACGCCTGGTCCCGGAGCGCCACGTCGGCCGGGCGACCGCGCTCGTCTTCGGCGGTGTCCCCACCGCCTCCGTGCTCGGCGTCCCCGCCGGCACCCTGCTCGGCGAACTCGGCGGCTGGCGCACCGCCTTCGCGGCGGTCGGCGTCCTCGGCCTCGTCACGCTGGCCGCCCTGCTCCTGCTGCTGCCCCCGCTGCCGCCGACCCGGCACATCCGCTTCCCCGAACTCCCCGCCCTGCTCCGCGAGAACCCCGCCGTCCGGGCCGGCGTCATCGTCACCTTCCTCGTGGTGACCGGGCAGTTCGCCGCCTACACCTTCGTACGGCCGATCCTGCAGGACGTCTCCGGCATCGACGCCGAGTTCGTCAGCACGCTGCTGCTCGGCTACGGCCTCGCGGGAGTCGCGGGCAACTTCCTGGCCGGGGCGCGCGACGCGTACCGGACCCTGCTCGTCGTCAGCGCCTCCCTCACCGTGGTCCTCGCGCTCATCGCCGTCGTTCCGGGACCGGTCGCCGGGACCACGCTGCTGCTCGCCTGGGGACTCGTGTACGGCGGGGTGTCGGTGAGCCTGCAGAGCTGGATGATCAAGGCGGCCCCGGCCGCCGCCGAGGCCGCGTCCTCGCTCATGGTGGCCGTGTTCAACCTCGCCATAGCCGCGGGCGCGCTGTTCGGCGGTCTCGCGGTCGACGGCATCTCCGCGCCTGCCGCTCCGCTCGGCGGAGCCGCCCTGATGCTCGTGGCGGCCGGCACCGTCTGGGCCACCGCGGTCCGCCGCAAGCCCGACGCCCTCGACCGGGCGGCGGGGTGATGCTGCGGGTGAAGTGGAGAGGCGAAGTCGAGAGGTGAAGTGGAAGGGTTCGCACCGGATAGACCGGACGCTCGGGATCAGATCGGACATGCGGCTTGACCTGGCCGTTCCGGAGGGCAAGAGTGCGCCCGAATCAAGAACCACTGCTTGAGCCGCACTTCGGAGATACGCCAGATGTCCACATCCGCTCGCTCCCCGCTCCCCCCGGCCACGATCGGCGGTTCTCCGGCACTCGGCATCCCTGGCGCCCCCGGCGTCGGTGGGGTCCCGGCTCCGGCCGCCCGGCGGCCCAGAGCCTGACCGGCCGGGCAGGGGCCGGCACCGCACCGCGGCGCCTGCCCCCGCCCCCGCCGGGAGACACCATGTCCCAGACCCAGCACCCCGATGAGAGCGGGATCGTCCCCGACGACCACCTGCTCGTACGCCCGTACGTCGCCCCCTTGGGCCGACCGCCCCAATCGACGGCGCCCGCCTGGCCGCAGACCGGCCCCCTCGCCTTCCCCGGCCCTGCGCGCGGCCCGGTCACCGGCGCCTCCGCTCCGACCCCGCCGCCCGCCGACCGCCGTGACGCGGACTCCGCCACGGGCCGCGGCCGTAGCCGCGGCCGTGCCGGCCGAAGCCGGCTTCCGGCGGCCGTCCTCACCCTGCTCGCGCTCTTCGCGGTGGGCGCCCTGGTGCTGCTGTCGGCCGGCCCCGACCCGCAGCCGCCCCGGGCCGCGCCACCGGCCGACCTGTCCGTGCCGGTGCTCCCGGGCGGGCCCGGCGCCGACGACGAACCCGGGCCGACCGCGTCCGTACGGTCCGCCGCGCCCACGGCCGCGGAGGCCTCGGACACGCCCGCGAGCCAGAGCCCGAAGCCGACGCCCCCGCCGAGCTCCTCGGCCCCGTCACCGGCGGGCGGCTCCGGGAACCCTGCGGATGGGGGACAGCGGGCCCGAGGTGCGCTCCCTGCAGGAGATGCTCTACGGGCAGGGGTTCACGTACGTCTCCGTCACCGGCGTCTACGACGCCCAGACCAAGCGCGGCGTCAGCCAGCTCCAGCGCGACCGGTCCATCAAGGGCGACCCCCCGGGCGTCTACGGTCCGGCCACCCGGGCGGCGATGGAGTAGCAGCGCGAGGTCTTCGACGGTGGTTCAGTGGCCGCCGGAGACCCGCAGCACGGTGCCCGTCGTGTACGAGGCGTCCGGGGAGAGCAGCCAGGCGATCGACCCGGCGATCTCCTCGGGCCGGCCGGGCCGTCCGAGCGGGATCCCGGCGGCGGCCCGGGCCGGGCGGTCGGGGTCGCCCATCGCCGCGTGGATGTCGGTCTCGATGATGCCGGGCGCCACGGCGTTGACCCGGATCCCGTCCGGGCCGAGCTCCTTGGACAGCCCCACGGTCAGCGCGTCCACGGCCGCCTTGGTCGCCGCGTAGTGCACGTACTCCCCGGGGCTGCCGAGGGTGGCGGCCGCGGAGGAGACGTTCACGATCGCCCCGCCGCCGGCCTCCGCCATGTCCCGGGCGGCCCGGCGGCAGCACAGCAGGTACCCGAGGAGGTTCACCTCGACCACCCGCCGCAGGTCCTCGGTCCGGGCGTCGGCGAGCCGGCCCAGCGGTCCGGTCACCCCGGCGTTGTTGACCAGCCCGGTCACCGTGCCGAGTTCGGCGCCCGCGATGTCGAACAGCCGCTCCACGGCACACTCCTCGGAGGTGTCACCGCGTACGGTCACACAGCGGGCCCCGGCCGAGCGTACGCGCGCGGCGACGGACTCGGCCGCCACCTCGTCGCGGGCGTAACCCAGCACCAGGTCGTGCCCGTCGGCGGCCAGCCGCAGACAGGCCGCCGCCCCGATGCCCCTGCTCCCGCCGGTGACGACGGTGACCGGACGACGTGACATATGAGCCTCCTGGGGCGCGGAACGCGGAGCACGGACGACCGGGTCGCCCGCACGGTGGCGCAGGCTAACACCGTGATAATCGCTGGACCAGCGGAAATGGTGGAACGGACAGTGGTCGTCACCGACGCGCCGCACCACCGGACGTCGGCCGCGTCCGTGACGACCGTGGGAGACCTCCATGTCCACTCTGCGAGTAACCGCCGAAGAACTGACCGTCCATGAGCACCCGAACGCCGATGCGTTGGAACTGGCCCAGGTGGGCCTGTACCGGGCCGTCATCGCCAAGGGGGCCTACCGCACCGGCGAGTTCGCGCTCTACATACCCGAACAGGCCGTGCTGCCCGCCGCCCTGATCGAGGAACTGGGCCTCACCGGGCGGCTGTCCGGCAGCTCCGCCGACCGGGTCAAGGCGGTCCGGCTGCGCGGCGAGCTCTCGCAGGGACTGGTGTGCAGGCCGCGCGCCCTCGCCGACGTCGACCTGGCGCAAGCGGCCAAGGAGGGCACGGACTTCGCGGAGCTGCTCGGCATCACCAAATGGGCCCCGCCCGTCCCCACCACCATGGACGGTGACGTCGAAGCGGCCGCCGACCTGCTGCCGTGGGTCGACATCGAGAACCTCCAGCGCTACCCGCACATCTTCGAGTCCGGCGAGCCGGTCGTCCTCACCGAGAAACTGCACGGCACCGCCTGCCTGTTCACGTACCTGGCCGAGGACGAGCGGTGCCTCGTCTCCTCCAAGGGATTCGGCTCGAAGGGGCTGGCGCTCAAGGAGGACGAGCGCAACGTCTACTGGCGTGCCGTCCGCGGCCACGGCGTGCCGGCCGTCGCGGCGGCCCTGGCGGCCCGGCTCGGCGCGACCCGCGTCGGGATCTTCGCCGAGGTGTACGGCGCGGGCGTCCAGGACCTGTCGTACGGGACCGACGTGCGCACCGCCGACACGCCGCCCGGGTACGCCGTCTTCGACGTGTCCGCCGAGATCGACGGACAGGTGCGCTGGCTGGACCCGGCCGTCGTCCTGGAGGACGGTGAACTGCCGCTGGTGCCACGGTTGTACGAGGGCCCGTACGGGCTCGACACGGTGCTGGAGCTGGCGAGCGGCCGCGAGACCGTGTCCGGGCGGGAGGCGCACCTGCGGGAGGGGGTCGTCATCCGGTCGTCGACGGAGCGGTACAGCCCGGTGGTGGGCGGCCGCGCGATCGCCAAGGCGGTCAGTCCGGCGTACCTGACGCGCAAGGGCGGCACGGAGTACGAGTGACCGGAACGGGGTCGGATTTCGGAGCCGTCGGAGCCGTGGGGGGTGATCACCCCCTACGGTGATCTGATGCCCACCACCGATGCCCTGTCCCGGGCGCTCGACGCCCGGGGAGAACCGCCGCTGCGACCGCTGCCGCCGGCCGTGTCCGCGCTGTTGCGCACGCTGGCCGCCCCGCCCCGGCTGGCCGCGCACCTGCGGCTCGTGCACGACGTCGCGCACGAGCTCGCGGACTGGCTGGCGGGGCACTGCCCGGCCCTGGCCTTCGACCGCGAGGCCGTGTTGTTCGGGGCGGCCACGCACGACATCGGCAAGGCGGTGCACACCGCCGAACTGAGCGGGCCGGGCTCCGCGCACGAGCCGGCGGGCCGGGAACTCCTGCTCGCGCACGGGTTCACCGAGGACCGGGCCCGGTTCGCCGCGACGCACGCCGCATGGGACGACGACGGCGTGAGCGTCGAGGAGTTGCTGGTCAGCGTCGCCGACAAGGTGTGGAAGGGCAAGCGGGTCCAGGGCCTGGAGGACCTCCTGGTGGACCGCCTGGCCGCGGCGGCCGGCACCGAGCGCTGGGCGGCGTACCTGGAGCTGGACGGGGTGCTGGGGCGGATCGCCGAGGGGGCGGACGGGCGGCTCGGCTTCCAGGCCGCCTTTCCCGTGCACGCCTGACCGGCCGCCCGCCTGACCGGCCGGGCCGTACGGCACCGCGCCTGTGTCCGCGCCCGGGCCCCGCGCCACGCCGCGCCCGCGCCACGCCGCGCCCGCGCCACGCCGCGCCCGCGCCACGCCGCGCCCGCGCCACGCCGCGCCCGCGCCACGCCGCGCCCGCGCCACGCCGCGCCGCGCCCGCCCGCCTCTTGGGGCGGGCGCGGCGTGCGTGGTGGGATGGGCCCGGGGCGGGGTCCACCAGCACACGGAGAGGTCGGGTACATGTCCCAGTCGGACCAGAGCAGCCGGGCAACCATGCGGGCGATGGCGTACGAGACGTACGGCGGGACGGAGGTGCTCTCCGAGATCCGGCTGCCGCTGCCCAAGCTCGGCCCCGGCGAGGTCCTCGTCCGGGTCAAGTGCGCCGCCGTCAACCCCGTCGACTGGAAGATCATGGCGGGCGGGCTGGACGGCCTGATGGACGTCATCTACCCGGTGATCCCCGGGTGGGACGTGGCCGGGACCGTCGAGCGGGTCGGCATCGACGTCCCCGAGTACGCCGAGGGCGACGAGGTCATGGCGTACGCCCGCAAGGACTACGTGCACGGCGGGACCTTCGCCGAGTTCGTGACCGTGCCCGTACGCGCCCTCGCGCACAAGCCCGCCTCGCTCGACTGGGCCGAGGCCGCGGGCCTCCCGCTCGCCGGGCTCACCGCCTACCAGGTGCTCACCCGCCTCGGCACCGGCAAGGACGACACCGTCCTCATCCACGGCGCCGCCGGGGGCGTCGGCTCCCTCGCCGTGCAGATCGCCCGCTCGCTGGGCGCCCGTGTCATCGGCACCGCCTCCCCCCGCAACCACGACCGGGTGCGCGAACTCGGCGGCGAACCCGTCGCGTACGGAGACGGGCTGGCGGACCGCGTGCGTGCCCTGGTGCCCGACGGGCCCACCGTCGTCGCGGACTTCGTCGGCGGCGTCGGGAGCGTCACCCGCGAAGTGCTCCACAACGACGGCCGGCACGCCTCCATCGCAGACCCCAGCGTGCTCGGATCGGGCGGCGAGTGGATGTGGGTCCGCCCGGTCGGCAGCGACCTGGCCGCGCTCGGCAAGCTCGCCGACAGCGGACAGCTGAAGGTGCCGGTCGCCAAGACCTTCCCGCTGGCCGAGCTGGCGGCGGCCTTCGAACTGAGCCAGGGCGGGCACACGGCCGGAAAGATCGTCGTCGAGCTCTGACCTCTCGCGCCGCCGGCTTCAGGCGCTCAGGTCCGGCACGTCGCCGCAGGCCGCCCAGGCCACCTCGACGCCCGGCAGGCCGGCCCTCCAGGGGTCGGCCAGGGCGGCGAGGACCGCCGCGTCCGGAGGGGTGGCCCCGAGGCCGATCGCGTAGCGGGCCAGGCCCGGGCCGGACGAGAAGGGGCGGGGCCAGGCGTGCGCGTCCGTGACACCGGCCTGCTCCAGGGCCCCGAGCAGTGCCCGCAGCCGTCCGCGCACCCGGCCCAGGGTCTCCTCGAACTCCCCGTCGGGCGTCCGTACCGTCACCACCGCCCAGGCGGCGTGCCGACGGTGCACCGGCGGCGGGGAGAGGGCCAGCGCGGCGTCCCCGCCCCCGGCCTCCAGCAGCTCCCAGGCCCCGTACAACTCCTGGACCAGCAGGTCGCGCAGGCCCGGTCCCACCTGGGCCGTGCAACTGCGCACCGGCTCCGAGGGGGTGAGGACCGTGACCGGACCCGGCCCGTCCGCCGTCCCGGGGAGCGAGGGCGAGAGTTCGACCGGCTCCCGCCAGTCCCATGCGGCCCACCTGCCGAAGAACTCCCGCAGCAGGGCGCCGGGCGGCAGCGCCCCGGCCTCCTGGACCGTGCGCGCCGCGAGGACCGCCCAGGCCAGCCCGGGCAGCCCGCCGAACGGCGCCGAGTCCAGTCCCCGGGACCGGGCCCACGCCTTCACCTCCCGCGCCAGCCCGGCGAACGCGGCGTGCTCCGCGCCCACGGCTCGCCGTACGGCGTCGGCGTCGCTCACCGCGCTCAGCGCGACGGCGGCCGCCTCACCCAGCTCGGCCCGCCGGGCCACCGCCTCCGCCGGATCCAGCCCGCCGGTGGAGACCGCGACCAGATCCACGGACAGCGCCCCGACGCGGAAGCGCAGCCCCGGCACCCGCGCGCCGGTGACCTCGCGCGGCCGCCCGGCCTCGGGCAGGGCCGCCGCCAACCGGTCCCGCAGCCCGGCGAGATCGGCCGGCCCGGGCAGCGCGGCCACCAGGTCCAGGTCGGCGTCCGGCAGGGCGCAGCCCATGCGGCGGGACCCGGCCAGGTACACCTCCGCCCCGCCCAGGGCAGCCCGGATGCGTGCGGTGACCGACTCGGCGTGACCGGGCGGCGCAGCCGCGGCTGGCCGCTCTGGCGGGTGCCCTGACGCGTCGCTCGGCGCGTGCCCTGGCCCGTGCTCGGGCCGGTGCGTCCACGGACGGTCGGGCCCGTGCTCGTGTCCGGGTTCCGGCGCCCAGCGGACCTCGCCCGTCCCCAGCGCCACCGTCGCCCGGACCCGCATCGGCCCGTCCCCGCGCCGCGAGAGCACGGCCAGCTCCCCGACCCGTACGGTCACCCCGCCGGCGAGCCGCGCAGCGAGGGCCGCGACCGCCCGCTGCGGGTCCCGGCTGCGCCCCAGCGTCAGATGCGGGGTGTAGCCCTGCTGCCCGTCCGCGCGCCCCCGGCACCCCGGGAACCGCTCCGCCAGCGCACGCCGAAGCTCCTGCCACGGCGCCTCACCGGCCGCCGCCGGGTCCAGCCAGACGGTGGCTTCCTCGCGGTGCCCGAAGCTGTGCACGCCCTCCAGCCGGGCCTCGAACGGCCCGGTCTCCGCGGCCGCTTCGGCCAGCAGCGGCAGGGCCTCGGCGAAGGAGGACTCCGGCACGAAGCCGAACAGCAGGTTCACGTGCGCGGGCCAGCGGCCGGCCTGCGGGTCGTGCTCGCGCCGCACCTGCCGTACCGCGTCCGGGAGGTGCGGAGGCAGCCACGCCACCGCCGTCCGCGCGGTCGCCGGGACGTCCAGCGGTGCGGGCCCGCCGTCCCGCGCGCCGAACTCCAGCGTGGCCTCCACCCCGAAGTGGTCGGAGATGAACAGTCCGTCCGGGGCCGGGGCGTCCCCGCGCAGCGCGGCCCTCGTCACCCGCGCCCCCGTGGAGCCCAGCAGGATCCGGTCCAGCCGGGCCGCCCGCCCCGTCAGCGAGCCCACCGCGGCCAGCGGGTTGGCCACCGGATCGAAGGTCGGCGTACCGTCCGCCGCACCGTGTACGTCGCTCCAGGCGTCCCGCATGCCGAGCGCGGCCGCCGGCCCCTCGGCCCCGTGGCGGCCGTCGTTGAAGTCGCCGAGCAGCGCCACCGCGGCTTCGATGCCGCCGAGACCCTCGGCGAGCCGCGCCAGTTCGGCATCCCGCCGCACGTGCCCGTTCTCGGTGTGGTCGCTGGTCAGGTGGGTGTTGGCGACGACCAGCGGGCCGGCCGCGGTGTCCACCGTAACGGCGGTGACCGCCTTGTGCGGGCCGAGCAGATGCAGCCCCGCCTCCCGCACCGGCAGCCGGCTCAGCACCAGCAGCCCGCACTCGGCGACGTCCCGGCCGGCCGGATCCGTGCCGAGGGTGTACCCGGCCCGCACCCACTGCTCCGCCAGCAGCATGCGGACCAGCTCGGGCTCGGCCTCCTGCAGCGCGATGACATCGGCGTCGGCGGCCGCCAGATCGGCCAGGAGCAGGGGCCTGCGCCGGGCGGTGGCGATGCGCGGGGCGTCGTACCGGTCCCAGAGCGTGTTCCACGTCAGCAGCCGCACCGCGGCGGGGGCCGCCGCCCCGCTCCGGGGTCCCGGCTCCACGGGCCGCCAGGCGCCGCCGCCCGCGGGATCCCAGGCGTGCGCGGTCCGCGCGCTGAAGAACGGGGCCCGCAGCAGGCGCGGATCGCGCACCCGCCCCGCCGCGGTGACGTCGATCCGGTCCACGCCCGTGGCCCGGTCCCACACCAGCTCGCCGTCGGCTTCGACGAAGAGCACCCGGTGCCAGGGGATGTCGCCGCCGGGCACGAAGGAGGGCAGCGGGACGCGCTTGGGCGGCGCCCCGCGCTGGAGCAGCCCGAGCACGAACCGCGCCGGATCGAACCGGGCGTCCCAGCGGACCTGGTGGTAGAGCTCCTCGCTCGTGCGCATCAGTACTCCCCCCGTCCCGTGACCGGGCCGGCGTCTGTGAGGCCGCCGCCCGTCAGGCCGCCGCCCGTCAGGTCGCTGTCCGCGAGGCCGCCCGCCGTGTCCTCGATGCCGCCGCCCGCACCGATGTACCACGTGCGGTGCGCCTGACCGGCGTACGGCGGGCTGAACCGGTGCAGCTGCGAGGTCAGCACCTGCTGCGGCACCGGATGCGGGCGGACGGCGTTGCGCCGCAGCAGCTCGGCCTCCTCGACCAGCACCACCGCGTGGGTGACCAGCGCGCGCCGGCGCTGGGCGACCGAGCCGGCGAGCCCGCGCTGCTGGTCGGTGAGCGAGGTGGCGTCCCACACCACCGTCCCGCCGCGGGCCAGCGCGGCGTCGAGGCGGTCCAGGCCCTCGCCCAGCACCTCCGCGTTGGCCCGCTGGTCCGCCCGGGAACCCCGGGCGGTGCGCAGGTCGTCAAGACTGACGTACGCGTCCACGCCCGCCAGGCCGCGGCCGAAGGTGCTCTTCCCGCTGCCCGAGGGCCCGCACAGCTGCACCAGCCGGGGAAACGTTCCGTCGCGCCACTGCCACGTCGCCGCCACCGCCTCCTCGACGACGCCGCAGCTGACACCGGGACCCCAGCCGAGCCGCGCGCCCGCGATCCTGCCCTGGCCGAACGCCCGCCGGGCCTCCGCCCAGCAGCGGTCGGCCGCGTCCGCGCCGAGCCCGGCGAAGGGCTCCCGCAGCGCCGCCCGCAAGGACTCCAGCGGATCCGGGCCGCCCAGCAGCCCCGCCTCCTCGGCGCACAGCGCGGACCACTCCACGCACTCCCGCGCCTGCGGATCGTCGGCCAGTGCCCCGGCGAGCGCGTGCAGCACCCCGAGATCGGCCGCCGCGGCCATCCGCACCAGCCCGGCCCGCCGCTCCGCGTCGGGGAACGGCTGCTGCAGGTACGGGTACAGCCCGACCAGGTCGCCGACCCGCCGCGCGAGCCCCATTCCGACCGGCCCCGCCGCGAGCCGCGCCGCGATCCGGGCCCGCGGCTCGTGGCGCAGCACGGCGGCCAGCACACCGGCCAGCCGGTCCTCGCCGGTCCGCCCCGACCCGTCGACACGGGCGGCGACTTCGGCGACCGCGGCCACCTCGTCCGCATCGGCGGCACCGACGCCATCTGCGGCAGCGTCCGCGGGCATCCCGACGGCGGCGGACAACCCGGCCACATCAGGCTCGGCCCCCGAGCGCACCGCCCACAACGGGGCCGCCGGCCCGAGCCCGTTCGGCACGACCTGCGCGAACATCCAGTGCGTACTCGTCTGTACGTGGCCGCCCCGCACCCACTTGGCCAGGCACCGCCCGAAGTCCTCGCGCGCGAAGCCGGCCGCCGTCCGTACGACGTAGCCCTCCTGCCGTGCGGTGTCGAGCTTCAGCTTGCGCAGGGCGCGTTCGTCGAAGGTGCCGCGCCACAGCACGCGCGGGGTGGGCACGCCCAGGCCCCGCAGGAACCGTACCGTCCGGTCCCAGTCAAGGCAGTGGTCCCCGTCCCACACCGAGAACCCGTAGAACCAGCTGTCCAGGTCCTCGTAGGGGATCGAGTGCCGGGCGTACAGGTTCTCCCCGCACACCCGCCAACCGGCTGGGATCCCGGAGCCGATCCGGCCCTGGAGGCCCTTGACCCACGCCCGCGAGGGGTGGTGCGCCGAGTCGAGCGACCGCGCGTGCAGGCCGTCCGCGTAGAGGGTGGTGTTCTCCCCGTCGAGCTTCTCCGTCACGACGACCTCGCGCCCTGCCAGCCCGGCCAGACTCACGGCCCGGACGTCGTCCGCCGCCGCCCCGGGGGACCAGGGCAGATGCGGTGTACGGGGATAGTGGGTGCGCATGATCCGCTCCTGCTCGACGACGGCGTGCCTGGTCACTGTAGGTATCCGGAGCAGACACATCCACCCAATAACCCCGCCGTGCTCCGGGCGATGGCGGGCGCCTGCCGCGCCACATGATTCCGGCCGCTACCGAGGGCTCCAATGCCGTGACGCGGCACACCGGTTGACGCTGATCGTGCCGGTGGAGGCGCGGTTTCCGGGGCAGGTCTCTACCACAGCTGTCACTGAATCAGCCAGGATCCGGACGGTTGACGAGCGTTCGCCGCCCGTTGTCAGTGCGCCGGGATATCGTCCTTTTCAAGTCCCGGAGATCACGATCCTCAAGGGGGATATCCGCCATGACGAACACCGAGAGCAGCAGGCACGAGGGATTCACGGCCGAGGAGCGGGCCGCGATGAAGGATCACGCCCAGGAGCTGAAGACGGCCTCGCGCCGCAGCTCGAAGGCGGACAAGGCGGCGGAAGCGGAGCGGGAGGTGCTCGCGAAGATCGCCGAGATGAAGGAGTCGGACCGGATCCTCGCCGAACGCGTCCACGCCGTCATCGCGGCCAACGCCCCGTCCCTCGCGCCGAAGCTCTGGTACGGGATGCCCTCCTACGCGCGGGACGGCAAGATCATCTGTTTCTTCCAGAGCGCGGAGAAGTTCAAGGCGCGCTATGCGACGCTCGGCTTCAGCGACCAGGCGAAGCTGGACGAGGGCACGATGTGGGCCGCCGGTTTCGCCCTGACCGAGGTGACGGCCGAGGCGGAGGCGCGGATCGCCGCACTCTTGAAGCAGTCGCTGGGCTAGGGCAACAGCCGGGCCCACGGCCGCAGTACGTCACGGCGGCCGGTCGGCGTTCAGGGACTGCCGAGGTCGATGACGTACGCCGCTTCGCGTACCTCCGCATCCGGATGGCGGCGCAGGCTGCGGCAGCGGGATCCCGCCGTGGCGGAGGTGCCGGTCCAGCCGGCCGGCGCACCAGCCGACCAGGTTGCCCACCAAGCCAGGCGAATGCGACACGCACAGACGGGCTGGAGCCGGCACGAGCGACGGACCGAGAGCGGACCCGAGTCCTGAACCATCGGCCTTGATCACGCTGCATAGGATCCCTGGATGGCAATCACCAGTGATCTTCCGCAAGGGCCGAGGGTGGCGATACGTCACGTCCGCCGTCAGGACTACGACGAGCTCACAGCGCTGGCCCAGGAGAGCAGCGAGATGCTTCGCCGCTGGCTCGGTGCTCGCGAGAACACGGTGGAGGCGTTCGAGAGCTACCTTGAGCGGTTTGAACAGCCCACACATGAGGGCTTCGTGATCTGCCTGCACAGCACCGGCGAGATCGTGGGCGGTGTCAACATCAACAACATCGTCAGGGGCACGCTCCAAAGCGGGACCCTGGGCTATACCGCCTATGCCTCCACGACCGGTCACGGCTACATGACGGAAGGGTTGGGGCTCGTGGTCCAGCTCGCCTTCGGCCGGCTGGAACTGCACCGGCTGGAGGCGAACGTCCAGCCGGACAACACCCCCTCGCTGAACCTCATCAGGCGCCTGGGCTTCCAGCGCGAGGGCTACTCGGCCGCTTTCCAGTTCATCAACGGTGAATGGCGGGACCACGAGCGCTGGGCCATCACCGCCGAGACGGCACGCAACCACCGGAGTGAGCGAGAGCACCACAGGGGTTGTGATGGCCCTCTTCACCCTTCGGGCCGCTGAGCCGGCCCGGACCGCGCATGCCCCGGCCAATGCTCCCCCGGGGACGCCAGGCCCCGCCGCCTGCGAGCAGGCCCTCGCGTCGCAGGGTCCCTGATACGCCAGGGGGGTGAACCTTCCTTGTGAGGTGTCCAGGGGAGGGGCGTTTTGATGGGGTGGGTCAGAGGGGCGGCCGTGGTGCTGGTAGTGGCCGGGGCCGCAGGGTGTACTGGCGGCAGCGGCAGCGGCAGCGGCAGCGGCAGCGGCAGCGGCAGCGGCGGGTCGTCCGCTGCCTTGGGGAAGCCGTCGGTTGCGGCGCCACCGCCGCTGGTGATCACGCGAGCAGAGGCCGAGAAGGTCTTCAACCAGTTCGATTGGGAGCGCCGCACCCCGGCAGGGTGGAAGGGGGCTGACGCCCTCACCAAGGTGGCGACCGGTCCGCTGATGGCTGAGTGGAAGGCGGGCGCCGCCATCAGTGCGGTTCGGGGCCCCGCCCCGGACACGCCCAGGCTGGTGAATCCCTCGCGATTCCCGCAGAGCGGGACCAGCCGTCGTACCCGAGGTCTTTCGTCGTGTTCAGCAAGGCGAGCGGGCGGGAGGACGGGCAGGCCACGGCCGTGCACTACTTCCTGCAGGAAGCGCCCGGCGGGGAGTGGAAGGCGGCCGTGGAGACGTGGGCGTCCGTGCATCGCAAGGCGGAGGTGCTCCGCTCGTACTGGACGTACTGGGGAGCCCCGGCAGCGCGGCGAGGTGCGGTGCCGGGCAGCGCGGGCCCGGTAAAGATCCGAATGGCACGCCCTAGCGGCACAAGGCCACGATGGACGGTGACACCGTGCCCCGGGCCGCTTCGCACAGGGGGGTCATGTCGAACGTGCGCTGTGGTGCGGGCCGGGGCTTGGCCGGCGCGGGCCGGCGCTTGCGGGGCTTTGCCGGGGTCGCGCGCTTCGCCGGTTTCGCGGGGCTCGCGGGCTTGGCCCGGCGCGGCCGGTGTGGCTGGTGCGGCTGGTCGGCGGTCGTGGCCGGCCGCCGCGGTACCGAGACGGGTGCCGGCACCGGGTCCGGCTCCGGCGGGGCGGGTTCCGGCCGTGCGGGCTCCGGCCGTGCCGGCTCCGGCGGGGACGGGTCCGGTGGGGTGGGCGACGCCGGCTCCGCCGTCGGGAGCGGACCCAACGGCCATGCAGGGACCGTCGGTTGCCGCGGCAGCGCACGGGCCGCCGCGGGCGCCCAGTGCGGTGCGTCCGGGGGAGCGGCGGGATGCACCGTCACGCATCCGGTGGCCATGACGAGCGCGGCAAGGGTCAGGGGCAGGGCCCGGCGCAGCTGCATCCGCCCACCCTGCCGTACCGGCGCCGCGCGGGCCGAACCCGTCACACGGACGGGTGACCGGACAGCCCGTCAGCCCCGGCTCCACCCCCGCGTCGCCAGACGGAGCGCGTGCTCCACCGGGCCGCGGCGCAGCGGGCTGTCCGCCCAGACCCGCTGCCAGACCCACGTCAGGGCCAGCGCCGCGCCGCTGAACGCGACCCAGGCGGACCAGGACGCGGCGCCGTGGGCCGGGCCGGCCAGCACCAGCGCGTGGACGACGTACGCGCTCAGCGCCATCGCGCCGAGCAGCGTGAGCGGCCGCAGCAGGAGGACGCCCACCCCGTGCCGTGCGGCGAGTGCGCACAGGCCGATGAGGGCGCACCCCACGCCCGCGTTGCCGAGGGTCTCCAGCGGAGTCTGGCTGTAGGGGTCGGCCACCAGCAGCCAGTCCCAGGACGTGCTGGGCACGGCGCCGTACTGCCCGCCCAACACCTCCCGTATGGGGTCGGCGGCGGCCACGGCCTCCGGATGGTGGACGGCTATCGCCTCCAGCAGCCGCTCCCGGGCGCCGAACACGTGGGCGGCGAGCCAGGCGGCGCCGTACCCGGCGACCGCGGCCACCGTGCCCCACACCGCCATCCGCCGGGCCACGGCGCCCTCCCGCACGTCGCAGAGGCGGGCGAGGGCCATCCCGGCCAGGACGTACGGGAAGTAGGTGGCCAGCGGATACGCCCCTGTGAGCAGCAGCTCGCACAGCGCCGTGCCCAGCCCCGACCAACTCGTCAGATCGGTGGCCTCGGGGACCAGACCGCGCCCGGAGGCCTCGTACCCGAACACCGGGCCCAGCAGGAACGACAGCACCGGGCCCGCCACCACCGAGACGCCCGCCACGGCGGTGAGCACCGGGGTGGAGAGCCGGGTGAACGGCTCGGCCACCAGGAAGTACACGGCGAAGAAGGCCAGGATGACCAGGATCCCGGGCCACAACGAGGCCAGCCACAGGCCGAGTACGGCCAGCACGGCGCACCGGATCAACAGCGGACGCCAGCGCTCCGCCCAGCCGTCGGGCCGCTGCGCCGGGTCTTGGCCGCGCTGGGCGAGGACCAGGGAGAAGCCGGCGAGGAGCGTGAAGAGCGCCGGGGCGCGGCCGTCGGCCGCGACGAGCACGTATCCGGCGCCCTCGGGTTGCGGGCTGGGGCCGACGTGCACGGCGAACATGCCGAGGACGGCGAGTCCGCGCACGGCGTCGACCCCGGCCAGCCTGCCGGAACCGCCGGCCTTGGCGGAGCCGCCGGTCTTACCGGTCCCGCCGCCCACGTCCGCGGCTGCCTTGGCCCCCGCTGCCGTAGTCCCCGCCGTCCGTGCTGCCGTTGCGCCCGCGCCCGCGTCCGTGGCCGCCGATGCCCTCGCGTCCGCCCCCTTCACTCCCGCGTCCGTCCCTTTCACTCCCGCCCCCGTTGCCGTCACGTCCGCCACTTCCGTGTGCCCCATGTCCCCATGTCCCCATGTACGTCATGTACGCCGTGCACTCCTGTACTCCGTGTCCCCCGTGCCCCTCACGCGCCGCAGGTCACGTTGTCGCGCGGCGTGTAACGGGTCTTCATCGTCTCCCGCTTGACTTCCTTGCCACTCTGCACGAACACGCGGTCGACGGCCACGTCGAAGCCCTCCAGCGGGGACTGGGGTTCGCACTTCGGGCCGCTGCCGGTGCGGGTCGCCGGCTGCTTGACGTTGGTCCGCGGGCCCTGGACCGCGCGAACCTCCTCGTACTTCTTCGTGCCGAGGAAGGTGATGGTGATCGAGGTGTCCGTGGCCTCGGCCTGGATGTAGAGCGCCTTGCCCGAGTCGTTGGCGAAGCGCAGGTCGAGGCTGCCCCACGCCACGGTGGCCTCGCGGCCCTCGGGGTACCGCTCGATGTAGAAGGAGTGGGCGCCGTACTCGACGGGCTTGACGCCCGCGAAGAACATCGCGTTGAAGACGGTGGTCGCGACGGCCGAGACCCCGCCGCCCGCGGCCTTCTCGTACTGGCCGTTGTTGATGATCAGGCCGTCGACGAAGCCGTTCTCCTTCGTGCGCTCACCGACCGTCCGGTTGAAGCTCCAGGTCTCGCCGGGCTGCACCAGTGAGCCGTTGATCAGCTGGGCGGCCCGCCCGATGTTGGTCGTGCGGTACGCGGCCGGCTCGAAGCTGACCGTGAAGGAGGAGACCTTCTCCTTGATCCCGAGCTGCTCGACGGTGTCCTTGGAGAGCCTGGGAGCGGCGGCCTCGGTGGCGACCTCGCCAGTACGGGCGGACGCGTCGGCCCCGGTCAGCAGCGGCAGCACCGCCGTGCTCAGCGCCTGCTCGGTGACCTTCCGGCCGGCCCTGCCCTCCTCGGCGACCGTGACCCGGCCCGCAGTGTCGAGCCGCAGCCTTGCCTCGGCGGGGCCCGGGGCGGCCTGCCGCAACGGCGCGGCCAGGGCCGGGTCGGCGAGGAGCGCCTTGGCGTCGAGGCCCGGGGCGAGGCGGCCCTGGCCGTCGTCCTTGAGGCTCAGGTGCCGGGAGAGGACGGCGGGGGAGACGGATATGCGCTTGCCGGCGACCGTGAGGGTGACCGGGGCGGACATCGCCGGTTCGGCGAACTCCTGCAGGGCCCGGTCCGTCTCCTGCTGCCCGACCTCCGGCTCGGTCCGCTGTACGGGCAGGGCGAGCGGTTCGCTCCCGGTGCGGAGGTAGCCGGCGCGCAGCGCGCCCAGGGAGCCGTTCACGTCGACGGAGATTCCGGTGACCGGGGGCACCGCCTTGGCCTTGCCCTTCTCGAAGGCGACGGCGCCCTCGCGGGCCGCCTGCCCGGCCTTCTTCCCCAGGGCGTCCAGGGAGCCGCGGGCCGCCTTCTCGTCGAGGCGCACCACCGGCCGCAGGTCGGGATCGCTGGACGCGAAGAGCCGGCCGATCACGGTGAGCGGCCCGGAGCCGGAGCGTGCCGCACGCTCTACGGTCGCCGCGCTGTCCAGGGACAGGCCGAGCGAGGCCGGGTCCGCCTGCTCGGTGCGCTCGCCGATCCGCAGCGCGACCGGGGCCACGGCGGCCGGGCCGAGCTCCCGGTCCAGGGTCTGGCGGGCCTCGGCCCGGCTCATGCCGCCTATGGAGACCCCGCGCACCTTCGTCCCCGGGGCGACGTCCTCGCCGGCCAGGAGCAGCCCGGCGGCGTACAGCCCGCCGGAACAGACGACCGCGGCGCCCGCGGCCACGCCGCCGATACCCGCCGCGGTCCACCGCTTTCCGGTGTCCCGCCGGGTGCCCGTGGGGGAGGGGCGTCGCATGTGGGGGTCTCTCCTCGGTGGCCTCGGGCCCGGTCTGGCGGTGCGGTGCGGTGCGGTGACGTGGTCGGACCGGCGGTTTTCATGCCGCCAGTCCGCCCCTGGAAGGTACCAAGGCCCGCATAACCAGGTAATAAGGAGGTATAGGAATGGCAAAGGCGGGGGCCGGTGCCCCCGGCGCGCGGGTCGCCGTAACCCGGGGGCCGTGCCCGCTGTTGCACAGCCGGCGGGTCCACCCACGGTGAACGGAGTCCGATGCCGCAGCTGACCGACCAGGGCGCGATCGACCGGGCCGCGACGATCGAGGAAGGCGCGACCGAACAGGGCGCCGTCGTGCAGGACGCGGCCGACCCGCCCCTGACCGACGGGGCTGCGATCGGCCGACCCGGGACCGACGGGGCCGCGGCCGACCCGCCCGCGGCCGACACGCCCGGGACCGACCCGCCCGGGACCGACCCGCCCGCGACCGACCCGCCCGCGACCGACCCGCCCGCGGCCGCCCCGACGACCGTCGATCTCGAGCGGGCGGGGACCTGGATGACCCCCGAGGAGTACGGCGCCTCGCGGGCCGCCGTGTGGACCGCTGCCGTCGTCCTCGTCACCGACACCGACGGCCGGGTCCTCGTCCAGAGCGTCGACTACCGTGCGGACCGGCTGCTCCCCGGCGGAGCCGTGGACGCGGGCGAGGCGCCGTCCGCGGCGGCCGCCCGTGAGCTGCGCGAGGAGCTCGGCGTCGACGGCCGCTACCCGCGCGGCCTCGCCGTGGACTGGGTCCCGGCCGACACCCCCGGCTTCCCGCCGGAGATGCGGTTCCCCGGAGAGATCCTGCACGTCTACGACGGCGGCACCTGGACCCCCGACCGGATCGACGCCGTCCGCCTCCCGGACCAGGAGATCACCGGCATCCACTTCGTCGAGCCGGCCGACCTGCCGGCCCTGATGGACGCGGGCGACGCCCGCCGCGCCCTGTCCGCCCTGCGCGCCCGCATCAACGGCGGTGGCACCGCCCTGCTGGAGGACGGCCGGCCCACCACGCCGACCGCCCTCGACCGGCTCGGCGTGCTCCGCACCCGCCGGACCCCGCAACACGGAGCCTGGCACCCCGGTCCGGTCCCCGCGCAGCTGCCCCCGCGGGACCGCTCGGGCTGGCTGTTCGCCCCCGACGGCCGGGTCCTGCTCCTGATCGCCCGCGCCACCGGCGCCGCCCACCTCCCGCCCCCGACGGCCGGATCGACCGCTGGGGCGGTGGTCCCGCTCGGCTACCGGTACGGCGACCGGGTCGCCCACGCCCGCGACGCGGCCCGCCTCACCTGCCTTCCCCCGGCCTCGGACCCCGCGCACGCCCGCCTCCTGGCCACCCCCGAACAGGTCCGCGAACTGAGCGACTGGGGCCCGGCCGGCGCCGACGAAATCGCGGCGGTCCACACGGCCCGCGCCCGCCTCGGCCTCCCCGCCCCCGCCCGCACCCCGCTCACGGAGCTCCCCGAGGAGGGCATCCGATGGTGACCTGTCAGCGGCGCCTCGTACCGTCGCGCGCATGGGATTCACCAGCGCCTGGTCGATCAGCAGCCACGAGGACCCCGTCATCGGGGAGCTCGCCCCGCGGACGGCGGCGGCCATCGAGGCCGACCGGACGTGCCCGCGGGCCCGCCGCCGGTGGGCGGCCTGGCAGCGTGCCCCGCTCCCCGACCACCGCACCTGGTGGGCCGGCACCGCGGCCGACGACGACGCGATCCGCTCCTTCCAGAACCTGACCCGACCGGGCCGTCACGTCGACGACCTGTGCGTCGGCGCCGCCGACCCCGACTTCCACGTCATGGAGGACATCTGGGACCGGCAGCCGGATCCGGCGGCGATGTTCGTGTCCGTACACCGGAAGGAGTATCCGGTCAGCGCGTTGTTCCACGCCCTCGGCCCCGAGCGCGCCGCCCTGCTGCCCGGCTGGTGCGGGAACTTCCTGCTGACCGCCGCCGAAGTGCGGCGGTCGCTGCCGCAGGTGGAGCGGGCCCTGGGCTTCGGACCGGGGGAGCGGGAGCGGGCGGAGCAGCAGGACTGGCTGGACTACGGGGCCCGCGACGAGAGCGTCCTCGACGGCCCGCTGCGCGCCTGGCGGGCCGCCGCGCGGGCAGGGCTCGGCCTGTGCGGGGTGGCGTGCCACGTGTACTGAGCGACGCGGGCCGGTGGTGCGGGCCGGTGGTGCGGGCCTGTGGCGCAGCAGGCGGGCGGTGCGGGCCGGTGGCGTGGGCGGTGCCGGTCGGCGTCCCCGTCCCGGCCCGCGGCCATCGCCGTGACCGGGAAATCCGCCGTCCACGGTCCGCGGTCCCGCAGCATGGGGCCATGAGCGACAGCGCGATCACCTACACCCTGTACATCCAGGCCGATCCCGCCCGGGTCTGGCAGGCACTCACCGAGCCCGCCTTCACCCGCCGGTACTGGGGCCTGAGCTTCGAGACCGATTGGGCGGTGGGCTCGCCGATGGACTGGGTCGAGCGGGGGGCCCGCACCAGCGACCCCGAGCAGGTGGTCCTCGGCTGCGTCCCGGACCGCCTGCTCTCCTACACCTGGCACACCTTCACCTCGCAGTGGGCGGCCTCGGTGGGCGTCGGCGAGGAGCTGCGGGCCGAGCTGGCGAAGGAGCGCCGCACGAAGGTGACGTACGAGATCGAGCCGGTCGGCGACACCCTCGCGCGGCTGACCATCCTGCACGAGGGCTTCGAACCCGGCGGCACCCTGATCGGCATGTGCGGGCGGGCCTGGCCGATGCTCGCGTCGAGTCTCAAGACCCTGCTGGAGACCGGGGCTCCGCTGCCCGAGCCGGAGCACGAGACGGACCAGGGAGCCGGCGGGTACGAGGCCCACGAGTCCCGGCCGGACCGCGGGACGCCCGAGGTCTGAACCACGGCGCGGAGAGCCGGTGCACGCCCCACCACCGGTTGCCGGGAGCCAGGCTCTCCGCGCCTCCCACCACCCCAACTGCCCTGCCCCGGCCCGCACCTGAGATCATGTGTATCGACCACGAATCAGGAGCGCACCCATGGCACTCGAGCACCACCGCGTCGTCATCACCGCCGCCGGCCGCGACTTCGGGCGTACCCTCGCCCTCCGGTTCGCGAGCCGGGGCGCCGAGGTCCACCTGTCCGCCCGCACCCTCGAAGCCGCCGAACGCGTCCGCCAGGAGATCATCGCGCAGGGCCACGACGCCGATCGCGTCCACGCCTTCGCCTGCGACCTCACCGACCCCGCCTCCGTACGGGAGTTCGCCGCCGCGGTGGCGGCCCGCACCGGCCACATCGACGTGCTCGTCAACAACGGTGCCCGCTACCAGCACGGCGCGGACCTGCTGTCCGCCTCCGACGAGGACGTCGTCGACACCCTCGCCTCCGCCGCCACCGGCACCGTCCTGGTCACCAAGGCCTTCCTCCCGCTGCTCCTGGAGTCGGCCAAGCCGGACATCGTCACCATGGTCTCCGGCTGCGGTGAGACCGGCCACCACCGGTCCGACGCGCACAGCGCGTTCTACGCGGCGAAGAGCGCGCAGGCCGGCTTCACCGAGATCCTCTCCCGCCGGCTGCGCGACCAGGGCGTCCGCGTCATCTCCCTGTACCCGCCGGACTTCGACAACCACGACCCGCTGTCGGACTCCTGGGACGGAGCCCCGCGCACGGCGAAGGACCCGCTCACCGCGCAGTCGGTGGTGGACTGCATCTTCTTCGCGATCGGCCAGCCCCGCGACTGCTTCATCAAGTCGTTCTACTTCGAGCAGGTCTGACGGCCATGGGGCAGACCCTGACGGAGATCCTGGACGCGGCGGCCGCGGGACGGTTCCCGCCCCCCGACGGCGGCACGACCGTCGTTCCGCAGGAGAACGGGCGTGACGCGGGTGTCCTCGCCTTCACCGCGCACTCCGTGGTGTTCACCGACGAGGACCCGGACTGGGTGAGATCCACCCTCGCCGCCCTGGACTGCGACGCACTGGCCGCGACCATGAACCCCCGCTTCCTGGCCGCACTGCTGGACCGCACGGGACGCGGCACCGACACGATCGACCTGCTCACCGTGGCCGGCCCGCTGTCCGGCGAGCCCCCGCTGGAGCTCCGGGAGCTGGCCGACCCCGACCACCCCCGCGTACGGCGGGCCCTGAGGCGCCGCGACGACGTACGGGTCTGGTCGGCCGACGGGGGAGTCCTCGTCCTCGGCCGGGGCGTCGCGGGCCGCTGGGAGGCAGCGATCGAGGTGGACGAGGACGTCCGCGCACGCGGGCTGGGCCGGCAACTGGCCCGCGCCGCCCGCCACCTCGTCCCCGACGGGCAGCCGGTCTGGTCCCAGCAGGCCACCGGCAACGCACGCAGCATCCGTGCCTTCCAGGCCGCCGGCTACCGGCCGGTCGGAGCGGAGGCCCTGATGCTGGCCCCCGCACCCTGAGAAATGCCGGCCCCCGCACCCTGAGACCACGGGACGGCAGAGCAGCCGCCCCTACGCCGCGCCGGTCGCCCTGTGGTGGTTCGACCAGCCGGCCACCGCGTGACCTCGTCCGTCCGTCCAGGTCATGGGCAGTCTGCGCCCGGCGTACCGTACGGGCAGGGGCAGTTGACCGCTCGGGCCCGCCCCGCCGGCCCCGGTGCCGGGCCATCGCCCGGGGACGAGGCCGGACGGGGAACACTGCCCGAACGGCCTTTCAGCGCAGGGGGACCCGACGTGTTCAAGGTGGTCTCGTCCGACGGCACGGCTATCGCCTGCGAGCGGCACGGCGACGAGGGCCCGACGCTGGTCCTCGTCGGCGGCACCTTGATGACCCGGGCACGGCACGCACCGCTCGCCTCGCTGCTGGCACGTGACTTCAGCGTCGTCAACTACGACCGCAGGGGCCGCGGTGACAGCGGTGACCACCCCGTCTACGACGTGCAGCGCGAGGTCGACGACCTGGACGCGGTGATCGAGCGGGTGGGCGGGCCCGTGCTGCTCTTCGGGATGTCCTCCGGAGCCGTCCTGGCTCTGGAGGCCGTGGCCAGGGGCAGCGCGGTCTCGGCCCTGGCCCTGTACGAGCCGCCGTTCGTCGTCGACGCGACCCGCCCGCCGCTGCCGGTCGACTACGTCGACCGCATGAAGGCGGTCGTCGCGCGGGGCGACGCGACGCAGGCCCTCGGCTATTTCCTGTCGGTGGGCCTGTCCATGCCGGACGAAGCCATCGCCGGGATGCGGAACACCCCTGTCTGGGCTGCGTGGGAGGCCGCCGCCCCGACCCTTCCCTACGACGGCCAGGTGATGGCCGACACGATGTCCGGCCGGCCGTTGCCCCCGGACCGGTGGCGGCCGGTGAACATACCCGTCCTCGTCGGCCACGGCAGCGCGGGCGAGACGTACATGGCCAACGGGGCGAAAGAGCTTGCCTCCCACGGGGACAACTACACGCTGTGCACCCTCCCCGGCCAGGACCACAACGTCGACCCGCACGCCCTCGCGCCTGTACTGACGGCCTTCTTCACCGGCGTCCAGCGCGACGTGCGGTCCGGATCCGTCGTGGTCCGACCCGGCATCGACCCACGAGTGCCTCGCTAGACCGTCCGTTCAGCGGTGGCCGGCGCCGGCGCCTTGCCGGACTCGGCCCGCAGCAGCTTCTCGCGCACACCGCCGCCCGAGAGGCGGTGCAAGCCGTACGCACCGGGCTTGCGCGCCTCGTCGGCCAGGTGCTTGACGACGCCCTTGCACACGAACTCCTTGAGCTTCGCACCAGGGCGACCGGCGACGTGGAACCAGAGCGCGATGTCGTTCTTGTGGGCGAACTGGAAGATGCCGGCGCGACGGCCCAGGCTGATGCACTGGCCGGCGAACACCTGGTTGAGGGTCGACGGCTGCTCTCCCGCGATCCGGCTGAGCACCGTGTCGGCGGCCCGCGCGCCCAGCGGCATCGCGGCCTGGCAGCTCATCCGCAGCGGCAGGCCGGACGGCGCCGCCGAGTCGCCGGCCGCGACGATGCGTACGTCGTCCACGCTGGTCAGCGTCTCGTCCGTGAGCAGGCGGCCCAGGGCGTCGGTGCTCAGCCCGCTGCGCACGGCCAGGTCCGGCACCCCGAAGCCGGCCGTCCAGACGGTCACGACGCTCGGCAGTTCGCCGCCGCCGCTGAGCCGCACGGCATCGCGGGTCACCGCCGTCACCTTCGTGTCGGGGCCGTCGAGCACGGTCACGCCGAGCCCGGCCAGCCGCTTGGCGACCGCGCGCCGCCCCCGCCGGTGCAGGTACGGGCCGAGCACGCCTCCGCAGACCAGGGTCACGGTGCGGCCCGCCTCGGCCAGTTCGGCGGCGGTCTCGATGCCCGTCGGACCGGCTCCGACCACCGTCACCGCGGCCGTCGCGGGCGCTGCGTCGAGGAGCGGCCGCAGCCGCTGCGCCTCCTCCAGGCTGCCGATCGGGTAGGCGAACGCGGCGGCTCCGGGCACGGCCGGGTCGGCGCTGCCGCTGCCCACCGCGTAGATCAGGTAGTCGTAGGCGACCGTCGGGCCCGACGCCAACTCCACGCCGCGCCCGGCCGCGTCGATCCGGGTCACGGTGTCGACCACCAGCCGGACGCCCTCGTTGAGGACCTCCCGGTAGTCGACCACCGCGTCGTCGGTCCCGCCCACCAGCTGGTGCAGGCGGATCCGCTCGACGAAGGTCCGGCGCGGGTTGACCAGGGTCACCGTCACGTCATCGCGCTGCGTCAGTCGATTGGCCGCCATGACGCCGGCGTACCCGCCGCCGATGACGACCACCTCGGTGTTCTCGCTCATGATCTCTCCCCGTTTCCCTCGTTGTCGGCTGTCGGGCACAAGACACCGACGACCCGGTCCCTGTGACAGGCACGGCCATGTGACCTGCGCCATACCTGGCTCACAAGAGTGCAGTCACTGCACTGATGTGCAATGACTGCATGAAGATATACTCATGGGGTGGGCGGCCGTCAAGGCCCCTGCCCACTCAACCGACTTGGGAGCGACAGGACATGACCAGTGACGATCCGGTCCGCCGCGGCGGACGCGAAGCGCAACGGCGCCGCACCCGGAAGGCGATCGTCGAGGCGGCGGTCCGGCTGAGTGCGGGCGGAGTGACGCCGTCCATCGACGAGATCGCGGTGGCCGCCGACGTGTCCCGCCGCACCGTCTACGTGTATTTCCCGAGCCTCGACCACCTGCTGATCGACGCGACCGCCGGCGCGCTCAACGAGCCCCCGGTCGAGGAGGCGTTGACCGACCCCGCGATCGCCGACGACCCCGCCGCACGGGTCGACGCCCTCATCCGGACGCTGCTGAAGTACTCACCGCAGTCGCTTCCCCTGGGCCGCCGGCTGATCCGGCTGACCGTCGACCCGCCGACGGGCGTGACGGGTGACACCGGGGAGCCGTCCGGCCCGCGCCGGGGCCCCCGCCGGATCGAATGGCTGGAGCAGGCCTGTGCACCGCTCCGCGACACCCTGAGCCAGGAGGAGTTCCGGCGGCTGATCTCGGCCCTGACCATCGTGGTCGGCTGGGAGGCGCAGATCGCCCTGCGCGACGTGCGCGGGCTCGACCCGGAGGCCGAACAGGAGGCCATCACCTGGGCCGCGCGCGCCCTGGTGGAGACGGCGATCAGGGAGCACGAAGCGGGCAGCCCCTAACGGCACCCTGGCCGCCGGTCGTTCACGGCGGTCGTGTGGAATGGGTGCCATGGGGAGAGGGAAGAAGCAGCAGCGGCCTGCCATAGGCATGCCGACCCGGGTCCTGGTCGCGCCGGTGGCGGGCGGTTGGGCGCAGTCGATCGCCGGCGTCGCCTGCGGTCGGCCCGATCCCGCCGTCGCCGACGCCGGGCAGGCCAAGGCCGTCGCGGCCGAGACCGTGACGGCCATCGCCCGGGACCGTCACGGACGGACCGTCGAGATCGCGTGGGAGCCGCTCCCGGGCGGCGCCTGGGTCGGTCACGTCCGCGAAGGCGGCGCCTGGGTCGGTCACGTCCGCGAAGGCGGCGCCCGATGAGCCGAACCGACGCCGACCTGCCGCCCGAACACTGGCGCTACGGCCGCCACTTGGAGTTCCTGGCCCTGGCGCCGGGGGAGAGCGCCGAGGTCGAGGCCGAAGCCGAGGCCGTCGCCGCCGTGCTGCGCGATCCCGACCCGGTGATGGCCGAGAGCGCGGTGGTCACGCACCTCGACCGGCGGGCGGCGCGACTGCTCGCCGACGAGGGGTTCCCCGTCTGGGCCCGCGCCATGGCCGCCGCGCTCGACGGCCGCGCGTTCCCCGAGCGCCGGCTGCGGGAGTGGATCCTGCTCAAGGCCATCACCCGCGACGAGCCCTGGTCCACGGCGGAACTCACCGCCGCCTCCGACTGGTGCCAGCGCACCGCCGCCCAGTCCCTGAACTCCTACGAGGCCCTGAGCCTGCTCGCCACCGACGCCCGCACCCGCCGCGTCCGCAACGCCGCCGCCGAGCGCCTGCGCCGCCGTACCGCGGTCTGACCCGGACGGGTCGCGGCGCCGGCCCCGCCCTGGCGGTCGCGTCCGCTCCGGGCTGCCGGCGTACCCCTGCGCGGCGATCGAGGCCGGGCAGCCGAACGCCCCCGGCACACCACGCGAAGGGCGCTGTACCGGGGGCGTTCGTGACGCGTCAGACGCCGCGGCGGACGCGGGCCGCGCGGCGGGCCTCGGCCTGCTGCCGGGCTTCCAGCGTCTTGCGGGACTCCTTGGCCCGGCCGGGGCGGGTGCCCATGCCGCGGAAACCGAGGTCCGACCCCGAGGGCTTGCCCTTGGCGTCGGTGGGCGCGGAGCCGGCCAGCGGGACCCCGGAGGGGGCCTTCGCGCCGGTGATCCGGCTCAGCGCCGCCTCACCGGAGCGCACCTGCGTGATCGTGGGCCGGACCCGTGCGTCCGCCAGCAGCCGGACCATGTCCCGGCGCTGGTTCGGGGTGACGAGGGTGACGACCCGTCCGGACTCGCCGGCCCGGGCGGTACGGCCGCCGCGGTGCAGGTAGTCCTTGTGGTCGGCGGGCGGGTCGACGTTGACCACGAGGTCGAGGTCGTCGATGTGGATGCCGCGCGCCGCCACGTTGGTCGCGACCAGGACGGTGACGGCCCCGGTCTTGAACTGCGCCAGGGTCCGGGTGCGCTGCGGCTGGGACTTGCCGCTGTGCAGCCCCTCGGCCCGTACGCCCATGGCGCGCAGGTGCTTCACGAACTGGTCGACGCCGTGCTTGGTGTCGAGGAACATCAGCACCCGGTTGTCGCGGGCCGCGATCTCGGTGGCCGCCGAGATCTTGTCGGCCGCGTGGATGTGCAGCACGTGGTGGTCCATCGTGGTCACCGCGCCCGCCTGCGGGTCGACGGAGTGCGAGACCGGGTCCTTCAGGTACGTCCGGACGAGCTGGTCCACGTTGCGGTCCAGGGTCGCCGAGAACAGCATCCGCTGCCCCGCGTGGTGCACCTGGTCCAGGATCTCGGTGACCTGCGGCATGAAGCCCATGTCGCACATCTGGTCGGCCTCGTCGAGCACGGTGATCTTCACCCGCTCCAGGTGCACGTCCCGCCGCCCGACCAGGTCGCTGAGCCGCCCGGGGGTGGCCACCACGATCTCGGCGCCGGTGCGCAGGGCGCTCACCTGCCGGCCGATGGACAGTCCGCCGACCACGGTCGCCATCCGCAGCTTCAGGGCCGCCGCGTACGGATCCAGTGCCTCGGTCACCTGCTGCGCCAGCTCGCGCGTCGGTACGAGGACCAGCGCGAGCGGGCGCTTCGGGTCCGCCTGCTGTCCCGCCGTGCGCGCCAGCATGGCCAGGCCGAAGGCGAGGGTCTTGCCCGAGCCGGTCCGGCCGCGGCCGAGGACGTCCCGGCCGGCCAGGGCGTTCGGGAGCGTCGCGGCCTGGATGGGGAACGGCTCCTTGACCTCCAGGGAGGCCATGGTCTCCACCAGCTCAGAGGGCAGGTCGAGCTCCGCGAACGACGCCACCGGCGGGAGCGCCGGCGCCTTCGGCTGGTGCATCGTGAACTCGCCCTGCGGCCCGATGCTCCGGGGGGTCTTGCCGCCGGACTTGGCTCCGGCCTTGGCACCGCCCTTCACACCGAAGCGTCCATGAACTGACGGGTTCCTCATGCAGGGCCTTTCGAAACGAGGAAGGAGATGGTCAACCGCCCATGGTACCAGTGGGCGCTAAGGCACCTCCGTGTCCAGTTCTCCCGACCGCACCTGCGCGCAGTGGGCCCTGACCTCGACCGCGGCGCGCTCGAACCAGTCGGCGATCACGGCGATCTCGTCGGGCGTGTAGTCCGCGAACAGGGCGCCGAGCCGGTCGTAGAACGGCTGGTAGACCGCGACGACCCGGGCGGCGGCCGCGGGCTCCGCCACCACCCGTACCCGGCGCCGGTCGGCCGGGTCGGGCCGGCGCCGCGCGTAGCCGGCGCGTTCGAGGCGGTTGAGCACCCCGGTGACGGCGCCGGTGGTGAGGTCCACCAGCTCGGCGAGCTCACCGGCGGCCAGGGGGCTGTCGCCCGCTCCCAGAATGTGCCCCAGACAGGTCAGATCCGTGACGTTGAGGCCGAGCCGCTGCGCCACCTCCTGCTGGCCGACGACGCCCAGGGCGACGTACTGGTCCATGCGTGACATCGCCTCCGCGGCCGTGGCCGGGGGGCGGGTCTTGCCCTCCACGCACATACTCCTTAGCATCTAAGTAACTTAGCTCGTGAGATAAAAGGAACCTCTCGTCGAGCCTACTGCCGCACGTCCGAACGGGGAGAACCATGAGCGCGCACGGTCACGTCGACCTCGGCCACACGGTGGCCGGCTGGACCGGTACCACCGTGGCCCTGCTGGGCTTCGCCGGAGCGGGCGTCGCCGTGTGCGCGGCCTGGGCCCCCGGGATCTGGATCGGCCTCGGCGTCGTCGCCGCCGCGGGGATCGTCACCTGGCTGCTGCACCTCGCCGGCTGGGGCAAGCCGAGCGGGCCCCGTCCGGAAGCCGACTGGGACTGGCGGACCCGGGACGCCCTCGCCCGCACGGGGCACGCCGACTGCCTGGGCTGCCGCGTCGGCGGACCGCGCCGGGCCGTGGCGGCGGCCCCTGGGCCCCGGTCCGCCACCCCGTTGCCCGCGGCGGACGTCGGCGGGTGACGTGCGGCTGGAAACCCTCCGGGAGCACTTCGGGGGCACTCTCGGAGGGCCCCGCGAGGAGCGGCTCCCCCGTTTCGCGGACAACACGGCCACAAGTTCGAATGCGCGCCGCGCCCCGGTTGGCCGCGTTCAGCGTGTGCTGTGGGGGACTGTTGGGCAGGATCGAGACGGCCGCGCGTGCGGCCCGCAGTGGAACGTTGTGAAGGATCAGCCAGATGGCAACAGGCATCGTGAAGTGGTTCAACTCGGAGAAGGGGTTCGGCTTCATCCAGCAGGACGACGGCGGCCCTGACGTGTTCGTGCACTTCTCCGCGATCGAGAGCACCGGGTTCAAGTCGCTGGACGAGAACGCGCGCGTCGAGTACCAGGTCACCCAAGGCCCCAAGGGCCCCCAGGCCGAGCGGGTGGTTCCCATCGGGTAGTCCGCTTCACGAGCCACGCCCGTGAAACGAGCCCCGCCGGTGCGTCCGGCGGGGTTTCGTGCGTTCCGGGCCCGGCGGGGTCTTCGCCGCCCCCGTCTACGGGTGCGCGATGGCGCGGTGGAGGGCCAGCAGAAGCAGCCACAGGCGGTCCGCCAGCGCGTCCGGGCTCCCCGGGATGCCGTCGTGCAGCCAGTCCGCGAGGACGCCGGTGAAGGCGGCGGCGACGGCCGAGGCGACGAGCTCCGGGTGCGGGGCGCCCGCCGCCGCGCGCTCGGCGCGGGCGCGGGCGCGCAGCTCCCGGTGGAGGCGGTCGCCGAGCGGGCCGCCGCCGCCCGGCAGGAGCAGCGTCCGGTAGAGCGGTGCGCGCCCGGCGGCGCCCGCCAGGAACTCGGCCAGGGCGGCGGGGGGCCGCGCCGGGGGGAGCGGCGAGGGGCCGGTCTGCCAGGCGTGCAGGGCGTCGACCGCCGCGTGCACCACATCCGCGCACGCGTCCACGGCGAGCCCGGTGAGGTCCTCGTAGTGCAGGTAGAACGTGGCGCGGCCGACGCCCGCCCGGCGGACCACCGCCGACACGCTGACCTCGGCGAGCGGCCGCCCCGCGCACTCGGCCAGCAGGCTTTCGCGCAGCCGTGCCTTGGTCCGGGCCGTGCGCGGGTCCTCCGGACGCGGGTCCTTCCCGCCCTGGCTCACCTCGCGCCGGTCCTCCTCGCGCGGTCCGTGCGGGCTCACGCGGCCAGCAGCGCCGCGCCGAGGGCCAGGGCGCCGGGCAGGGCCTGGGCGACGAGGATCCGGCGGTTGGCGGTCGCCGCCCCGTACACCCCGGCCACGATCACGCAGACCAGGAAGAAGATCTGCGTGGCGAGCGAGTCGATGACCAGCGCCCAGACCAGGCCGGCGGCGAGGAAGCCGTTGTAGAGGCCCTGGTTGGCGGCCAGCGGCGCGGTGAGGCGGGCGGTGTCCGCGTCGAAGCCGGACAGGGCGCGGCCCGGCGGCCGCTGCCACAGGAACATCTCCAGGACCAGGAAGTACACGTGCAGCGCGGCCACGAGGCCGATCAGGATCTGAGCGACCGCATGCATGGCCGTCTCCACTTCTCGGGGGTCGGGGGTCGGGGGGCTGTCCGGGAACGTCACCGGGGATTTCCTGGACAACTGTACAGGAAATCCGACTGTCGGACGGCGCGGATACGCTGGCCCGATGACCGAGCACTCACCCCGGCCGACGCCCGCCGGACTCCTCTACGCGGACTTCGGCACCGGGCGCCACCGAGAGAGCTCCCTGGTCCGGCACGCCCTCGGCAGCACGCACGACGAGGCACTCGTCGCGGGCCTCGCCGGCGGGATCGGCTTCATGTACTTCGTCTTCGAGTACGCCGGCCACCCGCCCCTGCTCACGATCGTGGCGCAGGCCCACCCCGACCCGTGGGCGCGGTCGGCCCTCGACCGGCTCCGCGTCCCCTACGAGGTGGCCCACAGCTCCAAGCCCCGCTGGGACCGGGTGCACGCCGCCCTCGACGCGGGGCGGCCGGTGTTCTGCACGGTCGACCGGTCCGGGCTCCCGTGGCACGAGGACACTCCCGAGATGGCCGGTGCCGATCCGTACACCGTGGTCCTCGCCGGGTACGACGGCGACGTCCTGTACGTCGAGGACGGGGCACCCGCCCCGTACCGGATCGACGCGCAGGAGTTCGGCGCCGCCTGGTCCGGGCACCGCAAGGGCCGCCACCAGATGATCGTGCCCACCGGCCCCGCCACCGGCGCCCCCGACGTCGAGGGGGCCCTGGCCGCCACCGCCGCCCGCCTCACCGGACCGGTGCTGGGCAACAAGTTCGACGTCAACTTCGGCTTCTCCGGGATGGAGAAGCTCGCCGCGCAGCTGCGCGACACCCGCACCAAGACCGGCTGGGAGCGCCGCTTCGGCGCCCCGGAGGCCTTCCTCGCGGGGACCCGCCGGCTGTACGCGTGCCTGGAGGAGGAGTGGACCGCGCCCGGCGCCACCCGGCCGCTGTACGCGGACTTCCTCGACCTCGTCGGGCGGCCGGAGGCGGCCGCCCTGTTCCGTGCGTCGGCCGGGCACTGGTCCCGGCTCGCGGAGCTGGCGCGCGCCGCCGGCCCGGACGTGGACACCGCGGGGCGCCGGGCCCTGTTCGACGAGTGCGCCGGCCTGGTGGACCGCTCCCTGGACCTGGAACGCCGGGCCGTCACCCTGCTCTGAGCCGGGCGGCCCCCCGAGCCGGGCGGACCCTCAGGGGCGGGCGGACCCTCAGAGGTGGGCGTCCAGGAACGCCCGGAACTCCTCGCGCGTCATCGGCCCCGCCTGGCTCGCGACCGCCTCGCCGTCCTTGATGAGCACGGCGGTCGGCGCGCTCGTCACGCCGTAGCGCTTCGTCGGCTCGGGGCACCGGGTCATGTCGGTGCGGACGGCGGTGAACCGCGTCCCGTACTCCTGCGCCAGTTCGCCGACGACCGCGTCCATCGCGCGGCACGCCTCGACGGCCTTGGGCCAGGTGCCGCAGAAGTACGCGAGAACGGGCCCCGTCGTCATCGAGAGGATGAAGTCGAACTCCTGGTTCTCCAGTGGCTGGTGCACCCGACGTGCCATGCGTGTCGCTCCTCGCTCGTGCGCCCCCTCGGTAGGGAGGGCGGCCCCCATCATCGCCGCCGCACGGGGCGACGGCTGCCGGGCCCGTTGTCAGTGGTGCCTGTGAAGCTGATCAGCATGGACGACAGGATGCTCCGGCGCCGGGTCTACGGCGCCGACCACGAGGACCCCGACCCCGGCCCGCGCCAGGGCCATGTCTACGGCGAGCTGGTCGGCGGGCCGCTCGACGGGCTCCTCCTGGACATCACCGGCTGGAGCGCGCCCCAGCTCGCCGAGGAGGCCAGGCTCCCCACGGAGATAGGGCGCTACGGAGCGGGCGGCCGCGCCCACTACCGCCGTCGCGCGGGCGACCCGGGCCACTGGGACTGGACGGGCGACAGCCGCTGAGTGCGACGCCGGGTGGCCGCCTCCGGAAATTCTTCGAAGAATTTCCGGAGAGCCGTCGATCCGGGCGTCTCCCGTTCGACGCAGGGGTGAGAGGCGGGGAGAGTCCCCGCCCTCCGACCGAGGAGTCACCATGCCGCGCTTCCTGACGATGATCCGCATCAACGAGCAGCAACTCTCCCCCGAGACCCCGTTCCCGGCCGATTTCGAGCAGCGGATGGGCGCCCTGCACGAGGAGATCACCAAGGCCGGGGTCATGCTCGACACGGCGGGTCTGCTGCCCACCTCCGAGGGCACCCGGCTCACCTGGTCCGGCGGGAAGGTCAGCTACACCGACGGTCCCTTCACCGAGACCAAGGAGGTCGTCGGCGGCTACTCCCTGAGCCAGTGCAAGGACAAGGCCGAGGCCATCGAGTGGACCCGCCGGTTCCTCGAGATCCACCCGCCGGAGTGGAACGTCAGCGCCGAGGTCCGGGAGATCCAGGAAATGTGATCCCCGCGCGCCCGCGCCGCGTTTGCCCTGCATCGTCACGGCTGCTCTGATGGGTGGCCGTGACGGCAGTGAGTGCGGCCCAGGCGGTCGAAGCGGTGTTCAGGATCGAGTCCGCGCGGATCATCGCCGGTGTCGCCCGTATCGTGCGGGACGTCGGCATCGCGGAGGAGATCGCCCAGGACGCCCTCGTCGCCGCGCTGGAACAGTGGCCCGAGTCGGGCGTCCCGGACCGGCCGGGCGCCTGGCTCACGGCCACCGCCAAGCACCGCGCGATCGACCTCGTCCGCCGCAAGGAGACGTACGCGCGCAAGCTCGCGGAGGTCGGCCGGAGCCTGGAGGACGTACCGCCGCCCGCCGAACCGGCCGAGCTCGCGGACCCTGAGCACATCGACGACGACCTGCTGCGCCTGATCTTCACCTCCTGCCACCCCGTCCTCGCCACGGACGCCCGGATCGCGCTGACCCTGCGCCTGATGGGCGGACTGACGACCCAGGAGATCGCCCGCGCCTTCCTCGCGTCCGAGCCGACCATCGCCCAGCGCATCGTCCGGGCGAAGCGGGCCCTGGCCAAGGCCGGGGTGCCCTTCGAGGTCCCGTACGGCGCCGACCGCGAGACCCGGCTCTCCTCGGTGCTGGAGGTCATCTACCTCGTCTTCAACGAGGGGTACTCGGCCACCGCCGGGGACGACCTCGTCCGCCCCGCCCTGTGCGAGGACGCCCTGCGCCTGGCCCGCGTCCTGGCCGGCCTGATGCCCAAGGAGCCCGAGGTGCACGGCCTCGCCGCGCTGCTGGAGTTCCAGGCGTCCCGGATCGCCACCCGCACCGGCCCCGACGGCGAACCGGTGCTGCTCGCCGACCAGAACCGGGCCCGGTGGAACCGCATGCTCATCGACCGCGGTGCCCGGGCCCTGCGCCAGGCCGGGAACGGCCCGTACTCCGTCCAGGCCGCGATCGCCGGCTGCCACGCGGCGGCGGTCCGCTACGAGGACACGGACTGGCCGAGGATCGCGGCCCTCTACGGGCGGCTCGTCCAGCTGGTCCCGTCACCGGTGGTGGAACTCAACCGGGCGGTCGCGGTCTCGATGGCCGAGGGGCCCGAGGCGGCCCTGCCGCTGGTCGACGCCCTGATGCGGGAACCGGCCCTGCGCTCCTACCACTTGCTGCCGAGCGTACGGGGAGATCTGCTGGAGCGGCTCGGCCGGCCCGGCGAGGCCCGCGCGGAGTTCGAACGCGCGGCCTCGCTCACCCGCAACGAGCAGGAACGCACTCTCCTCCTGCGGCGCGCGGCCCGCCTCTGAGCCGCCTTTGTGCCCCGCGTGCGTGCCCGCCGCCGAGCCCCGGCCCGGGTCAGCCGCGCCGCGCGTACGCGGCCACGTCCAGCGGGGTCCGTACGGGCCGCCTCGGCGCGGTCAGCGCGATGGGCCGGCGGAAACCGCCGGAGCGGGTGATGTCCTGGACCGTCAGGCGCAGCGCCTCCTGGAAGTCGCACATCGTCCGGCGGGCCGCCGGGGTGTCGACGTAGAGGGAGTTCATGTGCATCCCGTCCGCATCCCGCTGGAACCACGAACAGGCCCCGTTGGCGCGCGCCGACCAGACGTGGGTCGCGGGCCGCCAGTCGTCGTGCCGCTCGGCGCCCCGGCACCTGCGCATGTCGATGTACGAGAAGAAGTTCACCGGGTACGGCCAGGCGCGGGCGGCGAACTCCGCGGGCGCCAGCAGCTCCCACGCCCGGACGAACGGCACGTCGACATGGCCGATCATCTCGCTGAAGCCGGCCCGGACCGAGGCCATGACCTGGGCGAAGTCCCGGCCGGGCGAAGCGTCGAACTCGATGGGCATGGTGTTGACGAACCAGCCCACCGAGTCCGTCCAGGCTCCCCGGCCGCGCTCGCTGACCGGCATGAGGCCCCGGTAGACGCCCGGCCCGCCGGCCTCGCGCAGGCACACGGCGACGGAGGCGAGCACCCCCATGAACGGCTTGCCGCCGACCGCCAGGCAGGTCTTCTCGAACACCTCCGTCTCGGCGGCGTCCAGCAGCAGGGAGGCCTCGTTGACGATCGGGTACATGCGCTCCGGCTCGACACCGAGGTCGAGCGGGAAGCGGGGGAAGAACTCGCCGGCCCGTTCGATGAACGACCGCCAGTAGTCCAGTCGTTCGTCACCGGCGTCGATCGACAGGTAGCGGCGGCGCTGCTCGTCGGCGAAGTCGAGGTAGCTGGGGGCGGGCGGCAGTTCGACGTCCTCGCCGCGGCACAGGGACTCGTAGGCGGTCATCACCTCGCGGACGACGATCGGCATCGACATGCCGTCGCACACGATGTGGTCGAAGGCGAGGTAGACGGTCGCGGAGTCCTCGCGGAGCACCGCGCCCATGGTGAACAGGGGCCAGGAGAGGGTGTCGATGCTCCGCTTGAACCGTTCGACGAGGAAGTCGCGCAGCAGGTCGGAGGTGGCGAAGGTGCCCACGTGCTCGGGATCCAGGGCGAGTTCGGCGGGGTCGAAGGGCTCGCAGGACAGTTCCCCGGCCAGACGGAGGAACGCGCACCGCAGGACCTCGTGCCGCCGGACGAAGGAGAGCAGGGACTGGGCCAGGGCCTGTTCGTCCAGCGGGCCGGAGACTTCGAAGGTGACCGCGACCCAGGACGCGACGGGGTCGTCGGCGGCCCGGCTCTCCTCGGCGACGCTGAAGTGCTTGTCCTGGTTGAAGGACGCCTTCCTGCTCGCCGGGTCACCCGTGGGGCCGGCCTCCGCCGCCGTCGACCTGAGCCGCCACTCGACCACCCGGCCGGGTGCCACGTGGTGCATCTCCAGAGGAAACTGCCGCATACCGTCATCCCTTCGCCCCCGAGTCAACCCCCAGGCCCTAACGACCCCCGGCCGGGGGAAGTGACGAAATCACTCGATTCGGACCGGGGGCGCCGCCGGCCGCGGCCCCTACTCGGTGTGCAGGGCCGCCGCGATCGTCATCCGGGCCGCTGACCGGGCGGGAACCAGCGCACCGAGGACGGCGATCGCGACCCCGGCCAGCAGGAGGCCGGTCAACTGAGGCGCGTCCCAGACGTTCTTCATCGACTCCGGGAAGGTGACCACCCCCACGTTGTCCACGACCAGCCGGTGCGCGAGGACGCCGAGGGGGATGCCGAGCAGCCCGCCGGCCGCGCCCACTCCCGCCACCGAGGTCACGGTCATCGCCACGACCTGCCGCGGGGTCATCCCGATCGACTTGAGCATGCCGAGGTCCCGGCGGCGCTCGCGGATGCCCAGGAGGACGGTGTTGAAGACGCCGAGCGACGCGACGGTGCTCAGCAGGACGGTGAACACCGACGAGAAGGTGACGACCGTGGTGGTGGCGGTGTTCCCCGAGTCCGACACCGAGGCGCGCAGCGCGGGGTCGACGGCCTCGGCCGCCTCGGCGTAGGCCCGGGCGTCGGCTCCGGGAGCCAGCCGCACCTCGTACTCGACCGCGTGGGGGTCCGGCACCAGCGGCAGGAGGGTCTCCCAGGAGGCCTCCAGGGCCCGCGCGTTGCCCTCGATGAGCTCGCCCACGATGGTCGCGGAGGTCTGCCTGCCGTTCAGCGCGAGGGTGACCCGGTCACCGAGCCGCAGCCCGTGCTGGGTGAGAAAGGCCGGCCCGGCCATGACCTCGCCGGCCGCCTCGGGCATCCGGCCCTTGGCGAGCTGAGTGGCGTACGAGGCGCTGGTCCCGCGGTAGAAATCGGCGAAGGCGGGCCGGCTCTGCCCGACGAGGGTCACCTGCGCCAGTGCGCGGGCCCGTACCTGCGGCGCACCGGGCAGGGACCGCAGCCGTTCCTCGATCTCGGGGTCGCCGAGCAGGGGAGGGGTCCGGCCGTTGACCGGCCCCCCGGCCTCCACCCTGACCAGGGCGCCGCCGCTCCCGCGTCCGGCCTCGCTGAACGCGAGCATCGTGCTGGTCAGCCCGGTCGCCAGGGTCACCGTGGTGACCCCGAGGACGATGGCCGCCATGGTCAGCAGCGTGCGGCCGGGGCGGGCGAACGGCCGGCCCAGGCCCATGCTGACCGGGCGCGGCAGCCGGCTGCCGCCGAGGACGCGCTGGACACGCAGCCCGCGGCCCGTCCGGGGGGCGCTGCCCGCGCTGATCGCCCGGGCCGCCGACAGCCGGTGCGCCCGCAGCGCGGGGACCAGCGCGGTGAGCAGGACGAGCGCGGGCATGCCCAGCAGGCAGACGACCGACACCCACGCGCCGACGCCGCCGACGGCGGCCCGTCCCGTCTCGATGCCGGAGAACGCGACCCTGAGGATGGGCTCGGCCAGCGCGTTGCCGAGCAGGGTGCCGAGGGCGGAACCGACGACCGCGGGCACGGCCATCATCATCAGGTACACGGCGACCACCTGGTTCGGGGTGAAACCGAGGGCCTTGAGCACGCCGATGTGCCGGTACCCGGAGACGACCGCCCCGCTGACGACGTTCCCGACGATCAGGGCGGAGACCAGGAGGCCGAGGACACCGAAGAGTGTCATGAAGGGGACATAGGCGTCGGCCAGGGACGAGAAGGCGCTCCTCAGGTCGAGGTGGGTGTGCACGCTGATCCGCGCGCCCTCGGGCAGCCCGGCGGTCGCTCTCGCCAGTGCGGAGTCCAGCTGCGCGTCGGTGGAGGAGTCCTCGAAGCGGTAGAGCATCTGCGCGGTGGCCGGACGCATCGCGGCCATCTGCTCCGGCGCGACCCAGGCGTCCGCGGACTTGCTCATGGCGGCCGCGAAACCGACGACGGTCAGCGGCGCGGATCCGGGGACCTCCAGCCTGGTTCCCAGCAGTTCCGGACCGGGGGAGCCGCCGGAGGGCCAGCCGACCGTGATCTCGCCGGGCGCGGACGCCCAGCGGCCCTCCAGGACCTCGACGCGGTCCACCGGGCCGCCCGGGTCCGCCCGGCCCACCACCGTGAGGGAGCCGCCCGGCATCCAGAGCCAGCCCTCGGGGACGTCCACGACGCTCTGCCCGAACGGCCCCGCGGCGGCCGTCACCCCGGCCCGCCCGGCGGTCCGCGCCAGCTGCTCCGGCGAGGCTTTCGCCGTGTCGAAGGCTGCCACGGTGTGCGGGCCGCGCTGGGCGGCGTACGCCTTGTCGAAGGGGCTGGTGGCGACGTCGAGCAGCCCCAGTGCGAGCAGGACGGTCGTGGTCGAGCAGAGCACGACCAGTCCGATGACGAAGGTCTGGAGCCTGCGGCGCTTCACGGCCGCGCGCGAGGCCCGCCACACGGCGCTCACGCGGTCGCCTCCAGTGCGCTCTGCCGGGCGACCCGGCCGTCGGCGACCTCGACCAGGCGACTGGCGCAGCGGGTGGCCAGGTGCGGGTCGTGCGTGACGATCAGCAGTGTCTGGCCGATCTGGTTGAGGTCGATGAGCAGGTCCATCACCTGTTCGCCCGAGCGGCTGTCGAGGGCTCCGGTCGGCTCGTCCGCCAGCAGCAGTGCCGGACGGTTCATCAAGGACCGTGCCACGGCGACGCGTTGGCGCTCGCCGCCGCTCAGCGTCGCCGGATAGTTGTTCCGGCGGTCGGCGACGCCGAGCTCGTCGAGGAGCTCCAGGGCTCGGCGGCGCGCCTGCCGGGCGGGGGTTCCGGTCAACTGGGCGGCCAGCGCCACGTTGTCGAGGGCCGGCAGGTCGTCGATGAGGTTGAAGAACTGGAAGATCATGCCGATGTGCCGGCGCCGGAACAGCGCCAGTCCGGTCTCGTTCAGCCGGCCCAGGTCCTGGCCCTGCACCTCGACGGTGCCCGCCGTCGGCCGGTCCAGCCCGGCCACCATGTTGAGCAGCGTGGACTTGCCGCAGCCGGAGGGGCCCATCACGGCCACTGCGTCACCCGCCCGGATCTCCAGGGACAGGCCGTCCAGGGCCTTCGCGTCGCCGTACTCCTTGTGCACCCCGTCCAGTCGTACGACGACCTGCCGCGCACTGTCGTGATCAGTTGTCATGGTCCGAACCTAAAGTGGAGCCCGCGGACGGTGCGTCAGTCCCCGGATGTAAAGGCCGGGGCAGGTCATCCCGGGGATGTACGCAGCCCGTCCGGCAGAATGTCACCGAGGCACACGGGATGGGGAGTTGAGGGTGGGGCTGATCATCGCCGTCGTCGCGGCCTGCCTGTCCGCGGCCGCGGCCGGCGGGCTCGGCGTGGCCCTGCTGCGCGCCCGGCGCGGTCACCGGGCGGCGATCGAGGAGCGCGGCTGGCTGCTGGAGCGGGAGCGCGAGAGCGCGGCCCGTACCGCCGTCGACGCCGAACGGGCCAGGATCGCGGCCGAGCTCCACGACATCGTCAGCCACAACGTGAGCCTGATGGTGGTTCAGGCCGGGGCCGCCCGCGAGGTGCTGGGCACGATGCCGGAGGAGGCGTCGGCGGCGATGGGCGCCGTGGAGCAGGCCGGGCGGAACACCATGACCGAACTGCGGCACCTGCTGGGCCTGCTCGCACCCGCCCAGGACGGCGCGGACGAGCCGTACGAGCCGTCCGCACCGCACGGGGGCGGGGGTGGGGCCGGCACCGGGTCCGTGGCCGCCCGGCTGTCGCCGCAGCCGAGCCTCGCCAGGCTCAGCGCGCTGATCGACCGGTTCTCCTTCGCCGGCCTGCCGGTGGAGGTGCGGATGTCCGGCGACCCGCGCCCGCTCCCGGCCGGGATCGACGTCACGGCGTACCGGATCATCCAGGAGGCGCTGACCAACGCGCTCAAACACGGACACGGAGGGAAGACCGAGGTGACGGTGCGGTACGCGGAACACGCGCTGCGCGTGGAGGTGCTCAACGGCGGACCGAGCGTGCTGACGGGAGGCGCGCCGGGACCCCGGCCCGCCGGCGGCGGGACCGGGCCGAAGGCCGAGGGCGCCGGCCGCGGACTGCTCGGCCTGCGCGAACGCGTCGCCGTCTACGGAGGTGACCTCGATGCCCGCCGCCGCCTCGGCGGCGGCTACCGGGTGCGCGCCCGCCTCCCCCTGGACCGGCCGTGAGCACGCCCGACGGGCCGGGGCCGGGGCCCGGACCCGAGCCCGCGCCCGCCGAGCCCGCGCCCGCCGAGCCCGTGCCCGCCGCGCCGGTGCCCCGGGTGGTCATCGCCGACGACCAGGACCTGGTCCGCACAGGCTTCCGGCTGATCCTGACGGCCCGCGGGATCGACGTGGTCGGTGTGGCCGCCGACGGGGTGGAGGCGGTCGCGGCGGTGCGCCGGCTGCGTCCGGACGTGGTCCTGCTCGACATCCGGATGCCGAACATGGACGGCCTGGAAGCCGCCCGGCGCATCCTCGCCGAAGCCCCGTACTGCCGGGTGATCATGCTGACCACCTTCGACCTCGACCAGTACGTGTACGCCGCCCTGGCCGCCGGGGCCAGCGGCTTCCTGCTCAAGGACGTCACCCCCGCACACCTTGCCGCCGCCGTCCGGCTGGTCGGCACGGGCGACGCGCTGCTCTCCCCGTCGATCACCCGTCGCCTGGTGGAGCGCTGCGCACCGGGCGCGGCCGACCGGGACCGAGCCCGGACGGCCGGCACCCACCGGGAGCTGGCCGCCCTGACCCCGCGCGAACGCGAGGTGCTGACCCTGATGGGCCACGGCCGCTCCAACGCCGAACTGGCCCGGGACCTGACGCTCAGCGAGGCCACGGTGAAGACCCACGTGGCCCGCATCTTCGCGAAGCTGTCCCTGCGCGACCGGGCCCAGGCCGTGGTGCTCGCCTACGAGACGGGCCTGGTGACCCCGGGCTCGGTCGGCCCTTGCGCTCGTTCAGCACGTGCTCCGGAGCCGGGCGGGTGACCGGTCCGTAGGCCCGTGCCCCGCAGCAGCGGCTCCGGCGTCGCCGCTCCCCGTCTCGCCGGCCGTCAGGGCACCAGCTCCGCCATCACGGCGCGCGGCAGCGAGGGTTGCCGGCGGCCGCCTCGACCACCTGCGGGTCGTCGTCGGTGAGCAGCTCGACGACGACCGCCGCGGGGAGCGCCGGATGGGCGGCGGCGTGGATCCGCGCCCTCTTGTCGGCCAGGCAGGGCAGGAGCGCCTCGGCGGTCGCGTTCGGGTGCGTGGCGATCTCCCGCAGCGCCCGCCGCACCGGCGGATCGTGCCGGGCCAACTCCGCCAGCAGGCCCGCGGACGCGTCCGGGTTGGCCGCGACCCGCGCGAGGACCTGTACGCCGTGCCGCGTGACCATGGCCCGCAGCTGCTGCTGCGTCAGCCCCGGGTGCGGGGCGACGGCCTTGACCACCGAGGCGTCCGGATCGGCGGCCAGGGCGTCGCGGAGCTCGGGCGGCAGATCGTGCCGGTGTGCCACGACCATCCGCAGGGGCGCGTGCGCCGACCCGGCCGCCTCCGCGAGCTCCGCCGGAGGGGCGGAGGCGAACCGGGGCAGTGCCTCCGCGCCGAGGCGGGTGGTGGCGGTCAGCTGCGTCAACACGTCGAGCGTCACGTGGGGATGGTGCGCCACGGCGCGCCGTATCCCGTGCTCGCTGTCGGCGGCCAGGACGCGGATCACCTCCGGTCCGATGCCCGGGTTCCGCGCGAGCGTGGACCGTACCCCGGGCGAGGGGTCCTCGGCGAGGCGTGCGTACGCGTGCGGCGGCAGGTCGGTCCGCTCGGCCAGGGCCCACCTCAGCAGCATCGAGGGATGGTCCGCGAAGGCCACCACGGCCTCCGGGGGAGTGACCGGATTCTCCAGGGCCCGTTGCCATGTCGCGTGGACGGTCGAGCCGTGCGTCCCGTCGCACTCGGCGCCGGACGGCAGATCGCAGTCGGCGTCAGGGCAGTACGGATCATGGGTGAAGGGGATCTCCCGGCTGTCGCAGACCAGGCAGGACCGGGCCGGCGGCACGCCGTGGCCGGTGATCAGCGCGGCCAGCGCGGCCGGCGGCACGGCCTCGTTGTAGGCCACCGCCCGACGGACCTCGGCGTGCTGATGCCGTGCGAGGCGGGCCGCCACCGGCGCGGAGGTCGTCCCCAGCGCGAGTTCGGCGGCCACGCCGACGTCCGGGTCGGCGGCCAGGGATGCTTCGACCTCTGGGGGCAGCCCGGGGCAGGAGGCGAGCCTCAGCCGGACGCACGGGTCGGCGTCCGCGGCGAACCGGCGGGCCCATTCCGGGAGGCCCCGGCCCTCGTCGAGGAGAGCGAGGGCCACGACCGGCCACACCGCCGGGTCGACGTCGGCGGCGGTCAGGTGCCCGTGCCGGGCGAGCTGCACGGCAGTGTCCTCGTCGCGCGCGGCCAGGGCCGCCACCTGGGCGGGGCCGAGGTCGGCGCGTTCGGCCAGGTTCCTGACCAGCGTGGAGACGAGATGGTCGGAGGGGTCGAAGAAGTCGGTCGGGCCGGGCGTCGCCACGGCCAGCGCGATCAGCCGGTCGACCAGCTCGGGCGGCAGCGCGGGGTTGGCGGCGAGGCCGCACAGGAGGCTGTTCACGGGCGGACTCCGGTCCGGGTCGAGGCGGCGGCTGTCACGGCCTCGGCCAGCGCCGCGGCGTACGGGTTCGCGCGGCGCCGGCGCGGCAGGACCAGGCCGATGTGCCGGGCGGGACGCGGGGGTTCGACGCGGACCACGGTCGGCGCCGGGGCCTCGGCCAGTGCGACCTGGGGGACGAGGGAGACGCCGACGCCCGCCGCGACCAGGGTCTGCGCGAAGAAGTAGTCCGTGGTGGAGGCCGCCACCCGGAGGTCCAAGCCGGCGAGGTCCGCGTATCGGCGCAGGAAGGCCTCCGTCTTGAGGCAGCCCAGCACCCAGCGGTCGGCTGCGAGTTCGGCCAGGTCCACCGAGGTCCGGCCGGCGAGGCGGTGCCCGCGGGGCAGGACCAGCCACAGCGGATCCTCCATCAGGGGCATCCAGTCGAGCCCCGGGCGCCCGCCCGGACGCACGGGCGCCGGCCCGTCGAAGTGGTAGGTCAGCGCGAGGTCGGCCGCGCCGCCGCGCACCATGGGGACGGCTTCCTCCGGCTCGCCCTCCCGCACCGTCAGCTCCACCTCCGGATGCGCGGCCACGAACCGGGACAGCGCCGCGGGCAGCAGGTGCCGGCCCCCACTGGTGAAGGTGGCGACCGTCAGGCGCGGCCGCTCCTCGGTCAGCCGGTCGATCTCCCTGCGGACCTGGTCCAGTTCGGCGGAGATGGCCTCCGCCGCCTCCACCAGCAGCCGGCCGGGCTCGGTGAGCGTGACCCCGCGGGTGCTGCGCACCGCGACCGGGTGGCCGAGCGTGCGCTCCAGCACCGCGATGTGCTGGGAGACGGCCGACGGGGTCAACAGCAGGGCCGCGGCCGCCTTGTTGAAGCTGCCGTGCTGGGACACCGCCCGCAGGACCCGCAGCCGCTGCACATCGATCATCGGTTTTCCTTAACACCCGTTCAGCAGGCCGTCAGTTCCGCTGGGGACCCTACAGCGGCAGAGTCGCGGGCATGAAGCGGATATTGGTCATCGGCGGCAGCCGGTATTTCGGAAAGACCCTGGTCACCCGGGTACGCGACGCGGGGCACGAGGTCACGGTCCTCAACCGGGGCTCCAGTGCGCCGCCGCCCGGCGTGGGCCACCTCGTCGCGGACCGGGACGACGAGGAAGGGCTGCGGGCGGCGCTGGGCCCGCGCGCCTTCGACGTGGTCGTCGACCAGGTCTGCTACACGCCGCTCCAGGCCGCCGTCGCCCGGCGGGTGTTCACCGGGCGGACCGGGCGCTATGTGATGACCTCGACGATGGAGGTGTACGACCCGGCGACGCTCCCCGCGCCGTCCGCCGCCCCGTCCGCTGCCGCGACCACCGCCGCGGCCCCCGTTACGGGCGCGGCCCTCGTCAGGCGCGCGGCCCCCGTCACCGAGGCGGATCTCGACCCCCGGCGCCTGCCGCCCGCCGGGCCGGGCCCGCACCCGCACGGCCCGGCGTACGCCTATGCCGAGGGGAAGCGGCAGGCCGAGGCCGTCTTCCTGCGCGAACCCGCCTTCCCGTACGTGTCCGTGCGGAGCGCGCACGTCCTCGGCGGCGGCCGGGCGGAGTTCACCGGGCGGCTGGCGCACTACGTGGAGCGGATCGGCGCCGGCACCCCGGTCGCCGTCCACGAGTCCCCGTACGCCACCTCGTTCATCCACCACCGGGAGCTGGCGGACTTCCTGCACTGGACGGCGGAGCAGAGCTTCACCGGGCCCGTCAACGCGGCCTCGCACGGCGCGCCGGACGTCATCGCGCTCTGCGAGGCGGTCGCCGGGCAGGTCGGGCGGCGGCCGCGGTACCGGCTCGTCGGACAGGGCGAGGCCGCCTCGCCGTTCTCCTTCGACCGTGCCTACGCCATGGACAACGGCCGGGCCGCCGCCCTGGGCTTCGGGTTCGGCCGGGTCGCGGACTGGCTGCCCGGGGCGATCGCCGAGACCCGGCGCGCCGCCTGACGGGGTCACTGGTCGCCGACGCGCCGCTCCAAAGGGGTTGCTACCGACGAGTTGCTCACACTGAAGGTCACGCTGCCGGCCCGGTAGCGGTCGTCGGACCACTCGATCGGGCGGCCGGTCGCCGTCGCGGAGACGTGCCGCTGGCGCAGCAGCGGGCTGCCGCGCCGGATCTCCAGCAGCCGGGCGTCCTCGCTGCCCGCCGGGAGGGCGTCGATGAGGTGCTCACCGTAGTGGGCGACGATTCCGGAGCCCTCGGCCAGGCTGTCCATGACGGACCGGCAGTCCGCCGGCAGCGCCTCGACGGCCGCCGCGACCCAGTCGGCGTACGCGGTCCGCTCCACCATGGTGGGTTCCCCGTCGAGCAGACGCAGCCGCAGAACGGCCAGGATCTGCGTACCGGGCGCCAGCGCGAGCCGGTCCGCCTCCTCGGTCGTCGCGGGCCGGCGGGTCCGCGACAGGAAGCGGCCGGCGGCCCGGTGCCCGAGCCCCTCGGCCCACTGGGCGAAGCTGTTCAGCTCGCCGAAGCTGTGCCGGCGCTCCCTGCGCAGGACGATCCGCCGCGCGCCCTGCCGGGAACCGATCAGCCCCTCCGCCGCGAGCGTGGCGACCGCCTGGCGGACCGTCCCGCGCGAGGCGGACCAGCGCGCCGCCAGATCGCTCTCCGAGGGCAGGTGCGCCCCCACCGGGAGCTCGCCCGAGAGGATCTCGCGGCGCAGCGCCTCGGCGATCTCCAGGTATCGGACGGTGCCCGCGCCCGTGCCCGCGCCCGTGCCTCCGCCCCCGGTCGTGCTCGTGTTCATGCCGTTCGTCCCCTGTCCGCCGTGGCCGGCGTAGCGGTGCCGGAATCGCTGTGCACCGGTCTCCCATGATCATTCCAACAGGTTCTGTCACGGCTTCTTCCGGTCATTCTCGTCTCTTCGTCGAGCCGTGCTCCAGCGGACGGGCGCCGTTCACCGTCCGTACAGCGAGTCCGGGCGAACTGGAGCCAACTTGTTCAGACAAGTGAACCCACCCTCGTCTCCGGGAGAGACCGTGCTCAGATCCTCCGCCCGTCGCGGTGCGGCCGTTCTGCTCAGCGCCGCCGTCCTCACCACGCTCAGCGCGTGTGGTGCCGCACCCGACCAGAAGTCCGGTGGCGCCGACGGCGCCAAGAACGGCGTGCAGCCGGGCGCCGCGACCTCGGTGGCCGACTTCGGCTCCATGGAGGCCCTCGCCGCCGCCGCGCAGAAGGAGGGCGAGCTGAACGTGATCGCGCTCCCGCCGGACTGGGCGAACTACGGCGAGATCATCAAGGCCTTCGAGGCCAAGTACAAGATCAAGGTGAACAGCGAGAACCCGGACGCCTCCAGCGCCGACGAGATCGCCGCCGTCAAGTCCCGCCAGGGCCAGAAGCGCGCCCCCGACGTACTGGACCTCGGCATCGCCTTCGCCCGCAGCGGCGCCGCCGAGAACCTCTTCGCCCCGTACAAGGTCACCGCCTGGGACAAGATCCCCGTCACCCAGAAGGACGCCGACGCCCGCTGGTACAACGACTACGGCGGCTACGTCTCCATCGGCTGCGACGCGGCCCGCATCCCCACCTGCCCGAAGACCTTCGCCGATCTCCTCAAGCCCGAGTACAAGGGCAAGGTCGCCCTCAACGGCAACCCCACCAAGTCCGGTTCGGCCTTCGGCGGCGTGTATGCGGCCGCCCTCGCCAACAAGGGCTCCTTCGCGGACATCCAGCCCGGCATCGACTTCTTCGGGCAGCTGAAGAAGAACGGGAACTTCATCCCGGTCGAGTCCACCCCGGCCACCGTCGAGAAGGGCGAGACGCCCATCTCCATCGACTGGGACTACCTGAACGCCGGCTACGCCCAGCAGTTCAAGGGCAAGGGCGTCGACTGGAAGGTCACCGTCCCCGCCGACGGCGTCTTCGCCCAGTACTACTCGCAGGCCATCAACAAGGACGCCCCGCACCCGGCGGCCGCCCGCCTGTGGATGGAGTTCCTCTACAGCGGCGAGGGCCAGAACCTCTGGCTCAAGGGCTACGCCCGCCCGGTGCTGCTGCCCGCCATGACCGAGGACGGCACCGCCGACAAGGACGCCGTCGCCAAGCTCCCGCAGGTGCAGGGCACCCCGGCTTTCCCGGTCTCCGCGGAGCTCGACCGGGCCAAGGCAACCCTCGCCGAGAAGTGGGACAAGGCCCTCTCCTGATGCCCACCTCAGACTCCCGCGCCGCCGGCGGCACCCGCCGCCGGCGGCGCGGTCCGCGCACCTGGCTCGCGGCCCTCCCGCTCCTCGTCTTCACCGGGCTCTGCTTCGGCATCCCGCTCGGCGCCATGGCCTTCGGCGCGGTCACCCGCACCGACCCGGCGGGCGGCGCCACCCGGCTGACCGGGGAACACCTCGCGCGCTCGCTGCAGGGCCCGTACCTGGGCTCGCTCATCGGCAGCGTCCAGCTCTCCGCCCTCACCGCACTCGTCGGCGGCGTCCTGGGCGTCGTGATCGCCCAGGCCGTGGTCACGTCCCGCTCCAAGGGCCTGCGCAGTGCGGCCCTGACCGCCTCGGGAGTGCTGGCCAACTTCGGCGGCGTGCCCCTCGCGTTCGCGTTCATCGCCACCGTCGGTATCTCCGGAGTCGTCACCCAGCTCGCCGACCTCGCGGACCTCGGCTGGAACCTCTACTCCTTCACCGGCCTCACCGTGGTCTACCTGTACTTCCTGATCCCGCTGATGGTGCTGGTGATCGCCCCGGCGCTGGACGGACTGCGCCCGCAGTGGCGCGAGGCCGCCCAGAGCAGCGGGGCCACCGGATGGCAGTTCTGGCGCCATGTCGGCCTGCCCGTGCTCGCTCCGTCCCTCCTCGGCGGGTTCGTACTGCTCTTCGGCACCGCCTTCGCCGCCCACGCCACGGCCGCGGCCCTCGTCGGCGGCTCCGTACCCCTGGTCACGCTCAAGATCGCGGACGCGCTGTCCGGGAACGTGCTCACCGGCCAGGAGAACGTGGCGCTCGCCCTCGGCCTCGACATGATCCTGATCGCCGGCCTGGTCATGGCGGTCTACCTGCCCCTCCAGCGACGGAGCGCCCGATGGCTGCGATGACCCCGACCACCCCGGCCACTCCCGCCACCCCGGCCACTCCCGCCACCCCGGCCACTCCCGCCACCCAGACCACTCCGGCCGCACCGTACGCTGCCGGGAGCGCCCCGGACACCGAGGCACCCGGCCGGTCGTCCTCGGCCCGGCGCCCCCGGCCCGGGATCTGGCGCGGAGCCGTCCTCGCCCTGGCCGGCGCCTACTTCCTGGTCCCGCTCCTCGCCTCGTTCGTCTTCACCGTGCACGTGCCCGGCCAGGGGATCACCTTCGAGGCGTACACCGCACTGCTCTCCGCCGACGGGTTCACCGAGAGCCTGCTGCTCTCCCTCGGCCTCGCCGCCGCGACCATCGCGCTGTCGCTGCTGCTCGCCGTGCCCGCGCTGGTGGCCGTACGCATCGGCTCGCCGCGGCTGCGCCCGGTCGTCGAGGTGATGTGCATGCTGCCGCTGGTGGTACCGCCGATCGCCCTGGTCACCGGCATCACCACCGTGCTGCGCTGGGGACCGGAACACCTGTCGCGGACCCCGCTCTACCAGACCTTCATCGCCGTCCAGAACGAGAAGTTCCCCGTCGTCCTGGTCTTCGCCTACACGGTCCTCGCGCTCCCCTTCGTCTACCGCTCGCTCGACGCGGGCCTGCGCGCCGTCGACGTGCCGACCCTGGTCGAGGCCGCCCGAAGCTGCGGCGCGAGCTGGCCGTACGTCGTCCTGCGCGTGCTGCTGCCGAACCTGCGGGCCTCGCTCGCCGGCGCCGCCTTCCTCACCCTGGCCCTGGTGCTCGGCGAGTTCACCATCGCCTCCCTCCTCGGGTTCCAGCCCTTCGCGGTGTGGATCGTCTCGATCTCCGGAGCCCAGGCCCGCATGTCGGTGGCCGTCTCCATCCTCAGCCTGCTGATCACCTGGCTGCTGCTGATCGCCCTCTCCCGGGCCGGGACCACCCCCTCCACGACCGCGGCCGCACCCGCCACCACCTCCCGCAAGGAGTCCTGACCCCATGCCCACCACGCCCACCACCCCTCCCGCGGCCGGGAAGCCGGCCGACTCCGCCGAGTCCGGGGGCGCGCGCCTCGAATTCCGCGGCCTGCGCAGGGCGTTCGGAACCACCGTCGCCCTCGACGGGCTCGACCTGACCGTCGAACCCGGCGAACTCATCGCCCTGCTCGGCCCGTCGGGCTGCGGCAAGACCACCGCCCTGCGCGTCGTCGCCGGATTCGAGCAGCCCGACTCCGGCGAGGTCCTCGTCGACGGACAGGACATCACCCGCGTCCCGGCCAACCGCCGGGACGCCGGAATGGTCTTCCAGTCGTACAGCCTCTTCCCCAACCTCAGCGCCTGCGACAACGTCGCCTTCGGTCTGCGGGTGCGCAAGGTGGGGGCCGCGCAGCGCCGCGAGCGGGCCGCCGAACTCCTCGACCTGGTCGGCCTCCCGGACCACGGCGACCGCTACCCGCACCAGATGTCCGGCGGCCAGCAGCAGCGCGTCGCGCTCGCCCGCGCCCTGGCCCTGCGCCCGCGCGTGCTCCTGCTCGACGAGCCGCTCTCCGCGCTGGACGCCAAGGTGCGGTCGAACCTGCGCGAGGAGATCCGCCGCCTCCAGCTCTCCCTCGGCATCACCACCGTGTTCGTCACCCACGACCAGGAGGAGGCGCTGTCGATGGCCGACCGGGTCGCCGTCCTCAACGCCGGGAAGCTGGAGCAGTGCGCCGCCCCGGCCGAGCTGTACGACCGGCCCGCGACCCCCTTCGTCGCCGAGTTCGTCGGCACCATGAACCGGCTGCCCGGCCGGCTCGCCGACTCCGGCCTGGTGGAGGTGGCGGGAGCCCGCCTGCCGGTGGACGGCCCGGTGCCGTCCACGCCGGACGTGGAGGTCCTCGTACGCCCCGAGAACGTGACGGCGACCGCCGACGCCTCGGGCACGGCCACCGTGGTCTCCGCCTCCTTCTTCGGCTCCGTGACCCGGCTCCACCTGGAACTGCCGGGCGGGGTGCCGGTCAAGGCGGACCTGCCCTCGCGGGACGCGGGAACCCTCGTGCCGGGCGCGCGGGCCGCCGTGGGCCTGGCCGAGCGGCCGGTGCTCGTCGTGGCCAGGTCCGTGTGAGCGCCCTCGCCGCGGTCCTGTTCGACATGGACGGCACCCTGGTCGACACCGAGGTGCTGTGGTGGCGGGCCACCGAGGAGGTGGCCGACGGCCTCGGCCACCGGCTGGCCGACGCGGACGCGCCCGAGGTGGTCGGCCGCGCGGTGCAGGACACCGCCGCGCACCTCGTACGGGTCTCGGGAGGGGGAGACCCGTACGAGGTGGCGGCCGCGCTCACCGACCGCTTTCACCGCCGCGTGGAGGCGGGAGCGCCGATGCGGCCCGGTGCCCAGCGGCTGCTGACCGCCCTGGCGGCCGAAGGCGTGCCCTTCGCCCTGGTCAGCGCGTCGCCCCGGGTGGTCGTGGACTCGGTGGTCGGGGGCTCGCTGGCCCATGTCCCCTTCGCCTTCACCCTGTCCGCAGACGACACCACGCGGACGAAGCCGCACCCGGACCCCTACCGGGCGGCCGCCGGGCGGCTGGGCCTCGTACCGCAGGCGTGCGTGGCGGTGGAGGACTCGCCGGACGGCGCCGCCTCCGCGGAGGCGGCCGGCTGCGGGGTCCTGGTGGTCCCGTCGCTGCTGCCGGTGCCGCGGTCACCGCTGCGGACCTTCGCGGACTCCCTGGAACACGTCACCGTGACCGGCCTGCGCGCCTGCCTGGAGACGCCTCGCGCCTAGAGGGCTTCTAGGCCGCCAGGCCGAGGATCTCCAGGATGCCCTCCGCGTAGGCGGCGGTTCCCGATCCCGGGGCGGTGGCCAGTTCGCGGCGGAAGCCGTCCACGCCGGTGCGGACGAAGGCGGCGCACTGCCCGTGCAGCCCCGCCTCGTGGGTGCCGCCGTCGTCCACCGTGCACAGCAGCGCCAGCAGGGTCCACAGCAGGGCCTCGCGGGTCGCCCGCCGGGGCGGCTGCACCAACCACACGGCCATCAGCACGGCGCACACCGCGGGTGCGGGCGGCTTCAGGTGCTGCGCGAAGAAGACGTGGCCCTCCAGCGCGCGGAACGCGGAGGGGTGCCCCTCGGCGGCATCCCGCACGGCGTCCACCAGATGCCCCGCGGAATGACCGCAGCCGCACTCGATCGACTCCCAGTCGTGCCGCGCGATCTCCGCCTCCACCGAGTCCGGAACCAACGGGTTGCGCGGTACCGCGCTCTGGCGCCGCACTGCATACGGCCGATTCTCGCTCCCCCTCATGGGGCACAGTATGGGCCCCGGCCCCACGGCTCGGCGAGGGGGGTCGGAACCGGATCACCCGAGTGGCCGTCTGAGACCCCGTGTGGATGAAACGAAGAGTGCTCGCCCTGCTGATCGCCCTGCTCGCGACCCAGGTGGGCTCGCTGATCAGCCCCGCGTACGCGTGCGGCTGCGGGGCCATGGTCCCCGGCGGCCAGTCCCGGATCGGGGTGGACCGTGAGACCTCCGTGGTGCGCTGGGACGGCCGTACGGAGCAGATCGTCATGCGGTTCACCGTCGGCGGGGACGCGCAGCGGGCCGCCTGGATCATGCCGGTGCCGGGGCGGGCCACGGTCGAGCTGGGCGACGGGAACATGTTCGGCGAGCTGAGCGAGATGACCCGGCCCGAGCGCAGGACCCGCAGCTACTTCTGGCCCCGGAACGGCGACTGGCCCTTCGCCTCGAAGGTCGGGGACAGCGCGGGCGCCGCGCCGGGCCGCACGCCGTCGGCGGTCGGTGTCGTCGGCCGCGAGCAGCTCGGCGACTTCGACGTCGCACGGCTCACCGCCACCGACCCGCAGGCCCTGAAGAACTGGCTGGAGAGCAACGGCTTCACGCTCCCCGACCGCCTCGCCGCCGAGGTCAAGCCGTACGTCGACCAGAAGTGGGAGTACGTGGCGGTACGGCTCGCCCCCCGGCAGGAGGGCAAGGTGCTGCGCGGCGACCTGGACCCGCTGAAGATCCGCTTCGAGAGCGAGCGGCTGGTCTACCCGATGCGGCTGTCCCGGATGGCGAAGACGCCGCAGTCGCTCGGCCTGTACGTGCTGGCCGACCACCGCATGGAGCCCGCCTCCCCGATCGGCGGCTCCGCGCCGAAGGTGACCTTCGCCGGGACCATCCACCCCAAGGACGGCTCGCTCGCGGAACTCGCGGGCGGCGAACCGGTGTTCCTCACGGCCATCGACCAGGAGTTCCCGGAGCCCGCGCGCATCGACGCCGACCACGAACTGCGCGCCACCGCCCAGGACACTCCGTACCGCAGGGCCGTCTACCGCAACGAGCTGCTCACGGTCTGGGACGGCATCCCCGTGTGGCTCCTGACGGTGTCGGGCGTCTTGGTGGCGCTGGCGGCGTCCTGCTTCGCGGTGATCCGCCGCCGCCGCGGCCGTCGCAGGCCGAGCCCCGGTCAGGCGGCCTGAGGCGGGCGGGTGGTGGTGTCCGGCCTCACGGTGAGGGGGCGGTGTTCTTGTCGAGGACGAGGTCGGCTGACCAGGCTTCACCGAACTTGGTCTGCTTCCCGTCGGCGGTGAGGGAGTACACGCCCTCCAGCGGAACCTTCTCACCCGGTGCGGAGGACTGGAGGATGTCGCAGACGTCGGCGACCGACTCGACCGGCGTGTCCTTCATGGCCGTCAGCACGTCCCCGGTGCCCAGCGGGACCTTCCCCGCCGGAGAGTTCGTCCTGGCGTTGATGACGAACACCCCTGTCACTCCGCTGTCGATGAGCCTCTTCTGGGCGGCTTCCGCCTTGGTCGCGTCCTTCTCCTCGAAGTACAGGCCGAGTTCGGGGTCGTCCAGCCCTACGATGGTCCAGCCGGGGTCGTTCTGGACGACTCCTCCGGCCAGGGTGTCGAGGATGGGCCGGGCGTGGTCGCTGCTGATGGCGTAGAACTGCCCCTGCGTGGCGCCGGTGACGGTCAGGGCGTTGATCCCGACGACCTTCCCCTGGCCGTCGAGCAGCGGGCCACCGGAGTTGCCCGGGTTGACGGTCGCCGAGTGCTGGATCGTGGAGGGATAACGCGGGAACGAGGTCGACGGCTCGGCGTTCACGACGTTCGGGTTCTGCACCGAGCCGGCCGTGTACACGACCTTCTGGCTGGTTTCGCTGATCCCCACGGGGTAGCCCAGTGCGGTGACGGTGTCGGCCACCTCGAGTTCCTTGCTCTCGCCGAACTCCAGGGACTTCAGGTCGGGCGGCTTCGAGGTGAACGTCAGGACCGCCAGGTCCGCGCAGGGGTCGATGCCGACCACCCGCACCGGCGCCGGCGGCTGTTCCCCGACCTTGACCTTCAGGGAGGGCTCGCCCTGCACGACGTGGGCATTGGTGGCGATGAGCCCCTTCTCCGCGTCGTAGATGAAGCCGGTTCCCTCGCCGTACTTCCCCAGGACCTGAACGGTGGCCGGAGCCGCCCGCTCGTAGATCTTCTTGGGGTCCATGTCGTCGGCGAACGCCGCCGGGCCCGCCATGACCCCGAGTACCACGGTCGCGGCAGCCAGGACTACGCCGCTGGGCTGCACCTTCATGCGCCCGCCACCTTCCCGAGGATGGATCCCCTCTTTCAGGCTAATCCCGCGGTCCCGAGGTGTCCTGGCAAGCCCGGAGCGACCGCCACGCCGGCCTTCTACGAGGCGACGGGCCGGCGGAACAGAGCCGTCCAGAGGAAGGACTCGCCGAAGAGCGGGGACTCGGCTGCCTCGTCGTTCATGCGGCGCAGCTCGACCTCGGTCAGGTCGCTGAAGATCGCGCGCAGGGACTCCGGCGTGTAGGCGAGCCCGCCCTGGAGGCCGGCCTCACGGTAGAAGGCCTCGTCGGGCAGCTCGGATCCCATCGCGCCCGCCGCGAAGCAGGTGAGCGCCAAGTGGCCGCCGGGGGCGAGGGCCCGTTCGAGGAGGGCGAGGTAGCTGATGCGGCGGTGGGGCGGTATGTGGTGGAAGCAGCCCGAGTCGTGGATGAGGTCGTACGGGCCGCTCAGCGTGGTCGCGGCGAGGGCGAAGGCATCGCCTTGGTGGAACCGGACATCGGCTCCCGCCTCGCGGGCCCGCTCCTCGGCCCAGGCGATGGCCGCCGCAGACAGGTCGACGGCGTCCACCTCGAAGCCCGCGGAGGCGAGGCGCAGCGCGTTGCGGCCGGGTCCGCACCCCAGGTCGAGGGCGCGGCCCGGGGAGATCAGGCCGCGGTCGAGGTACGAGACCAGGTTCTCGTCCGGCTTCGACACGAAGAACGGCACCGGCTTCGAGCGGTCCGCGTAGAAGCCGTCCCACCAGGAGGCGCCGTCGGCCGTCCAGCGGTCGGCCTCCGGTGCGAAGAGGCCGTCCAGGAGCCTCAGTACGTCGTCCACCGTGCGTATGTTCCGGTCCATCCGGCCCCCTCCCGTGATCACGATCCTATCTCGCGGCCGGACGGAAGGAATCGAACACGACCCGTATCCGATCCCTCGATTCCTTGAATCCACCGCAGTGCTGACGGCCCGTTCGCGCCTGCTCCTGGGCACCGGCCGGTGGCCCCGTCCCGGTGCGGACGGAGTGTGAATAGGGTGACCCCATGTCTGTCACGTTGAGCTCCGCGAAGGCCTCTGCCGCACTCCGCAGGTCGGCGCGGGTTTCCGCCGAGTTGCTGGTGGTCCTGGTCATGGCGGCGGCGGCCCTGTGGGTCCTGAGCCGGATGTGGTCGGTCGTCTGGCCGCTCATAGTCGCCATGTTCCTCACCACCCTGACCTGGCCCCTGGCCGCATTGCTGCGCCGGCGGGGGTGGCGGCCCGCCCTGGCCGCCACCGTGGTGACCGTGGGGTTCCTCCTGGTGGCCGCGGGCGTCGTGGCGCTGATCGCCGTGCCCGTGGCCTCCCAGTCGGGCGAACTGGTCGAAGGCGTGGCCGAGGGCATCCAACGGCTGCGCGAGTGGGCGGCCGGGCCGCCGCTGAACATCGGCGACGACCAGATCACCGGCGCCTTCGACGCCGCGACGGCCCGCCTCCAGAACAGCATCGGCAGCGCGGTCTCCACCGTCGTCACGGGGGTGGGTACCGTCTTCAGCGGCCTGGTCACCGCCGTGCTGTCGCTCTTCCTGATGTTCTTCTTCCTCAAGGACGGCCCCCGCTTCCTGCCGTGGCTCACCCGCCAACTCCCCGGCCGGCTCGCCGTCGACATCCCGGTCGTGGCCGAGCGCAGTTGGCAGACCCTGGGCTCGTTCGTCCGGTCCCAGGCCTTCGTCGGCCTCCTCGACGCCGTGTTCATCGGCCTGGGCCTGTGGATCGTGGGCGTGCCCCTGGTGCTGCCGCTGGCCGTTCTGACCTTCGTCTCCGCCTTCGTGCCGATCGTGGGAGCCCTGTTCGCCGGTCTGGTGGCGGTGCTCATCACGCTGGTGTCGAACGGCCTGACGGACGCGCTGATCGTGCTGGCCATCATCGTCGGCGTGCAGCAGCTCGAAGGAAACGTGTTCCAGCCGATGATCCAGAGCCGCAGTCTCGGTCTCCACGCGACGGTGATCCTGCTGGCGGTCACGCTGGGCGGCAGCCTGGCCGGCGTCGTGGGCAGCCTGCTGGCCGTACCGGTGGCCGCACTCGTCGCCGTCGTCTGGAACTACCTGCGCGACCAGCTCAGCGAACCACCGCACGAGCCGGAGCCCGACGAACGGCTGCCCACAGCTCCTGCCCCGTCATAGGACCGCGCCGCGGGGTCACCGCGGGGTCACCGCGAGGGCGAGCACCGTCACGTCGGCGGTGAGCACTAGGTTCCCCGTTGGGGTCTTTGTCGTTTTCGGACAGTGTGATGGGAATTCAGGTCGTTGTGTCCGAAGGGCCTCCGCGGGCGGGGCGGCGTTGTCGCACGCTGGAGCGGATCCGCGTCCCGGTCGGGGCGGGGGCACCGGGACGCACAGGGGGAACGTGATGGGGGTACGCGCGTGGACACGCGGATCGGCGGCCGTGGCGGGGGCCGCGCTGCTGGCCGGCGTGGCGTCGGGGCCGGCGAGCGGCGCGGAGCAGTGGCGGCCCAGGCCGGGGACCCTGTACATCTCCGACATCCGCCTCGGGGACGGGATCGGGTGGTACGCCGCTCCGGTCCAGCGGGGCTGGGGCCAGGAGCACGCATGCCTGGACGACTGGTCGGTACAGCCTCCCGAGGTGAACGTCTGGCACCGGGACTTCACGACCTCGGAGACCGCCTCCGCCCAGCAGAAGGTGGTGGTCTTCGCGACCGAGGCAGAGGCCATCGCGTTCGCGGACGCGGCCCGGCTGAACTTCGCCGACTGCCCGCGCCGCCAGAACGAGCCCGGTACGACCGCGACGGGCCATGACCACGGTGCGGTGGACGTGGAGGAGGGCGCCACGCTCCAGGGCATGTACACCTTCGACGCCGATGCCCAGGAGCGTCCCCACATGAACTACCTGTGGGGCGTGGGCCGTGACGGGGACACCGTCACGCTGGTCAACTGGTGGAGCTACTGGGGCGACCCGCCGGTGCAGGCATGGAAGAACATCCTCCGGACCGGGGTGAACAAACTGTACTGACCGAGGGACGGGGTGCCGGTGCCGGTGCCGGTGCCGGTGCCGGGCAGGAGCACCTGTGCCTGCCCGGCACCCGCGGGGGCGTCAGAGCGGTCGGGGCGGCTGGGTGCGCCAGAACGCGCACTGGTGGTCCGCCCCGAACGACGTGGTCGTCCGCGTGGCCGTGGGGTGGAGGGTGAGGACCGCGGAGGCGCCGGCTCCGGCCGCGGGCCACGGGGTCTGTCCCGCCACGACGGGGGCGCCGAAGCGGGCGAACGCCGCCCAGTGGCGCTTCATCCGGTTGCCGAGCGCGACCTGCACCGGGGTCAGCGGACGCTCGCCCATGGTGAAGTCGTGCAGATACGCCAGCTCCGCGCTGTGGGCGTTCGACTCGTCCAGGCCCGGCACCTGAGCGCCCGCGAGCGTCGGCGACCGGGGGTCGTCGAACTCGTAGACGTACGTCGGCACCTGGGAGGCGAAGAGCTGCGCCGTCCACGCCGTGTGGCAGGCGAAGGTCGAGTCCGTCATGACCGCCGACAGCGCCAGATACGGCGAGCCGTGGTCCGCGACCGGATAGCGGGCGAGCACCTCGGGTCCCGCGGCCCCGTACCCCGCCAGGATCTGCGCCGTGTACTGCTCGGCCGTCAGATGGGGCTGTGTCAGGGCGACGAAGAAGCGGGCTTCGGAGCGGGTGCTCCCGATCAGGACCGGCACCTTGTTCCACGCGCCGCTCCCGATGGCCTGTGCGGGGGCCAGCGGCAGCAGCCCGTCGCCCGACGCCGGACCCGGCGTGGGCAGCGTACGGGCCGCCTCGACCAGCGCCGCTCCGGAGGCGGCACGCAGGCAGGCGGCCACCTCCGCCCCGGCGGTGCATCCCGCACGCGCGGCGAAGGACCGCGCCTGCCCCTCGGCGCTCGCGCTGTCGGGCGTACGGAGCAGGGTGCACGGGCCGCTCTGCAGCACGGCCCGGTGGAACAGGCCCGCGGCCGACGGGGCGGCCAGCAGCGCGCAGACGGAGCCGCTGCCCGCGGACTGCCCGGAGATCGTGACGTTGGCCGGATTCCCGCCGAACGCGCCGATGTTCTGCCGGGTCCACTGCAGCGCCGCGAGCTGGTCCATCAGCCCGAAGGACCCGGAGCGCGGGTCGTTCTCCCGGCCCAGCTCGGGAAGAGCCAGATAACCGAGCTGCCCCAGCCGGTAGTTGATGCTGACGACCACGCTCTGGGTGAGGTCGGCCATGGTGCGCCCGCCGAACTGGGTGCCCGTGCCCTGGCTGTACGCGCCTCCGTGCATCCAGAGGACCACCGGGAGCCGGGCTCCCGGGCGGGCCGTCCTCGGCCGGTACACGTCCAGGTAGAGGCAGTCCTCGCTGACGGCCTGCGGATCGCTCAGGCCGAACGGCGAGAACTGCAGGCAGGCGGGGGCCTGTCGGACGGCGTCGCGCACGCCGTTCCAGCGGGGCGGCGGCTGAGGCGCCCGCAGCCGTGCGTCCCCGACCGGGGGAGCGGCGTAGGGGACACCGAGGAACTCCTGGGCCCCGTCCTGTGATTGGCCGCGCAGGGCGCCCTGCGCGACGGTGACCACCGGGCGCGGTGATCCGCCGGAGGCCGTCGCCGTCGCCGTCGCCGTCGCCGTCGCCGTCGCCGTCGCCGTCGCCGTCGCCGTCGCCGTCGCCGTCGCCGTCGCCGTCGCCGTCGCCGTCGCCGTCGCCGTCGCCGTCGCCGTCGCCGTCGCCGTCGTCGGCGCCGCCGAGACGAGGAGAGCCGCCAGCCCGAGGGCCGTACCGAGCAGGGATCTTGGGGATCTTGCCGAAGGCAGCCGGTTCCCGGGCCTCTTCATCCGTCCTCCTGGAGTCGTGCCGGTTCGTGCGGGGTCGTGCCGGGTCGTGCCGGGTCGTGCCGGGTCGTTCCCGGTCCCGACCGGCCGGGGCGGGGCGGTGGCGCGGTGCACCGCGCCGCCCCGCCCCGCCCCGGCCGGTGCCCGGGTCCTACGGGCGGAGCCCGGCGAGCAGGGCGGAGGTCACGGCGTGGTCCGCCGGGCCGGTGTTCCAGTCCGGGTTCATCGGGCTGACGGCGATCCGGCCGGCGCTCACGGCTTCGACGTCACCGCCCTTGGCGGCGGGCTGCAGGTCCACCTTCACGGTGATCTTCCAGGTGCCGTCGCCCGCGTCGGTGAAGTCCGGTTCGAGGAAGTTCTGCGGATCCTGGAAGGTCGCGGCCACCCCGGCGGCCTTGCCCGTGCCGTCCGCGCCGACGACCGGGTGGTTGACGTTCAGGCCGACGCCCTTGGGCAGCAGCGGACCGGACCGGGCCCGCGCCCGCAGCCGGTCGATCAGCTTGACCGCGAAGTCGACCGTGGGCCCCATGGCGTTGACCGTGGTGACCGGGTCGGGCGCGCTCAGGCCGCCGGTGCTCAGCGCGATGGCCGGTACGCCGGACTCCAGCGCGGTGACGGCGCCGCCGACCGTACCGGAGTGGGTGGCGAGCCCGGCGACGTTCGGGCCGAAGTTGGTGCCGGAGACGACCAGGTCGGGGGCGGCGCCGGCGAAGACCTCGGACAGTCCGAAGGCGACGGAGTCGCCCGGAGTGCCGTCGACGGCCCAGACCTTCGGCTCGGGGTGCTTCACCGTGATCGTGGGGGCGTTCATCATCTTCGTGCCGGTGCCGCTCTGGTTGGTGAGCGGGGCGACGATCGTGACGTCGTGTCCGGCGGCGGTCAGCCGCTCGAAGGCCTTGCGGATGCCCGGCGCGTTGTATCCGTCGTCGTTGGTGAGCAGGATCCGCAACGGGCCGGCGGGCGCGGCCGCCGGCGTCGCGGAGGGCGCGGTCTGCGGCGAGGCGACCGCCGGTGCGGTGCCGGCCAGGGCCGGCGTGCACAGCATCAGGGCGGCCAGCGGCAGAACTCGCTTGCGTCTCACAGAGTGCTCCTTCAGAGGGGAGGGAGATGAGGGTGAGTGGGGTGGTGAGCCGGCGGGCGCGCGACCCTCGGCGTGCGCCCGCCGGAGTTCCGGCCGGGCCCGTCCCGCGGGACGGACCCGGGGGAGTGGGATCAGCGCACGCTGCGGATCGGGAGGATGGCGAGCGCGCCGATCAGGGAGAGGACACCGCCGGCCAGGAAGAGCGGGGTGTAGCCGCCCAGCGCGGTGACGATGGCCGAGGCGACGAAGGGGGCGATGATCTGCGGTCCCGCGTTCGCGATGTTGAGGACGCCCATGTCGCGGGCGGCGTCCTCGGCCCGCGGGAGGACGAGGGTGACGAGCGCGGTGTCGACGGCCATGAAGCATCCGAAGGCGAGGCCGTTGAGCGCGCTGAAGACGAGCATGCCGGTCCAGGTCGGGCTGACCACGGGGACCACCATGACGAGCCCGGCGAGGGCGGCCGATACGCCGACGAACACCTTGCGCCGGTTCCAGCGGTCGGACAGCAGACCGCCCAGCACGGTGGAGACGGCCATCGCGACCATCGACACCGGGGTGAGCACGGCCATCGCGGCGGGCGGGGTGAGTCCGGCGGGCAGCGCGATGTGGTCGCCGAGGATGTACAGCTGGTAGCCGATGACGGAGAAGTAGCCGAGGACCATCAGGGCCCGGCCGATGAAGGCCCACCGGAAGTCGTGGTTGGCCAACGCCGAGAGGAATGCGGCCAGTTGGGCGCGCTTGGGTGCGGCCGGCGCGTCGGCGGCGGGCCCGGTGCGCGGGATGTCCCGGCAGAAGCCGGTGAGCAGCAGCGCGGACACGGCGACGATCGCACCGAGGACGAGGTAGCCGGTGCGCAGGTGTTCCGCGGTCTGGGAGGCGACGAGCACGCCGACCGTGCCGCCGATGGGCAGGCCGAGCCCCACCAGCGCGGACGCGGTGCCGCGGCGGGTGGCGGCGACCCGGTCGGGCACGATCGCGGTGACCGCGGCCTGATAGACGTTCATGGTGGCCTGGATCAGGCACCAGCCGATGCCGACGAGCAGCGCGGTGGTCACGTTGCCGAGGAAGGCCAGGCCGGCGAGCGAGGCCAGGGCGCCGCCCAGGATCCAGGGGTTGCGGCGCCCGCTGCGGTCGGAGAGGGCGCCGGCGATCGGATTGAAGGCGGTGGCGAAGATCGCGCTGATGCCGCCGATCAGGCCCAGGACGGCGACCTTGTCATCGGGGGCGATCGCGGCGATCTGCGTGGGCAGCAGCACGGAGCCGACACCCATGTAGACCGCCATCAACGCGGAGTTGGCGACCAGCAGCAGGGGCAGGAGCCCACGCTGGCGGGCGGGTTCCGGAATCGGGGGGACGGTCGGATCGGCTACTTCGTGCGTGGCCATGACGACTCCTCGGGGGACGGAGCGGGGAGGTGGCGTGCGTGGGGGAGGGGGCGCGCCGCGAGCGGACGCCGGGCGGCGTCGTCACCGGGAGGTGCGGCGGCCTGACGCGGATTTACTTGATGTTGTTACACGTGTCACCAAGTGCGCTGGAGACTGTGTAGCACCCATTTCCGGGCTCCGCCAGAGCCTGAGCCGGGTCGTTGCGCAGATCGTGACCGACGCCGGCTGCGGTGGGGCAAGACGTGTAACCACCGTCTGACGGTCACTGTGCAGGGTCGATGTGTCGAAAAACCCTCTTGCACTTGTGGCGGCCGTCACGCATCGGCAATACTCCGTGCCGCACCGCGACGACCTCGTCGCCGGAGGGCGTCCTGCCCCGGCGGTGGCGGCGGTCGCTCCTTCTGCGGGCCGTGCGCTCCCCGACGCATCCCGCTCCCCTGCGCTCCCCGGCGCGTCCTGCTTCCGTGTGCCCCGGCATCCCCCGTTCCCGTGCGCTTCCCCGTCGCGCCCCGTTCCCGTGTGCCCCACCGCACCTCGGTCCCGTGTGCCTCGCCGCGCCCGTTCCCGAGTGCCCCGCCCTACCCCGTTCCCGAGTGCTCCCCGCTCCCGTGCCTGCTCTCCGCGTGCCCCACCGCCTGGGGAGACGACCGTGAAAGGCCCGCCATGTTCCCCTCACCCTCCCTCGTGCCGCCGCCACGCCCGCCTCACCCGGCCCTCCCGCCCCGGCACCACCTGCCGGCGGCTCCGCCGCGCCATGCGCTCGCCCTCGGGATCAGCCTCCTGCTCCTGTCGCTGCTGGTCGGACTGCTGCTCCGGCTGGACCCGCAGCCCTTCTTCCAGGGGCTCGACGACCGCTGGGCGGCCGCGGTGAACGATTCCTCCGCCGCGGCGTCCGGCGGATCCGACGGACTCGGCGGGTTCACCATCGTTCTCGACCGGCTCGGCGGCCCGCTCGGCATGATCCTGCCGCTCCTGCTGATCGGCTGCCTCTGCGTCTACGGACGCTGGCGCTCGGGGCTGTTCGTCTTCGCGGCGACCGTCGTCGCCAACGTCGTCGTGCTCCTGCCCCTCAAGCAGCTGGCCGACCGCCCTCGCCCGCCGCACCCGTGGGTCCTGGTCAACGACGGTTCGTACCCCTCCGGCCAGGTGTTCAGCGCGGTGACCCTCGTGATCGTGGCTGCGGTGGTGGTGTTCCCGCCCCGTGCGCGACGCTGGTGGTGGGCGTTCGGCGCCTCGTACGTCCTCGCCATGATGGGGAGCCGGACCTGGCTGCACGCCCAGTGGCTCAGTGACACCCTCGCCGGCGCCCTCGTCGGCGTCGGAACCTGCCTCGTGCTGTGGCGGGTCTTCGCGCCGTTGCTGGAGGCGGAGTCGGAGCGCATGGCCTCGAACAGCCTGTGGCTGTGAGGTGCGGCCCCGAGTGTCCGCGTATAGCGATGCGTTGACGATCGACAATTTCACGCCATAATCTCAGGTGTCGACGTGCATCCGGTGCGCGGCAGGCAGGAAGGAACGGCACATGCCCCACTCCCCAGGCCAGGACCAGACGGTGGTGGATCTCCCCGCAGGGCGCCTGCGCGGCGCGAGCGAGGGCGGCGTGGCCGTCTTCCGCGCCGTGCCCTACGCCGCGCCTCCGATCGGTGACCTGCGCTGGAGGCCCGCGCAGCCGCACGCCGGGTGGAGCGGTACGCGGGACGCCACCGCCGACGGCCCGAGCGCCCCGCAGATGTACCGCGAAGGCGGCGACCCCGTGCTCGGCGGGCACGGGTCGCCCCCCTTCGACGAGGACTGCCTGACCCTGAACGTCTGGACGCCCGCCGCCGACGGCGCCCGCCGCCCGGTGCTCGTCTGGATCCACGGCGGAGGCTTCGTGTCGGGCTCCGGCTCGCTGCCCGGCTACTCGGGCGAGACCTTCGCGCGCGACGGCGACCTCGTGGTGGTCAGCATCAACTACCGCATCGGGCCGCTGGGTTACCTGTACACCGACGAGGGTGACGACGGCGACGAGGGTGGCAACCACTGGCTCACCGACCAGCTCGCCGCCCTGCGCTGGGTGAAGGAGAACATCGCCTCCCTCGGCGGCGACCCGGACCGCATCACGGTCGCCGGCCAGTCGGGCGGCGCGGTCTCCACCGCCGCGCTCGCCGGACATCCGCAGGCCCAGGGCCTGATCCGGCGGGTGATCCTGCAGAGTCCGCCCTTCGGCCTGGACCTCCCCGACCCGGACGCCTACCTGGAGCGCACCGCCGCCTTTCTCGAGCTGGCGGGCGCCAAGGACCTGGCGGAACTGCGCGCGCTGCCCTGGCAGGAGCTGATCGGGGCGGGCGCCGGACTGTTCGCGCAGACCATGCGGTGGGGGTACTGGCCCACGCCCTTCCTGCCCGTGATCGACGGGGTCACCCTCCGCAGCCACCCGGCGCAGGCCCTGCTGGACGGAGCGGCGGCCGGCATCGACGTCATGATCGGCTGGACGCGGGAAGAGGCGAACTTCGGCTTCGCCCTCGACGAGGGCTACGCCGCGGCGACCCGGGAGCAGGTGACCGACCGCATCGCGGACACGTTCGGGAGCGCGGCCGCCGCCGGTGTCTACGCGGCGTACGAGCGGGCCCGGCCCGGCGCCGGGCCCGCCGACGTCCTGATGGACCTGATCACGGACGAGCTCTTCCGGGTGCCGGCCGTCCGGCTGGCCGAGGCCAGGGCCGAGTCGGGCAGCCCGGTGTGGGCCTACCAGTTCGACCTTCCCACGCCCGCGTACGAGGGCCGGCTCGGCGCCGCGCACTGCCTCGAACTCCCCTTCGTCTTCGACAACTTCGACCAGTGGGCGCACGCGCCCTTCCTGGCCGGGCTCCGTCCCGCCGTCCGAGACGGCCTCGCGTACGCCATGCACCGCGCCTGGATCGCCTTCGTCCGCACCGGCGACCCGAACCATCCGGACCTGCCGCAGTGGCGGCGCTACGACACGCAGTCGCGCACCACGATGCGCTTCGACTCGGTCGTGACGGCCCTCGACGACCTCGCCGGCGCCTCCCGGCTGCTGCACGGTCCCGCCCGCACGTCCGGGCACGCCTCCGCTCCCTTGATTTAACTCGTGTAACCTGAAAAGGAAGGAGCAACCGAGCAGCAACCCGAGCAGAAGGAGCGTCGAGGGACGTCATGGCCAAAGACATACACGTCCCCGCATCCATCACCAGCGCCGACGTGGCCCGCCTCGCCGGGGTCTCGCGCGCCACGGTGTCCTTCGTCCTGAACGACACCCAGGGCCACCGGGTCAGCGCGAGCACCCGCGCCCGGGTGCTCGACGCGGCCAGGCAACTCGGCTACGTCCCGCACGCCGCCGCCCGGTCCCTGCGCGCCGGCCGCAGCAACCTCGTCCTGATGCCCGCGTCGATCTCCGCGGTCGGCCGCCTCGTCAGCGACTGGGTCGACGACCTGCACAGCGAGCTCGACCGGTTCGGCTACACGGCCGTGCTCCACGCGGGCCGCTTCGCCGACCCCGTGGACGCCGCCCGGGCCTGGGCCGAACTGCGCCCCGCGGCCGTCGTCGCGCTGGACGGCGACCGCTTCACCGCCCAGGCCGCCGAGGTTCTGGGCCGCGCCGGCGTGCGCGGCCTGCTGGCCTTCGCGACCCACCCCGTCGAGGGCGTGCACACCATCGGCTTCGACCACACCCACATCGGCGCCACCGCGGCCGAGCACCTTATCGCCCGCGGCCGGACCAGGATCGGCGTCGTCATGCCCCAGGAGCGCGGCCTCGGCACCCTCGCCGAGCCGCGCCTCGCGGGCGCCGAGTCGGTCGCGGCCCGGCACATGGCGACCGTCACCCCGGTGGAGATGGCCTACACCCGCGAGTCCGCGGCAGCGCTCGCCCGGCGCTGGCGGAGCCTGGGCCTGGACGCCGTCTTCACCTACAACGACGAGTACGCCGCGCTGCTGCTGCACGCGCTTCGGGCCGAGGGCATCGTCGTACCGGACGACGTCGCCCTCGTCGGCTGCGACGACCTCGTCCTCTCCGCCCTCCAGCAGCCCGCGCTCACCACGGTCCGGCTGGACATGCCGTCGGCCGCGCGGATCGCCAACGCCGTGCACGAGCTGATCGAGACCGGGACGGCGACGCCGGTGCAGGCCGTGGAAGCCGTCCTGGTCCAGCGACTGTCCTCCTGAGACCGGCCGAGTACGCGTCCTGAGGGGCCGGGGGACACAGCGTCCCCCGGCCCCTCAGGCGGCTCGGACCGCGGCCGTCATCCGCCGTCGGTCACCGCCGCGCCGGCGCCCGCGGCCGCCCCCCGACGGTCGTGGGCGCGGCGTTCGTGGGTCCGTACGCGTTCCCGGGCGAGCGCCGGGTGGAAGAGCCACCACACCAGCAGGCCCGCCCCCGCGCCCGCGGCGGCTCCGGCCGCCGTGTCGCTGATCCAGTGCGCGTGCAGCCAGGTACGGCTCCACATCATGGCCAGCGTGAACACCGCGCCCCCGAGCCACCACGCCCGCCGCCGGGCGGCCGGGACCAGCAGCGCCCCGACGACGATGACGAGGAGCGCCGCCGTGGCCGCGTGCCCGGACGGGAACGAGCCGTGGTCGACGCGGACCAGCGGGTCGGCCGGGCGCGGGCGGTCCACCAGGTGCTTGAGGCTCTGCACGACGAGCATGTTGCCGCCGAAGTAGACGGTGAGCAGGAAGCCGACCGAAGCCCAGCGCCTGCGGACGAGCAGCAGGATCAGCAGGGAGAGCGGCACGAGCGCGCCGACCGGGCCGCCGAACCAGTCCAGGGCCGTGGCGGCGGCCCGGTAGAGCCCCTCGTGGGGACCGCCCATCCAGACCAGCCAGCGCTCGTCCAGTTCCTGGAAGGGCGGATCCGCGACATCGGAGCGGACGACGAGGGCCGACAGCCCGGCGGCCCCCAGGAGCAGGAGACCCGCCAGGAGGCGGCCGGGGCCGCGGGCCGCCTCGGAGGCGGACGCGGCGCGGCGCTCGCTCCTGCGGGGCCCGTCGGGTCCGTCAGGTCCGTCGGGCCGGTCAGGTCCGCCGGCTGTGCCGGGCCCGTCGGCCCTGTCGGCCCTGTCGGCTCTGTCGGGTCTGTCGTACGGGGTGGTGGCGGGATTGCCGGACATGGCTGCCTCTCGCGGCCGCGGGAGGGCCCGCGGCCGTGTGTGCTCTGGAGGGAACGGGGGCGCGGCCGGGGCCGCGCCCCCGCGGCGGTACGAGAACGGGGGACCGGGACGTGGCCGGGCCCCGCGCGGAGGAGTGTCCTGTGGATCGGGCCGGGTGCGTGCGGCCCGGTCCCGGGGCCTCTCCCCGGGCCTATCTCAGGGCCTGCCCCCGTCCCTGATGCGGCCCGTTCTGCGGGGCACCCCCGAGGTGCCCGGCCAGGAAGGCGACGCTCTCCTCGACGATCGCCGGGATGTCCGGGGAGCCGAGGAAGATGTGGTCCGCGCCCTCGACGGGCTGCAGGACGACCTCGCCCCCGGCGCTCCTCAGGGCCGCGGCGAGGACCTCGCTCTGGCTGTACGGGACCAGGCCGTCCCGGGTCCCGTGTACGAGGAGGAACGGCGGCGGGTTCGAGCCGTCGGCGTACGTCACCGGGCTCGCGGCCCGCGCCGCCTCCGGCCGCTCGGCCACGGAAGCGCCGAGCAGGGCCTCGTAGGGGTCGGGGAACTCCAGGCCGGAGGCCATGGGCGGCATGGGGTGCCCGGCCAGCGCGACCAGGTCGGAGACGCCGTACCAGTCGACGACCGCGAGGACCCCGGTCTCGCCCGAGGTGACGCCCTGAGTCCCCTCCAGCGCCGCGCCGCCCGGGCCGTCCGGCCTGGTGAGGCCGGCGAGCGCGGCCAGGTGGCCGCCCGCGGACTCGCCCCAGACGCCGATCCGGTCCGGGTCGATGCCGAGGACGTCGGCGAACGCGCGGACGTAGCGGATCGCGGCCTTCACGTCGTGCAGCTGCGCGGGGAAGGGCGCTTCCAGGCTGTGCCGGTAGTCGATGGAGACGAGCGCGAGCCCGGCGCCCAGCACCGCCCCGTGCAGCAGGGCGGCGGGCACGGTCGGCGGCGGGTAGCGGCGGTCGCCGTCCAGCCAGCCGCCGCCGTGGATCCAGACGACCGCGGGGAACGGTCCTTCGCCGGCGGGCACCTGGACGTCCAGCAGCCGGGGGCGGTAGCCGGGGGTGGTCGCGTAGGTGACCCCGTCGAAGCGGCGCACGCCGTCCGCGCCCGTCACGGGCGGAACGGGTGACTGGTACGGCGGTGGCGGCCAGGTCATGTCGGCGAGGTCGAACGCGGCCGGGGGAGATTGCGTCATTGCGGCCCTTCCAATGCGGCGGATACCCGGCGGGGCGGGTGCAGGCTTCGCGTCCTTTGTCCGAAATGCTTGCGCGAGCCGCCGGGGGAGGCGTAGCTTGTTACACGTGTAATCAAGGACTTTAGCGACGCGTTTCCGCTGACCACAAGCCCACAGGCGATCCGACTTCAGGATCGGTGACACGAGCTACCCCAGTGGTCGCGCCGCCTTCCCCCTCCGGGAGCACGTCATGCTCACCATCACCGGCAGTTCCGCGATTCCCGTGGTCCGGAGCTTCGCCCACTGGGTCACCGACCCCGGCGCGGAGAGCGTTCCGCAAGTCAGGGCTCGTGTGCGCGCCGCGCTCGAAGGCTGGCGGGTTCCCTGTGGGGCGGCGGACGTCCTGCTGCTGGCCGTGAGTGAGCTCGTCGGCAACGTCGTCCGGCACGCGAGCGCCGGCCGCATGCGGGTCGGGATGGCGGCCGGCGGGGGCTGGCTCCGACTGGAGGTCACCGACCGGGGTGTCGGTCTGCCGCGACTGCCCGCCCCCCGATCCGGGATCGACCCGGAATCCGAGGACGGGCGCGGACTGCTGATCGTGCAGCTGATGACGGCGGAGCTGGGCGGAGAACTCTCCGTCGTGGCCCATGAGTTCGGGAAATCGGTCCGGGTGTGCGTCCCCCTGGCCTGAGTCGGGTCGGGGGTGGCGGGAGGCGTCGTGAGGGGGTGCTCCGCCTCGCAGGATATTGCGAGATGTTGACGGACGCCAAATATTCGACATACGTTGCTCCCATCTCCCCGCTGCTGCCTGATTGAGGTGCCGCCCCATGGAGCTCTCCCCTTCCGCGCACGCCGATTCCTTCTGCAGGGACCGACTGCCGCCCTTCTCCCTCTGGCCCGAACTCCACTTCGAACTACCGGAGTTGGATTACCCGGACCGACTCAACTGTGCTGGGCGCCTGCTCGACGACGCCGTCGAGCTCCACGGCCCCGACCGCCCCTGTCTGCTCACTCCGACCGAGCGCTGGACCTACGGCGAACTGCAACACCGCGCCAACCAGGTCGCCCAGGTCCTCACCGAGGACTTCGGCCTCCGGCCCGGCAACCGCGTCCTGCTGCGCGGCCCCAACAACCCCTGGCTCGTGGCCGCGTGGTTCGGCGTGCTGAAGGCCGGTGGCGTCGCCGTCACCACCATGCCGCTGCTGCGCGCCTCCGAACTCGCCGAGCTCACCGACATCAGCCGGCCCACGGTCGCCGTGTGCGACCACCGCTATGTGGAGGACCTCGACGCGAACCGCCGGCCCGGCCTGCCGGACCTGCCGGACCTGCCGGTCCTCGCCTACGGAGGTCCCGGGGCGACGGACCTGACCGCGCGCTGCGCGGCCAAGGACGGCCGGTTCACCACCGTGGTCACGGCCGCGGACGACGTGGCGCTGATCGCCTTCACCTCCGGTACGACCGGCCGTCCCAAGGCGACCCTGCACTTCCACCGCGACGTCCTGGCCAACGCGGACACGTTCTCCCGGCACGTCCTCAAACCCCGCCCGGACGACGTCTTCACCGGCACACCGCCACTCGCCTTCACTTTCGGGCTCGGCGGTCTGGTGGTCTTCCCCCTCCACGCCGGGGCCGCGACCCTGCTGATCGAGCAGGCGGCCCCACTGCAGCTGGCCGAGCTCGTCGCGGCCCACGGAGTGACCGTGCTCTTCACGGCGCCCACGGCCTACCGCGCGATCATGGAGGCCGGGGCGGCGGACCGGCTCGCGGGGCTGCGCCGCTGCGTGTCCGCCGGGGAACCGCTCCCGGCCGCGGTGTGGCACGAGTTCCACGCCGCCACCGGCCTGCGCATCATCGACGGCATCGGCGCCACCGAGATGCTCCACGTCTTCATCTCGGCGGCCGACGAGGACATCCGGCCCGGCTCCACCGGCCGACCCGTTCCCGGCTACCGCGCCGCCGTCGTCGACGAGCACGGCGACCCCGTCCCCGACGGGCAGCCCGGCCTGCTCGCGGTCACGGGTCCCACCGGCTGCCGCTACCTGGCGGACCCGCGCCAGACCTCGTACGTCAGGAACGGCTGGAACATCACCGGCGACACCTACGTCCGCGACGCGGAGGGCTACTTCTGGTACGTCGCCCGCAGCGACGACATGATCGTCTCCTCCGGCTACAACATCGCGGGCCCCGAGGTCGAGAAGGCCCTCGTCGCCCATCCCCACGTCGAGGAGTGCGCGGTCGTCGGAGCCCCGGACGAGCGGCGCGGCATGCTGGTCAAGGCCTACGTCGTCCTGGGCGCCGGCGTCCCGGCGTCCGAGGCGACCGTCCGCGAGCTGCAGACCCACGTCAAGCGGACCATCGCCCCGTACAAGTACCCGCGCGCCGTCGAATTCGTCACGGAACTCCCGCGCACCGGCACCGGAAAGCTGCGGCGCGGCGAACTGCGCGAGCGCGCCCGCGTTGACGCATCGCCCGCCGGGCCGGGCACGTCGTCCGGGCCGGGCACAGCCTCCGGGCCGGATTCCGGACCGCCCGGCGGACCGGCCGCACCGCCGTCAGCGCCGCCCACCGCGCCCGGGCCGGCCACACCGCCCGAGCTGCCCAGCGTCGTCGTCGAGCGCCGCGTCGAGTGGACCGACACCGACGCCGCCGGGCACTACCACCACTCCACCGTCGTGCGCTGGGTCGAGGCGGCCGAGGCCGTCCTGCTCCACCGCCTGGGCCTGTCCCACCTGTTCGGAAGCACCCCCCGGGTCCACTTCGAGGCCGACTACCGGGCACGGCTCTGGTTCGGGGACGCGGTGCGCACCGAACTGAAGGTCGTCAAGGTCGGCTCGGCCTCCCTGCACTACGCCTTCACCGTGCGCAGCGAACGGGGCGTGGAGGCGGCCACCGGCCGCATGGTCATCGCCCACTCGGCCGCCCACGCGACCGGTGCGACCCCCTGGCCCGCCGACGTGCGCGAGCTGCTGGGCACGGCGGGACCGCAGACACCCGAACTACTCACCATCGCCGCATCACCCGGAGGTACGCCGTGCGCGTCGCAGTCATAGGAGGAGGGCCCGGCGGACTGTACTTCGCGGCCCTGACCAAGCAGCTCTCCCCGCACTGGGAGGTGACCGTCTGGGAACGCAACGCCCCCGACGACACCTTCGGCTTCGGGGTCGTCTTCTCCGACGAGACGCTCGACGGCATCGCCCAGGCCGACCGCGAGATCCACGAGGCCATGTCCGCGGAGTTCGCCCGCTGGGCCGACATCGACGTCCGCTACCGGGGCACCACCCTCACCTCGGGCGGCCATGGCTTTGCCGCCCTCGGACGCCGGCACCTGCTGCGGATCCTCCAGGAGCGCTGCGCCGCGCTGGAGGTGGACGTCCGCTACCGCACCCAGGCCCCGCCCGCCGCCGAACTCGCCGTGTCGTACGACCTGGTGGTGGCCTGCGACGGCGTACGGTCGGCCACCCGCGCCGCCTACGCCGACACGTTCGGCACCGACCTCGACGAGCGCGCCGGCCGCTACATGTGGCTCGGCACGGACAAGGTCTTCGAAGCCTTCACCTTCATCGTCGACGAGCAGGACTTCGGCACCCTCCAGGTGCACGCGTACCCCTACGACTCCACCCGCTCCACCTTCATCGTGGAGATGGAGGAGGAGGCGTGGCGGCGCGCCGGCTTCGAGGAGTTCGCCGACCGCGGCCATCCGCCGGGCACCAGCGACGAGGAGAGCATCCGGCGCTGCGAGGAACTCCTCGCGGGCCACCTCGACGGCCACCGGCTCCTCCCCAACAACTCCAAGTGGCTCCGCTTCACCACGGTCCGCAACCGCACCTGGCGGCACGAGAACGTCGTCCTCCTCGGGGACGCCGCCCACACCGCGCACTTCTCCATCGGCTCCGGCACCAAGCTCGCCATGGAGGACGCCCTCGTCCTCGCCGCCAGCCTGCACGAACACCCGGACGTGCCGACCGCGCTCGCCGCGTACGAGGACGAGCGCAGGCCGGTGGTGGAGTCCACCCAGCGCGCGGCCCAGGCCAGCCTGGAGTGGTTCGAGCACATCGACCGGTACACCGGCCAGGACCCGCACCAGTTCGCCTTCAACCTCCTCACCCGCAGCCGCCGCGTCACCTACGACAACCTGCGCCTGCGCGACGAGGGGTTCACCAGCGCGGTCAACCGCTCCTCGACCGTGCCCCCGATGTTCCGCCCCTACCCGCTCGGCGGACTGCTGCTGCGCAACCGGGTCGTCGTCCCGCCCACCGCGCTGCACACCGCGCGTGACGGCGTCCCCGGCGACTTCGACCTGGTCCACCTCAGCACGCAGGCCCTCGGCGGCGCGGGCCTGGTCCTCGCCGGGATGACGTCCGTCAGCGCCGACGGCCGGGCCACCCCCGGCTGCCCCGGCCTGTGGACCGACGGACAGGAAGCGGCCTGGCGGCGCATCACGGACTTCGTCCACGGCCAGTCCGACACCTGCCTCGGCATCCAGCTGACGCACGCCGGCCGCCGCGCCGCCGCCCGCGACGGGCAGCCGATCGCCGCTTCGGCGCTGGCCTGGGACGAGCGGAGCCCGGTGCCGCGCGAGGCCGACCGGGCCGACATGGACGCCGTCGTACGGGACTTCGTGAGCGCGGCCCGGCGCGCCGACCGGGCGGGCTTCGACGTGCTGGAACTCCAGTACGGGCACGGGCACCTGCTCTCCGGCTTCCTGTCGCCGCTGACCAACCTGCGGACGGACGAGTACGGGGGAGACCTGGACGGAAGGCTGCGGCTGCCGCTCGAAGTGCTGCGCGCCGTACGGGAGGTGTGGCCGGCCGGCAAGGCCCTGCTCGTGCGGATCTCCGCCGCCGACTGGGCCGAGGGCGGCACCAGCGAGGCCGACGCCGTCGCCATCGCCCGCGCGCTCGCCGAGGCCGGCGCCGACGCCGTCGACGTCTCCACCGGCGAGGTCGTCGCCCACGAGCAGCCCCGCTACGGCCGCAGCTACCAGACCCCGTACGCCGACCTCATCCGCAACGCCACCGGGGTCCCCACCATCGCCGTCGGCGCGATCTCCACGTACGACGACGTGAACTCGATCATCCTGGCGGGCCGGGCGGACCTGTGCGGCGTCGGCCGCGCCCAGCTCCACGACCCGCTGTGGACCCTGCACGCGGCCGCCGCCCAGGGCTACCAGGGCCCTGCCGCGCCCTGGGCGCGCGCCTGGCGGGCGGGCAGCGGCCGGCCCCCGTCGGCCCGGACCGACCGGATCCCGCCCCGCCTCGAACTGCTGCGGCAGCCCGCCGCGTCCGCCCACCGCCGCTGGCTGCCGCGCGCCGCCGCCCCGGCGCCCGCTCCCGTCCCCCGATAGCCGGAGGTTCCCATGCCCATGGACAGGGAGAACCTGCCCCGATTCACGGCGGCGGCCGTCCAGGCCGCACCCGTCTACCTCGACCCCGCCGCCACCGTCGGCAAGGCCGTCGCCCTGATCGCCGAGGCCGCCGCCCACGGAGCCGAACTCGTCGTCTTCCCCGAGGTGTTCGTCCCCGGCTACCCCTACTGGAACTGGACGATGAACCCGGTCCAGGGCTCGCCCTGGTTCGAGCGCCTCCAGCGGGCCTCGGTCGATCTGCCCGGCCCGCACGTCGACGCCCTGCGCGCGGCGGCCCGCCGGCACGGGATCGTCCTCGTCATCGGGGTCAACGAGCGCGCCCCGCACAGCCTCGGCGTCCTCTACAACACCCTGCTGACCATCGGACCCGACGGCGCCCTCCTCGGCGTCCACCGCAAACTGGTGCCGACCTGGGCCGAGAAGCTCACCTGGACCGGCGGGGACGGCAGCTCGCTCGTCGTCCACGACACACCCGTCGGCCCCCTCGGGGCGCTCGCCTGCGGCGAGAACACCAACACCCTGGCCCGCTTCACCCTCCTCGCGCAGGGCGAACTCGTCCATGCCTCCTGCTACATCGCCCTGCCCGTCGCCCCCGCCGACTACGACATGGCCGACGCCATCGCCGTCCGCACCGCCGCCCACAGCTTCGAGGGCAAGGTCTTCTCCGTCGTCGCCTGCTCCACCGTCTCCCCGGAGATCGTCGACCTGCTCGCCGGGGACGACGAGGAACTGCGCAAGCAGTTCACCCGTCCCCGCAGCGCGCTGTCCGGCATCTTCGGCCCCGACGGCCGCCCGGTCACCGAGCCCCTCGTGGACGACGAGGGGATCGTCTACGGCGAGATCGACCTCGCCCGGTGCATCCAGCCCAAGCAGATGCACGACATCACCGGGCACTACAACCGTTTCGACATCTTCCGCCTCGAAGTCGACAACCGCCCCCGGCTGCCCGTGACCTTCACCGTGCCCCCGGCCCCCTTCACCGACAGCGCCGCCCCTGAGGAGGACGTATGACCAGCGAGCAGGACGACTCGATGCTCGGCCGCGCCCGGGTGTCCGACACCCCCGAACTCACCGCGTACTACGACGAGCTCGGCGCCCTCGACGCGGGCGCCCTGTGGACCGTGGCCAACGACATCGAGCCCTGGTACCCGCAGCCCCGCTCCGTGCCCGTGCTGTGGCGCTACGACGAGCTGCGCCCCCACGTCCTCAAGGCCCTCGGCCTGGTCAAGGGCGACGACGCCGGCCGCCGGGTCGTGATGCTCGTCAACCCGGGCCGCAAGGACGTCAGCGCCGCCGCCGGACTCCTCTACACCGGACTCCAGATCATGGGCCCCGGCGAGGCCCTGACCGCCCACCGCCACCAGGCCGCGGCCCTGCGCTTTGTCCACGAGGGCACCGGCGCCTGGACGATCGTCGACGGCCAGAAGCTGAAGGTCGGTCCCCGCGACTTCGCCATCACCCCGAACGGCACCTGGCACGAGCACGGCAACGACGCCGACGACGCACCGGTCATATGGCAGGACGGACTCGACATCCCGCTGGTCAACGCCTTGGACGCCGGGTTCTACGAGGTCCACCCCGAGCTGTACCAGACCCCGGGGAAGGTCATCAACTCCTCGGTCCTGACCTACGGAGCGAACCTGTTGCCGTACGGAGTGGAGAAGTGGACCCGGCCGTACTCGCCGCTGCTCGCCTACCCCTGGGAGCCCACGTACGAGGCCCTGCGCGGCCTCGCCCAGGCCACCGAGGGGTCCCCGTACGACGGGGTCATCGCGGAGTACACCAACCCGGTGACGGGCGGTCCGGTCATGCCCACCATGGGCGCCCACATGCAGTTGCTGCGCCCCGGCCAGGCCACCCTCGCCCACCGCCACACCGGCTCGGTGATCTACACGGCCGCCAAGGGCCGCGGGGTCTCGGTCATCGCCGGACGGCGCTTCGAGTGGAAGCAGGGCGACATCTTCTGCGTCCCGTCCTGGGCCTGGCACGAGCACCACAATCTCGACCAGACCGAGGACGCCTGCCTCTTCTCCTTCAACGACTTCCCCGTCATGCGCTCGCTCGGTTTCCACCGGGAAGAGGCGTACGCCGACCACGGCGGGCACCAGCCCGTCACCGCCGCCTGACCCACGAGGAGCCCCAGCATGCGCTTGCTGACCTTCACCACCAGTGCCACCGGAGCCGCCGGCGCCACGGAACGCCTGGGCGTCGAGGCCGACGGCCTCGTCCTCGACCTGGCGGTCCTGGCCGACCACGCGGGCGTACGCATCCCGCACGACCTGCTCTCCTTCGTCCAGGCCGGCCCGGCCGCGCAGGAAGCGGCCCGCCGGCTGCTCGCCGCCGACCCCGCAGGACCGCTCGCCGGCGCCGTCCACCGGCGGGAGGACGTGACCCTGCGCGCCCCGCTGCGCCCCGGCAAGATCATCGGCGTCGGCCTCAACTACATCGAGCACGTCGAGGAGTCCAGCCGCAGCCTCGACACCGACAAGGACCTGCCGCCGCGCCCGGTGCTTTTCGGCAAGCCCGCCACCGCCGTCACCGGCCCCGGACAGCCGATCCTGCACAACGCCGACCTGACCACCCAGCTGGACTGGGAGTGCGAACTCGCCGTCGTCATCGGCCGCACCGCCTTCCGGGTGAGCGAGGAGGACGCGTACGACCACATCTTCGGCTTCAGCATCCTCAACGACATCAGCGCCCGCGACCAGCGCCGGTCCGGCCAGTGGTTCTTCTCCAAGGGCCAGGACTCCTACGCCCCCTTCGGCCCGGTGATCGTGACCCGCGACGAGATCCGCGACCCCATGGCCCTCGACCTCTCGCTGCGCGTCAACGGCGTCACCAAGCAGAAGTCGAACACCCGTCACATGCTCTTCCCCATCGCCCGCCTCATCGCCGACATCAGCTCGGGCATGACCCTGGAGCCCGGCGATGTCATCGCGACGGGCTCGCCCTCCGGCGTCGGCGCCGGCATGGTCCCGCCCGAGTTCCTGCACCCCGGTGACACCGTCGAAGCCACGGTCGAAGGCATCGGCACCCTGACCAACCCCGTCGTCGACGCCCGCTGAGGAGTACCCGTGTCACCCCGCACCTACCGCATCGGCCAGATCGTGCCGAGCTCCAACGTCACCATGGAAACCGAAGTCCCCGCCATCCTCCGGGCCCGCCAGGCCATCGCACCGGACGAGCGCTTCACCTTCCACTCCAGCCGGATGCGCATGACCCACGTGACCCCCGAGCAGCTCAAGGCCATGGACGCCGACTCCGACCGCTGCGCCGTGGAACTCTCCGACGCGCGCGTCGACGTACTCGGCTACGCCTGCCTGGTGGCCATCATGAGCATGGGCCTCGGCTACCACCGGACCTCGGAGCAGCGCCTGCACACCCGCACCGCCGAGAACGGCGCGCCCGCCCCCGTCGTCACCAGCGCCGGAGCCCTCGTCCACGGCCTGCACACCATCGGCGCCAAGAAGATCGCGCTGCTGGCTCCCTACATGCGCCCGCTCACGCAGACCGTCGTGGACTACCTCACGCACGAGGGCATCGAGGTCCTCGACCACCAGGCCCTCGAGATCCCGGACAACCTGGAGGTCGCCGCCCACGACCCGGCCCGCCTGCCGGGCCTGGCACGGGCCCTCGACTACGCCGACGCGGACGCGGTCGTGCTCTCGGCCTGCGTGCAGATGCCGTCCCTGGGCGCCATCGAGGAGGCCGAACAGCTGCTGGGCAAGCCGGTGGTGTCCGCGGCGGTCTGCACCGCCCATCAGATGCTCCGGGCCCTGGACCTGGACGCCGTGGCCCCGGGGGCGGGCCACCTGCTGTCGGGCACGTACGCCCGGGCCCCACTGCCCGGGTAGCGGTCGACACGACCTAGCGCAGCGGCGGCAGCGTGTACGTCGGGATCGACGGGTCGTTCGGGTCGAAGGGGGTCGGCTTCCAGTCCATCGTCGGGACGTGGGAGGGCGCCGGAGGCGGGGTGGGGCCCCGGTGCGGGTTCTGCGGGACCTTCGGCGAACCCGCCGTGCTCCGCTTCGGTGCCGGCTCCGATCCACGGCCGGCCGAGGCCTTCGGCTGCGCCGCCGGGGGCGCAGCCGAGACGGAGGGCTCCGGGGCCGCCGGCTGCGAGTCCGCGGGGGACGGCGAGGCCGTCGCCGGGTCGGTGCTCGCGGTCGGCGTCGCCGGCTTCTCCGCGGCCGGCGGGGCGCCGCCGGCCGCGGCGCCGGAACAGCCGCTCAGCAACAGGCCGCCCACCAGCACCACGGCCACGGCTCCTGGCACTCTGCCGCCGGCGCCCACACCCACCACCCACCGATCCCGCGTCGTTCATACGTTCAACGCGCGGATCGTAGCTCAGCCCCGCGCGCCCGATCCCGGCAGGATGATCGTGACCCCGCGCCGCCGCCCCGCCAGTCGCCGAAGGCCGCGAGAGCCAGCCGCTGGGCCACCGCCGGGAAGCCGTTGGCGGAGGAGGAGGTGCCCATCGCGTAGACCGCGCGCCGGTTGAGGTCCCTGGAGGCGAAGGCGCGGCTCCGTCGTAGCCGGGCAGGTACGGCCTGCGGCGTTCGATCGCCTCGGCCGGGGAGTGGCCGGGGCGCCCTGGAAGTCGTGGGGCAGGCCGCTGGTGTGGTTGAGCAACTGCCGCACGCTGATCGGTTCCTCGAACCGGCTCTCGGCGGTCAGGGGCAGGGTCCGAGGAACGGCGCCTGGGAAGACTCCACTCGGGAAACGGTGATCAAGTCCCTGCGAGCTTCTCCGCCCGGACCGTCCCGGTTCGACCGGGATCTCCCGCTCCGAACCTGAACCTATCCTGACATCGCGTCAGGGAAGCCGGGCGGGCGCCGCCCGCGCGGGCCCTCGCCCCGTACGAGGTGTCGCTGTACTGACGATCCACCCGGACCGATCCACCCGTACCGGTGCACCACGATGCCGACCGGGTCATCCCGGTCGGCATCGTACGGAACAGGACCGTTCGGCCCTGGGAGTGACATCGGCGGCGGCTCCAGCGCTGAAGGGCATGAGTCGCCCTTCCGACCGCGACCACGACCCTGCCCCGACATCCGACGTCGCGTCTCCCGATCCCCAGAGGCCACCACGCATGCACCCACCACTCGGTACCCCGGAACAGGACACGATGGAGCTCTTCCTCGGTGATGTGGGTGCACCCGCTGCGGCGCCGGAGACGCCGGCCCCGGCCGCCGCAGCGGCCCCGGTATTCGTGGATACGTCGGGGCGCAGACAGCGCCGGGTGCGCCGCTGGGGGTACCTGCTGGTGGTACCGGCCGTCGCCTACGTCGTCCTGCTCATCAGCACCCTGCTTGGCGGCCCCACCATCCACTCGCCGTTCCTCCCCTCGGCCCAGGCTCCGCACACCCCCGTACCCGAAAGCACGGCCGGCACCCGCACCGGCGGCCCGTCCGCCCCTGGCGCGGCGAATGGCAGCCCGCGCCCCACCCCGGCAGCCTCGCGCAGCGGTGCGTCCTCGCCGGCCGCCACGACCGTGACCGGCGGCGCGACGCCCGGCACCGGACCCGGCCCGAAGGCCACGACCGGACCGGCGCACCCGGCCCAGTCGCCTCCCGGCGGGGGGCGGGGTCGCGCCACCGAGCCGCCGGGCCAGGGCGGTGGCAAGCCCACCGGGCGGCCCTGAGGCCGACAGGCCCGGCGCGGCCCACGCCACCGCACCGCATCACATAGCAATGCACCGCACCACACCGCACCGCACAACGCAGCAGGCAGGAAGACTCACCCCTTGTCGAAGAACCGTCGCCGCCGACCCCGCGGCAGGCACAGCTCCGTACGCAACGTCCCCCTGCGCACCCACTGGCTGCTGCTGACCACCCTCGTGCTCACCCTCTCGGCGGCGCTGCTCCTCCAGGGCTACACCCAGCACCTGTTCGACTCCACCCCCGACGCGGCTCCCCGTGAGCGGGGTCCGGGGACCTCCGTACCGGAGACGATCGCCTCCGGCGGGCCGGTGATCGAGGGGGCGGCCGGCCGCACCGCCGCCCCGGCGGCCCGCACGATCGCCCTGACCTTCGACGACGGACCCGACCCCGTCTGGACCCCGAAGATCCTCGACGTGCTGCGCCGCAACGACGTGCGCGCGACCTTCTTCACGGTCGGCACCCGGGTCGCCGAGAACCCCGACCTCGCCCGCCGGATCGTCGACGAGGGCCACCAGATCGGCCTGCACAGTTTCACCCACACCGATCTCGGCGCCGCGTCCGCGTGGCGGCGTTCGCTGGAACTGCGCGAGACCCAGCTCGTCATCGCCGGAGCCACCGGCGTCACCACACCACTGCTCCGCCCGCCGTACTCCTCCACCAACAAGGCTCTCGGCGACGCCGACTGGAGCGCCGCCGTCCAAGCGGGGAAGGAGGGGTACCTGACCGTCCTGACGACCCTGGACAGCCAGGACTGGCGACGCCCGGGCGTCGAGACGATCGTCGCCGCCGCCACCCCGAAGGACACCGCCGGGCAGATCCTGCTGCTGCACGACGCGGGCGGGGACCGCACGCAGACGGTCGCCGCGCTCGAACAGCTCGTGCCGCGGCTGAAGGCGTCCGGCTGGACGTTCGCCACCGTGGGCGACGCGGTCGCCCTCCCCAAGGCCGTCCAGCCGGCCGAGACCGCGGACCGGTGGCAGGGCCTCGCCCTCATCACCGCGATCCGCACCAGCGACTGGATCCTCGAAGCCCTCTCGTGGCTGCTGTGGGCGGCGGGCGCCATCAGTCTGTCGCGTGCGATCGCCGTCTTCGTCGCCGCCAGGCGGCACGTGCGGATGCGCCGCCGGCCCTGGGGCGCTCCGGTCACCGAACCCGTGAGCGTCATCGTCCCCGCCTACAACGAGAGCGCCGGCATCGAGGCGGCCGTCCGTTCCCTGGTGGCCTCCGACCACCAGGTCGAGGTCATCGTCGTCGACGACGGATCCACGGACGGCACGGCCGAGATCGTCGAGGCCCTCGGGCTGCCCGGCGTACGGGTCATCCGGCAGCAGAACGCCGGAAAACCGGCCGCCCTCAACACGGGTATCGCCGCGGCCTCCTGCAACCTGCTCGTCATGGTCGACGGCGACACCGTCTTCGAGCCGGACGCCGTTCGCATGATCGTCCAACCCTTCTCCCACCGCCGGGTGGGCGCGGTCTCCGGCAACGCCAAGGTGGTCAACCGGGGTGGGCTGCTCGGACGCTGGCAGCACATCGAGTACGTCGTCGGCTTCAACCTCGACCGCCGCCTGTTCGACCTCGCCGAGTGCATGCCCACGGTCCCCGGTGCCGTCGGCGCGTTCCGCCGCGAGGCACTGTTGCGGGTCGGCGGCGTCAGCGACACCACGCTGGCCGAGGACACCGATCTCACCATGGCCCTGTGCCGGGACGGCTGGCGCGTCGTCTACGAAGAGCGGGCCATGGCCTGGACCGAAGCTCCCGCCTCGCTCGGTGCCCTGTGGAAGCAGCGCTACCGGTGGTGCTACGGCACCCTCCAGGCCATGTGGAAGCACCGGGGTGCCCTCACTCAGCGGGGGCAGGCCGGCAAGCTCGGCAGGCGCGGTCTGGTCTACCTGCTGATGTTCCAGGTTCTGCTGCCCCTGCTCGCGCCCGTCGTGGACGTCTTCGCCGTCTACGGCCTGGTCTTCCTCGACCCCGTGCGCATCCTCGGCCTGTGGACGGCGTTCCTGCTCCTCCAGGCCTTGATGGGTCTGTACGCGTTCCGCCTGGACGGGGAGCGGCCGGGACCGCTGTGGAGCCTGCCCCTGCAGCAGTTCGTCTACCGCCAGCTCATGTATCTCGTCGTGATCCAGTCGGTCTTCACCGCCATCGCGGGCTCCCGCCTGCGCTGGCAGCGGATGGAGCGTTACGGCAGTCTCCAGGTGCCCGCCACCCCGTCCGAGCGGCTGCCCGACCACGCGTTCGCGCCTGAGGCCCCGCCGGCCCCCGAGCCCTGGGCCGGTACCGGGGCCGTGCCGTACCGAGGTCACGGCGCGGACCCCGCCTGGGCGTCCCGTCCCTCCGCGCCGATCCCGCCCAGCCCGCAGAACCACATCTGGCCCTCGCACGACCACCGGGACCTGTAGACGCCGGCTCGGAAGCCGTCACGGCGCGCCCTCCCCGGCCCTGGCGAGGGACAGCACCCCCACGCAGATCAGCGCGATGCCCAGCAGCTGGGGGAGCAGCCACCAGTCCGACCGCAGGTGTTCCTCGTACAGGACCACGCCCAGAGCGACGCTGACACTCGCGTCGCCGAGCGTCAGCGCGGGCTGCGAGGCGACCAGCGGACCGCCCTGCATGGCGTGCTCCAGCAGCAGGAGGGCGCAGATGCCGCTCACGCCGAAGGCGTACGTCTCCCAGGTGGTCAGGAACGCGCCGACGCCGCCGTCGTCGAGGACGTGCACCGCGGACTTCATCAGGGCGGCCGTGAGCGCGTAGCAGACGGCGGTGGCCGCGCCGAGGCAGCCGGCCCGCGCACGGCCGGGCGGGCGGCGCAGTCCGGCCACGGCCAGGACGGCGACGACGACGGCGCACGCCGCCAGGGCCACCACCCACCGCTCGGGCGGCACGTCCGTACGGTTGCCCGCGGGCGAGGCGGCCACCAGCGCGACCCCGAGTCCCGCCACCACCCCCGCCACGGCCAGCCACAACGCCCCCGGCAGCCGCTGCCGCGCCACCAGCGAGGCGATCAGCAGCGCGAGCGGCAGCTCCAGCACGAACAGCGGCTGTACGAGGGCCAGCGCGCCCGTGGCCAGCGCCGCGGCCTGTCCGACGCCGGCGGCGATCACGGCCAGGATCCCGCCGATCCACACCGGCCGCCGCAGCAGGTCGAGGACCAGACCGAAGCGGAAGCCGTCGCTCTGCGGGACGGTGAGCGCGGCCCGCCGCTGGAGCACGGTGGCGAGCGCGTTGCTGAGCGCCGCGAACAGCGCGAAGAGGACCGGCAGGACGACGCCCATGCCCCGATCCTCACCGCGCCCGCCGCCCGTCCGCGCCACGAAACCGGGCCGCGGGCGTCGCGCCCGGTGCATTCGCCCGTCCGGACCTGCTGTTCGCCTTGTCCGGAGCGGCCGTCCGCCCGTCGGTACCTGCCGGACGGTGGTCAGGCCCGCTCGGCGGCCCGGCGCAGGGTCAGTGCCGCGAGGGCCTCAGGGGCGCCGGACTGGCCGCGGATGCCGGGGAAGGCATTGACGTCCACGATCAGCGGAGTCCCGCCGCCGGTGTCGATGATGTCCACGCCGTACACGTCCAGCGCGAACACCGCGCCCACCTCGTGCACCAGGCCGGCCCATCCGGCGGGCAGTTCGTCCAGGGACAGCGGCAGGTCGGGGCCACGCCCTCCGGGCGAGAGTTCGGAGCGGCGCCGGGCCGCGAAGATCTGATCCCCGACGGCCCACAGTTTGTGGTCCCAGCCGTTGTTGGCCGCGTACTCCTGCACCACGACCGGCTCGCGCGGCCAGGCCCGCGCCAACTCCCGCAGCCCGGCGTCGTCGTCGGCGCGCGCGACAAGATCGCCCCGGCGGCTGCGCAGGCTCTTGACCACCACGGGGGCGCGCAGCCGCGTCCCGGACGCCCACGCCGCGAGGGAGCCGACCATGCGGGTGGCCGCGAATGGCAGCCCGGCCCGCAGGGCGAGCTCCGCCATCTCCGTCCGGTCCTGGCACAGCGCGGTGGCCGCCGCGGAGTTCAGCACGGCCGCGCCCCGCCCTTCCAGCGACCGTGCGAGCTCCAGGGCGTGTGGCGTCCGCGACTTCAGCAGGTACACATCGGCCGGGGGCAGGGTGGTGTCCCCGGGCGTGCGCGGATCGAGCGCCTCGACGGTGTGCTCCGGAGCCAGCAGCGCGGTGGCGGCCGCGAGCAGCGGATGCCCGGGTTCCGGGGTGATCAGTCCGACCCTCATACCGCTTCACCCGCTGCGGCCGGAACCTGCGCCGGAATCGACAGCGGCAGCGCGTACGGCCGCGGCGCGATCACCGGCGGCGGCGCCGAGCCGCCCGCCCGCGCCAGGTCCAGGACCGCGCGGGCCACCCGCCCCGCCGCGTCCGGCACCTGACGGAAGCTCGGGAAGTCGTTCACGTCGACCACGACGGGACCGTCCGGGCCCAGCAGCACGTCCACCCCGTACAGGTCCAGCCCGTACACGGCCCCCACCTGGGCGGCGATCGCCGCCACCTCGGACGACAGCGGCACGCGCCGCTCCCGCACCGAGGGGTCCGGGTGCAGCGGGGAGCAGCGCTCGGTCGCGAAGAGCTCGCCGCCGACCCCGTACACCTTGATGTCCGTGCCCGAGTTGGGCACGTACGGCTGGGCGATGAGCATGCCCTCGCCCGCGAGCTCGGGGAGCATCGACTCCAGCCGCTCCGGCGAGGACACCAGGTGCACGGCCCGGCCGGAACTGCCGTCGGCGGGCTTGACGACGAGCGGGTACTCCGCCGCCGGTATCTCCCGGAGCAGTTCGGGGCAGGCCACCGCGTACGTGGGCGGCAGCGGCAGTCCCCGGCCGCGCCCGATGGCGGCGGCCAGTGCCTTGTCCCGTACGCCCCGGATCGACCGGGCGTCGTTGACCGTGGTCATCCCGGCCGCCGCGGCGGCTTCGAGGAGCGTCAGCCCCGGGCCGCCGGAGACCGTTTTGAGCACCCAGGCGTCGTGCGCACCCGCGTCCACGGCCTCGGTCATGCGCAGCAGCGAGCCGCCCGGCCGCACCACGTCCACCCGGTGCCCCCACGCGGTCAGCTGCCCGATCACCTCGTTCGGCATGCCGTCGTGGCGGTAGTGCTCCTCCACCAGGAAGCAGAGCCTCATCGACCTTCCCCAAATTCCCCGGACGTCCGCCGATTCCGTCCGGCGAGTTGTGACGTCACAGGATGTCATGGACCGCAATGTGATGATCGGTCCGGCTGTGGGCTTCCTTGTTACGCTGCCCGCTTTGGATCTTCGGGGGAGGGATCGGGGCATGGGCGATCAGTGGACGGGGCTGCTGCACGGGCTGGCATCGAACGAGGCCGCACCGGCGGACGTGCTGCTGCGGCTGCTCGGCCACGAAGACGAGTGGCTGCGGCGAGCGGTTGCGAAGCGCGCGGTTCTGCCGCAAGAGGTGATCGAGGCCGTTCTGGTCCACCCGGACCGCCACGTCCGGATGGCCCTCGCCGAGAACGGCAGCGTCGACCCCGGCCAGCGCGCCCGGCTGGTCGACGACCCGGCCCCGTCGGTCCACCTCACCCTCGCGCACGGCCCCCTGGCCTACCGGCGGCGGGTGGCCCCGCTGCCCGACCGGGCGTACGAGCGGCTGCTGGCGCACCCCCGCGGCCTGGTGGGCCACGAACTGGTCGTGTGGGGCGCTCCACCCGCCCACATCCTGGCGGGTCTCGCGCACCACGGGCACCCGGCGTTCCGCAGTGCGGCCTGCCGGGTCTGGGACCGGCTCGCGGACGAGGCACGTGAGCGGCTCCTCCACGACGAGGACCCGGACGTCCGGCAGGCCGCCGCCCTGCAGGTCTGCCATGAGGACGAGGAGCGGACCACCTGGCTGGCCGGTCGACTGGGGGACGGATGGCCGGGGGTGTCCGAGGTTCTGGCGAGGGGCCGGCTCACCCGGGAACTCGCCGAACGCGTGGTCGCGGAGGGCGAACGGCTCGCGGCGATCGCCGGCAACCCCTCGCTCCCGTCCGACCTGGTGGCGCGGCTGGCCGTCGACCCCGACCCGCGGGTCCGGCTCCAGGTCTCCGCCCGCCCCGAACTGAGCGAGTCCCAGCGCGCCGCCATCGACTACACGGTCGGTGCCGAGGACCGGCTGTCCACCCTCGACTGGGTGTGGGAGCGCCGCGAGGACGCCGCGTTCCTGCGGCGGTGCGCCCAGTCCGCGCACACCTGGCTGCGGCGCAGCGCCGCGGTCTGCCCCGGCCTGCCGGCCGACGCCGTCGAACTGCTCGCGCGGGACGAGGACTTCGCCGTACGGCTGCTGCTCGCCGAGTTCCACCCGGAACCGCCGCCCGAGCTGCTCCTCGACCTCTACCTGAACGGCACCCACCGCGCCGTGGGCATGCTGGTCACCCGGCCGGGCTTCCCCGCCGCCGGGCTCGCCGCGCGCCTCGGCGACTCCCCGGACCCGAGGGGCCGGCGCCTGGCCCTGCGCGACCCCGGTCTGGAGCCGGAGCTCCTGGACCGGCTCAGCCGGGACCCGGAGACGCGCGCGGACGCCGGCCGGGACCCGCGGCTCCCCGTGGCCCGGATCCGCGCACTGCTCGCCGATCCCGACCGGGACGCGGCGGCGGCCGCAGCGGCCAACCCGGCGCTTCCCGCCGGGGACATGCGCCGCCTGCTCGACCGCGCCGGGGTGCCGGAAATCCCGGTGAATGATCGGACAATCGACTGCTAGGTTGATCACGTGCCGAAGCTGAATCAGATCATCGCAGTGGAAAAGGGCGTCAAGTCCAAGTCCCTCCAGGAGCTCACGCAGGCTCACCACGACGTCCAGAAGCCCGCCCTGCTGGCCGGCATCTCCCGGACCTACCAGCCCAAGGACGAGGAGGGCGAGCAGTTGCCGCCCGAGTCCACCCGGGTGCAGGTCAAGGCCGAGGACGTGCTGCGGGCGACGGCGGGGACCCTGACGCGGCTGTTCGACGTGACGGCGACCAAGGACTGGGCGAACCGCAGTGCGGCCGCCGACGTCGTCGTGGACGGGACGGTCCTGCTGGCGCAGGTGCCCGTGCCCTACCTGCTCTTCCTCGAGAAGCAGCTCACCGACATGAACACCTTCGTGCGGAAGCTGCCGGTGCTGGACGCCTCCGAGTCCTGGAACCTGGACCCGTCCACGGACTCCTGGAAGACGGACCCCGTGCGCACGATCCGCACCAAGAAGGTCCCGCGCAACCACGTCAAGGCCGAGGCCACCGAGAAGCACCCGGCGCAGGTCGAGGTCTACTACGAGGACGTCCCGGTCGGGTACTGGACGACCGTGAAGTTCTCCGGTGCGCTGCCGGCCCGCAGGGTGAACGAGCTGCTCGACCGCGTGGAGAAGCTCCAGCAGGCCGTCAAGTTCGCCCGCGAGGAGGCCAACAGCGCCGAGGTCACCGACCAGCGGGTCGGCGACGCGGTGTTCGGCTACCTGTTCAGGTAGCCCCGAAATCTCCCTCTGTATGTCTGCAGGGGGTGCGCGAGAGCGCAAGCTGAAACTGATGTTGAAGCTGAACTGGGGTGTCAGTTGGGGGTTCGAATCCCTCCCCCGGCATTGCGTGCCGGGGTGGCCCAAGCTGGTAGAGGCGGCCCCGTAAATCTCAGATTCTCGCTCCAGTCTCAGTATTCGCCGCCGAACACCGGATCGACCGAGCGTGGACGATCATCGATGGATGGGGGTTCAAGTCCCCTCTGTGCCTCTTCTCGTGGCGCGGTAGTTCAAAGGTAGAACACGTCGATCTCAGAATGATCCGCGACTCTTAAACGTGCCGGTGTGCGCAATTGGGTGGCACACAGGAGCCCGGGAGCTGGATATGCTCCCGGGCTCCGTCACGTTCCGGCTCGGGCTCGGAGGTCAGACCGGTACGGACACGAACGTCCTGCCCGCCTCGTTCTCGACCAGGATCGCCTTCACGTCCGCCTGGTCCACGGCCGCCGAACCGTCCAGCGACGCCCCCTTGGACTCACCGGTCTGGTTGCCCGTGACCCAGCCGCCGGCGGTGGTGCGCGTGCCGTCCTTGGAGACCACGACCAGCCGGCACCGCTCGCCCGGCGGCACTCCCGTGACCGCCGCGTTGACCCGCACCCACTTCGCGGCCGGCGTCATCCGCACGGTCATCCGCGCGCCCGTGCCCGGATCCGTCGCCGAGGCCACCTTGCTGTTCTTGGGCGGCAGCGAGGGGTCCGCCGTAGCCGTCGGGGACGGTGGCGGGGGCAGCGCGACGGGCCCCGAATCGGCGGTGCCCAGCTGCGTACCGGCGAAGAACACGGCCGCCAGCGAGGCAGCCACGGCCAGTCCCGCGAGCCCGGCGCGCCGACGCTGTTCACCGGCCCGCTCACCGCGCATCTGCCGCAGGGTGCGCTGGAGCAGCAGGTCACCTCCCTGCGGCGGGCCGTCGAGGAACGCCTCCTCGGGAACCTCGCCCAGTGCCGCTTCCATCTCGCGCAACGCGGCCACCTCCTCCCGGCACTGCACGCACCCGCTCACGTGTTCCTCGATCCGGCGGACCTCCTCGGCGTCCAGGACGCCGAGCACGTACGGGCCGAGCAGTTGCTCCTCGTGCCGCTGCCGGTTCATGCCACCACCTCACGCAGTCCGGCGGGCTGCTGGGGCGGCCTGCCCGATCGTTTGTCTTCTCTGAAGCTGCTGTCCTTGAAGCCGTCGCTCTTGAAAACGTCGCGCAGCGCCTTGAGCGCGTAGTGCGAGCGCGATTTGACCGTCCCTGCCGGAATGCCGAGGCTGTCGGCGGCCTCCGCGACGCTGAGCTGCCGGTAGTACAACTCCTTGAGGACGTCCCGGTGCTCCGGCGACAGCTGGTCGAGGGCGCCCAGGACCGTCATGCTGTCCACCACGGAGTCGGCGTGGTCCGCCTCCACCGGGGGAGCGGCGGCGGACCCGGAGACCTCCGGCGGCCGGGCGGCCTTGGCCCGGTAGCGGTCGGTGATGATGTTGCGGGCCACGGTGAGCAGCCAGCCGCGCACCGAACCCTTCCCGTTGACCAGGACTTCGGAATGCCGCCAGGCCCGGATGAGCGTCTCCTGGACGACGTCCTCGGCGGCGGCCCGGTCCCCGGTCAGCCGGGTGGCGTACGCGAGCAGGGCGTGGCCGTGCTCCTCGTACACCGATTTGATCAGTGCCTCGTCGGTCGAGCCCCGCCGAGCGCGGGGCCACAGTGGTCCGGCCATCTCACCCTCTCCGTCTTCCTCGCTTGCGTGGTGCGGTCGGAACACGTGAACAGGGGTGCTTCCGGTTCACGTGACCTGTGTCACTCAGTTCCGGCAGGCGCGGCCCTCGTTGAGGCAGCCGACCACCGCGGCCATCCGGCGCTCGGTCATCGCGTTCACGAACATCGCGTGGTCCGTCTTGGGGCTGTGCCGCTGCTCGGGGAAGGAGTCGATCGCCACGGGCACGCCCGCGGGGACCTCGTAGGCGAGGGAGACCCGCAGTTCGGGCACCGGGAAGGTGTTGGCGGGGCAGACGCCGTTCGCGGCGGGGAAGCGCAGGTGCGAGCGGTGCCCGGCGCCGGCGGTGTCGAGGCCGTTCCAGCAGCTGGGAAAGATCAGGGTGCGGGTCACGCGGTCGCCCTCGGGGCAGCGCGGATAGCGGGTGGTGGACCGGTCGGGGAAGCTGGAACATCCCCAGCGGGCGCGGACGTCGGCGTCGCTGTCCGCGGTGTGGGCGACGGCGTCGCCCGTCATCCCGCGCAGGAAGCGGGGCATCGCCACCACCTTGCTCACCGGACTGCCGCGGAACTCCACCAGGACCGAGGCCTCGGGCAGGATCGCGCCCGCGTTCCCATGCCCCGCCGCGCGCTCGTGCGGGCGCGTGCCCGGCCGGTCCAGGCGCCGCAGGACGGGCCAGTAGTACGTCGACCGGTCGCCGCCCGCACAGCTCGTGGCGGCCGCGTCCAGGGAGGCGTCGGTCGACATCGCGTCCGTGGAGAGGTTGCCCACGTACGCGTGCGTGTGGTGGGCGCCGGAGCGCAGGCCGGGCGAGACCACCAGATTGTCCTCGTTGTAGTGGCCCTGCTCGTTGCGGCCGCACTCGACCACCATCGAGCCGGGCGAGGAGTCGGCCCGCGCGGCGGGCGCGCGGGCGGGAGCCGGGACGCGCGGAACGTCACGTATGTCCACGTAGTCGGACGGCGCCGGACCGCCGGCCGCCGACCCCGTGTGAGGAGCGGTTGCCCGCGAAGCCCCCAGCACGGCGGCGGCCAGCCCGGCCCCCAGGACCAGGCAGATGACAAGAGTGAGCAGGCGGCGTTCTTTACCCATGGCGGTCACGGTTGCCGGTGGCGACGCCGTCGTCAACCTGGCATCCGCATGGCGGGCGCCGCCCCGCCGCCCACCTGCCGCGGAAGGGGCCCGGGTTGTCCGTGCGGGTGCTTGTCCGCCCGTGTGACGACCGCGCAGAGTGGGCCGTATGACATCACCCGTGACACCCGCCGTGACACCTGCCGAGCTCCTGCACGCATTCGCCCGCACCCGCGCCTCGCTCGACGGCGGCGAGGTCACCTTCTGGTGGACCGGCGACGTCCACTCCTGGGCCCCGGGCGAGCCCTACCAGCGCCTCTTCGGCTTCGAAGGGCTCAACGTCGCCCGCCTCGTGGCGGACGAGGAGACCGGCGGCTACCAGCTCCTCTCCAGGGAAGCCGCGTTCTACCTGGACCCCCGGACCCGGGACATCATGGAGACCTGGCAGGACAAGCCGGTGATCCACGTCTGGAACGACCCGGCCAACCAGAAACTGCGGCCCTTCCCGATCCCCGTGACGGATCTGGGCGACCAGATCTGTTTCAGCCTGGAGATCCCGCTGGCCTACCCCTCGCCCCTGCCGGTCGCGGAGTACCCGGCCCACTCGGCCGACGACACCTACCGCGCGCTGGAACTCTTCCAGTTCTTCGCACCCGCGACCGCGCTGACCACCGACGCGGTGAGCGTGCCCTCGACGATGTCCTGGACCCGGATGTCCCCGTGGCTGCCCTGGATGGAACAGGGCTCGCGCCCCGGCGGCCTCACCTTCCACTGCCGCGGCCGCAAGCTCGACACCTACGCGCAGGTCCCCGAGCGCACCCGCGCGTACATCGCCGACCGCCACCCCGAATTCGCCCACGCCCCGGAGAAGTGGAGCGAGCCGAACGAGACCAGCTGGACGTACTTCCGCAAGCTCTTCCCGCCGCGCTGAAGGGCGCCCGGCGGTGACGGACGCGGCGCCGCGCGGAAGCGGAACCGCCTGGTCACAGCCCCGCCGAGGGACCCCCCGGGGGAGCGGCGGGGGCGGACAAGGGTTTTCCCCGTATCGAGTTCATCCCCGTGTTGCCTACTGTCTGCCCACCGGCGATCTTCCCCAGGCCGAACGGCACACACGCCAACCCCACATGGCGTGAGGCCGCCACCGCCCGGGGAAGAGCCGGGACCGCCGTTGCCCTGCCCCACCGTCGAGGCCGGGTCAACGTGGCGCGCGGCGGCGGCCGGGGCGAGTTCGACCACCTCGCTCCCGGCCCCGTGGCCGCCGGAACCTCCCACACTGCACCGACCGGCCGCTCCGGCCTGCCCGGAAACGGCCCTCGAAGGGGAACACGTGCACGCTTCCAGACGTCGGCTCATATCCGTGGTGGCCATGTCCGTCACCCTGCTCGCCGGATCCGCCACCGCCTCCGTGGCCGTGGCCGTAGAGACCCCCGGCGCGGCCCCCGCCGCCACGATCGCCGCCACCGCGCCGGTCGAGAACCTCATCGTCGGGTACAAGTCCTCGGCGACCGAGGCCAGCTCGAACACGGCAGCCGCCGACGACGCCACCGCCAAGGGCAAGAAGGCCGGCAAGAAGGCGAAGTTCGACCGCCGCCTCGGCACCGGAGCGGCCCTGGTCAACCTCGGCGGGACCGTGGCCCCGGCCGACGCGGCCGACGTGATGGCCCAGTTCCGCGCCGACCCGGACGTCGCCTACGTCGAGCCGGACACCCGCGCCTACGCCCAGGCCGTCACCCCGAACGACACCGAGTACGCCAAGCAGTGGGACCTCTTCGAGCCCACCGCCGGCATGAACGTCCCCGCCGCCTGGGACAAGACCACCGGCTCCGGCGTCACCGTCGCCGTGATCGACACCGGCTACGTCGCGCACTCGGACCTCGCCGCGAACATCGTCGCGGGCTACGACTTCATCTCCAGCTCCGCCGACGCCCGCGACGGCAACGGGCGCGACAACAACCCCGCGGACCAGGGTGACTGGAACGCCACCGACGGCGAGTGCGGCCTCGGCTCCAAGGCGAGCACCTCCTCCTGGCACGGCACCCACGTGGCGGGCACCATCGCCGCGGCCACGAGCAACTCCAAGGGCATCGCCGGCATCGCCTACGGTGCGAAGGTCCAGCCCGTCCGCGTGCTCGGCAAGTGCGGCGGCGCCACCTCGGACATCGTCGACGCCATCACCTGGGCCTCCGGCGGCTCCGTGGCCGGTGTCCCGGCCAACGCCACCCCGGCCAAGGTCATCAACATGAGCCTCGGCGGCTCGGGCGCCTGCGGCACCAGCTACCAGAACGCCATCAACGCCGCCGTCGCCCGCGGTACGACCGTCGTCGTCGCCGCCGGCAACAGCAACGCGAACGCGGCGAGCTTCTCGCCCGCCAGCTGCAACAACGTGATCAACGTCGCCGCGAGCAACCGTGCGGGCGACCGCTCGTACTACTCCAACTACGGCACGGTCATCGACGTCGCCGCCCCGGGCGGTGAGACCCGCCGCGCCACGGACACGCCCGGCACCGTCACCACCCCCGAGAACGCGATCCTCTCCACCCTGAACGCGGGCACCACGACGCCCGGCGCCGAGAACTACAAGCCCTACCAGGGCACCAGCATGGCCGCCCCGCACGTCGCGGGTCTCGCCGCGCTGCTGAAGTCGGCGAACTCCGCGCTGACCCCGGCGCAGATCGAGTCGGCGATCAAGACGAACGCCCGCCCGCTGGCCGGCACCTGCACCGGCGGCTGCGGCACCGGTCTGGCCGACGCCGCCGCCACCGTGGCCGCCGTCACCTCGACCCCGCCCACCCCGGGGTTCGAGAACACCGCGGACGTCGCCATCGGTGACAACACCACCGTGGAGAGCCCGATCACCGTCACCGGCGTCACCGGCAACGCGCCGGCCGCCCTCAAGGTGGGTGTGAACATCGTGCACACCTACATCGGTGACCTGAAGGTCGACCTGATCGCCCCCGACGGCACCGTCTACACGGTGCACAACCGGGCCGGCGGCAGCACGGACAACATCAACCAGGTCTTCACCGTGAACGCCTCCTCCGAGGTCGCCAACGGCACCTGGAAGCTGCGGGTCAACGACAACGCCGGCGGCGACACCGGCAAGATCGACTCCTGGAACCTCGGCTTCTGAGCCGAATCCGCCCGGCCTGCGATCCCACCCGCCGACGCGGCGTGACGGATCGATAGTACGGACCAAATGAGCCCTCGGACCTGCTGGTACACCTCGTACCGGCAGGTCCGAAGGGTTTTCCCGGAACCGGACTGATTTCTGCGTCACAATCGGGGCCCGCCCGCCATCCGACCTCGTATTGTCGCCTCTCACAGGAAGGGCACAGGAGCTGGGGACCGAGAGGCTGGTGGCTGTGCGTGGTGGCGGCGACGGGGCACGCTGACACAAGCGTCGGACACGATGAACTGATCAAGGCGGTCGACCGCGCGCTGACCACGCACGGCCGGGCGCTGTTGACCGGACCCGCCGGCGCGGGCAAGACCGAGGTCGTCCGCGCCGTCGCGGCGGCGGCCGAAGCGCGCCGCGAGACCGTGCTGCGCCTCGCCCCCGAGGCCGCCGACCAGTGGATACCCGAGGCCTCGGCCGCCGCCCTGCTCGCCTCCGTCCCCCGCGCCGGACTGGAACAGCTCTCCGGCCCCCAGCGCACCGCCATCGCCCTCCTGCGCCGCGAGACCGACGCCCCCCGCGCCGGCCGCGACCACGTCGCGCTGCGCCTCGCCGTCGTCGAAGTGCTCCGTACGCTCGCCGCCGGCCACCCCGTCCTGCTCGTCCTCGACAACGCCCAGTGGCTCGACGCCGAGAGCACCGACCTGCTCCGCTTCGCGCTGCGCCTCACCCCGCCCGGCGTCCGGGTGCTCGTCGCCGAATGCGTCCAGGGCGGAGCCCCCGTGGGCGACCTCCTGTGCGGTCCCGATGTCCCCGCGATACGCGTGCCCCCGCTCGGCGCCGACGAAGTCGCCGAACTCCTCGTGTGCCACGGCCTCCCGGCCCGCCTCGCCGGCCGCATCCACCAGGCCAGCGGGGGCAACCCGCGCCTCGCCCTGGCCCTCGGCCACTCCCTCGCCGAGGCCGCCGAGGCCCGCGACTGCAGCGCCCATCACGCCGACCCCCTGCCCGTCTCCGGGCAGGCCCGCGAGGTGGCCCGCAGGCTCCTCGCCGGGGTCCCCGCGCAGGCCCGCCGCACGCTGCTGCTCGCGGCCCTGGCCGCCCGCCCCACCACCTCCGTCCTGCGCCGGGCCGGGCGCCCCGACGCCGAGGCCGAGCTGGCCGAGGCGGAACGGGCCGGGCTGGTCAGGGTGGGGGAGGACGGCGGCGTGGAGTTCACCGCCGGCGCCCTGCCCACCGCGCTCGCGGCCGACGCGGGCTGGCCCGAACGCGCCGCCGGACACGCGGCGTTGGCCGACGCCGTCGACGACCCCGTGCAGGCCGTACGCCACCGGGCGCTGGCCGTGGACACCCCCGACCAGTGGCTCGCGGCGGAGATCACCGAGGCCGCCGCGGTCTGCCGCCGCCGGGGCCAGCGCGCGCTCGCCGCCGAACTGGGCCTGCTCGCCGCCGAACGCACGCCGTCCTGGCTGGCCGGCGAGGAACTGGCCCGTCTCGTCACGGCCGCCGAGGACGCCGGCTGGGCCGGCCGCGCCGACCTCGCGCGGCGCGCCACCCGGGCCGTCCTGGCCCGCGACGCCTCGCCCGCCGACCGGGTACGGGCCCGGCTCGCCGTGATCGACGCCGCCGGGCAGGCCCTCGGCGCCCTCGACGAGACCTTCGCCTACGCCATGGACGACGCCGCCGGGGACCCCGCGCTCCAGGCCGCCGTCCAGCTGCGGATCGCCACGAAGCACAACCTCAGCGACGGCGACCCCGTCCGCTCCCGCGACGCCGCCGCCGCGGCCGGAGCCCTCGCGGCCCTCGGCGGCGACCAGACGGCCGAGGCCATGGCCCTGACCGTACGGGCCCGCATGGGCCGCATCCTCGGCGACGCCGGCGCCGAGGAGATCCTGGCCGAGGCACTGGCCCTGCCCGCCCCCGAGGTTCCGCTCGGCATGCGCAACGCACCGCAGTACCTCGCCGTCCGGCACGCACTCTTCGACGACCGCCTCGCCGACGCCCGCGGACAGCTGATGGTGCTGCTGCCGGCCGTGCAGCGCACCGGTTCCGCCGAGGACGTCTTCGAGGTGCTGCGCAGCCTCACTGAGGTGGAACTGCGCAGCGGCCGGTGCGAGGCCGCCTCCGCCCACGCCCGCAGGGCCCTGGAGCTGACGATCGGGGCAGGCCTGTCGCCCGGCCCCGCCTGGTACGTCGCCGCGATGGCCGAGGCCATGGGCGGCAGCTTCGCGCGCGCCGCCGGCTACGCCCGGCGAGGCATCCAGGCCTCGCAGGAGGAGCACGACCAGGTCTTCCTCTCCCGCAGCCTGCACGCGCTCGGCCTGGTCGAACTGGCCACGGGAGAGGCGGCGAAAGCGGTCGCCACGCTGCGCCGCGTCGCCGAACTGGAGGCCGCGCAGCAGGTGGTGGACCCCTCGATCCTGCGCTGGCACGGGGAGCTCGCCGAGGCCCTGATCGCCGCGGACGCGCCCGGCGAGGCCGCCGAGCTGCTCGCCTCCGTCCGTACGGTCGCCCTCGGGCTCGGCCGCACCGGCGTCGTCGCCGCCCTCGACCGGGCCTGGGGCCTGTGCCTGTCCGCACAGGGCGAGGCCGACCAGGCCGTCCGGCTGCTGGAGGCCACGGCGCAGCGCTTCGACGACCTGCTGCTGCCGCTGGAGCGCGGCCGTACGCTGCTCGCCCTCGCCCGGGTGGAGCGCCGCCGGCGCCGGCGCGCGCCGGCCCGGGCGGCGCTCGGGGCCGCGGCGGAGGTGTTCGAACGGGCCGGGGCCGTCCCCTGGACGGAACTCGCCAGGGAACCGGCTCCCGGTGAGGCGGGCGGTGTGCAGGTGTCGGCGGCCGCGGCCCTGACCGAGGCCGAGACCCGTCTCGCGCTGCTGGTCAGCCAGGGTGCCAGCAACCAGGAGGCCGCCGCGAAGCTGTTCCTCAGCGTCAAGACGGTGGAGGCGCGGCTGACCCGCATCTACCAGAAGCTCGACGTCCGCTCACGGGCCCAGCTGGCCACCGCCCTGCGCACCGGCTGACCGCCCGGCGCTCAGCAGCCGAGGTTGTTCCCGGGGGTCACCCCCAGCAGCTGTGTGAAGCTCTGGTACTTCGAGATCCGGCTCTGGACCTGGGCGGGGTTTCCGCCGTTGCACTCCAGGGAGCCGTTGATGGAGCGGATGGTCTCGCCGAAGCCCGCGCCGTTGACCATGGCGGCGTGGGCGGTCATCGTGCCCGGGCCGTTCTGCGTGTTCCAGTACCAGAGCGCCGTCTTCATGGCGACGGCCGGATCCTGCTCCACGAGGTACGGGTTGCCCAGGAGGTTGATGCCCAGCGCGTCACCGGCCGCCTTGTAGTTGAAGTTCCAGCTGAGCTGGATGGGCCCGCGGCCGTAGTACGCGGCCTGGCCCGCCGGACAGCCGTACGGCTGGCTCGCGTCGCAGTAGTGGGGGTAGTTGGCGGTGTTCTGCTCCACGATGTGCACGAGCCCGCCCGTCTCGTGCGAGACGTTCGCGAGGAAGGCCGCGGCCTCCCGGCGCTTCGTGGTGTCGTCGCCGGTCTTGGCGAAACCGGGGTACGCGGACAGCGCCGCGACCAGGCCGTTGTAGGTGTAGAAGGGGTTCCGGTTCGGGAACATCTGCTGGAACTGGGCCTCGGAGACCACGAATCCGGACGGGTTGCCCGGATCCGGGTCCTGGCCCCCGCCGCCGCAGGCGCCCTGGTCCGACCAGACGCCCCACTGACCGGTGGTGCCGGGCGTCTCGCCCTGGGTCCACCATTTCGCCTGCCAGTTGCGTCCGCCGTACGAGGCGCTCATCCCGTTCGTGTAGACGGCGGAGGAGGCCCAGGCGCCGGCGCAGGGGGCCGCGGCGGAGGCGGGGGAGGAGGGGAGGGCCATGACGAGGCCGAGGGTGGCGGCCGCGGCGGCGACCAGCGAGAGGGCGCGGCGACGAAGCGCACGTTTCACGTAACTACTCCTTCAGTGGGGGGAATTGCCGTGGGGGGAGGCAACTGCGCCCACTGAAGCGAAATGGTCTGAACCTGTCAAGGTCTAGACCAAATGAAAAGCGCCGGTGCCACGCGTGACGCGTGACACCGGCGCGTGATTCGGTCGATCAGCTGCCGGCGGAGAGGTTGCCGGAGAGGACCGGGATGTTGCTGAGGATGTGCGAGAGCGGCTCGTCACCCTTGGCCTGGGTGGAGTTCTCGGTGCACTGCTGGTTCTGCGGGCTGGACAGGACGTTGACGTCCTGGATGCCGAGCTTGAGCGCGTGGAGGATCCCCTGGGCGTTGACCTTGGCCGGCAGGCCGATGCAGAGCTTGTTCAGGGAGCCCTGGACGGCGCTGAGCTGCGGGCTCATCTTGCCGTGGGTCTCCTGGTTGCCGTAGATCTGCGCGGCGTGGTTGCCGTTCACCGTGCTGACGCCGTTGTCGTTGCCGATGGCCATCGCCGGGGAGGCGATCGCTGCGCCCGCGCCGAGCACAGAGGCGGTGGCGGCGGCGGTGGCCATGAACTTCTTCAACATGTGGGGGATCCTTCTGTCGCGCTGTCGCAGGAGATTGCGGCCCTCGGCGGGATGCGCTGATCAACTGTCGGCGGCGCCCAGGGGTTATCCCCACTCACCCGGGTGGCGCAACGGCGGCCTCGGGGCGGAGCCGCCCGGTCCCGCCGCCGCGACGGCGAGACTGAGCTCCTCGTGCCCGAGGGTCAGCCGGTCTTGCGGCGGACCTTCTTGTTCTTGCCGCCGGGGCCGCTGCTGGAACCCTGGACCTTCGCCCGGCTCTGGTGAGCCTGCTGGGACTGGGCGTTCGCGGCGTTGCGCTCCAGGGCCTCCCGGAACTTGCGCTTGGCCGCATCGGCCGGAGATTCGTCCTGCGGGGTGTCTGTTTCGTCAGCCATTTGTCCTCCTGGGGTGATCAAGCCGTTTCAGTCTGTCAGGTGGCGTGCGTGCTGACCAGCGAGTTCCCTCATACTCCAAGGGTGGCTTGGAGAGGTCATAAGTTTTGTTTATGGGGTCATAAAGTGAGACCGGGTGCTGGGTTAGGCTTGCCTTCGTTTAGGGTTCCCATTGATCCACCTTGCCGTCGCTCGAAGGGAACACCTGCCATGCCTCGCCCTCTGCGGGTAGCAATCGTCGGAGCCGGCCCCGCCGGCATCTACGCCGCCGACGCGCTGCTGAAGTCCGAGGCCGCCGTCGAGCCCGGAGTGTCGATCGACCTCTTCGAGCGGATGCCGGCGCCCTTCGGCCTGATCCGTTACGGCGTCGCTCCCGACCACCCGCGGATCAAGGGCATCATCACGGCCCTGCACCAGGTGCTCGACAAGCCGCAGGTCCGCCTCTTCGGCAACGTCGACTACCCGAACGACATCAGCCTCGACGAGCTGCAGTCCTTCTACGACGCCGTGATCTTCTCCACCGGCGCCACGGCCGACCGCGCGCTGACCATTCCGGGCGTCGAGCTCGACGGTTCCCACGGCGCCGCCGACTTCGTGTCCTGGTACGACGGCCACCCGGACGTTCCGCGCACCTGGCCGCTGGAGGCCGAGAAGGTCGCCGTGCTCGGCGTCGGCAACGTCGCCCTCGACGTCGCGCGCATCCTGGCGAAGACGGCCGACGAGCTGCTGCCGACCGAGATCCCGGCGAACGTCTACGACGGCCTCAAGGCGAACAAGGCGCTCGAGGTGCACGTCTTCGGCCGTCGCGGTCCGGCCCAGGCGAAGTTCAGCCCCATGGAGCTCCGTGAGCTGGACCACTCGCCCACCATCGAGGTCATCGTCAACCCCGAGGACATCGACTACGACGAGGGCTCCATAGCCACCCGCCGTGCCAACAAGCAGGCCGACATGGTCGCCAAAACCCTGGAGAACTGGGCGATCCGGGACATCGGTGAGCGGCCGCACAAGCTGTTCCTGCACTTCTTCGAGTCGCCCACGGAGATCCTCGGCGAGGACGGCAAGGTCGTCGGGCTGCGGACCGAGCGCACCGAGCTCGACGGCACCGGCAACGTCAAGGGCACCGGAAACTTCACCGACTGGGACGTCCAGTCCGTCTACCGGGCCGTGGGCTACCTCTCCGACGAGCTGCCCAAGCTTCCCTGGGACGTCGAATCCGGCACGGTCCCGGACGAGGGCGGCCGCGTGATCGAGGCCGGCAGCCACCTGCAGTCGACGTACGTCACCGGCTGGATCCGGCGCGGTCCGGTCGGCCTGATCGGCCACACCAAGGGCGACGCGAACGAGACGGTCGCGAACCTGCTCGCCGACCACGCGGAGGGCCGCCTGAGCGCGCCGGCCACGCCGGCGCCCGAGGCCGTCGAGGCCTTCCTCGCCGAGCGCAGCGTGCGCTACACGACGTGGGAGGGCTGGCACCGCCTCGACGCGGCCGAGAAGGCCCTCGGTGAGCCCCAGGGCCGCGAGCGCGTGAAGATCGTCGAGCGCGAGGACATGCTCGACGCGAGCGGAGCGTAGCGAGAGGTGAGGGGCCGGGACCCGGACGGGGTCCCGGCCCCTCCGCGTGCACCGGGCACCGCCCGGGTCCCGCGTACGGGTGATGGGCGCCCCGGGGCGGAATGCGGTGCGGCCGACGGGAGTTGGTACCAGCGCGAGACCTGATCCCGGATGCACTGGAGAAGCTCATGAAGATCGGCATCATCGGCGCGGGCAACATCGGCGGCAACCTCACCCGCCGGCTCACGGCCCTCGGGCACGACGTCTCCGTGGCGAATTCGCGCGGCCCCGAGACCCTGACCGCCCTCGCCGAGGAGACCGGCGCCACTCCCGTCACCGTGCCCGAAGCGGCGCGCGGTGCCGAGATCGTCGTGGTCACCATCCCCTTCAAGAACGTGCCGGACCTGCCCGCCGGCCTCTTCGACGAGGCCGCCGAGGACTTCACGGTCATCGACACCGGCAACTACTACCCGCAAGTGCGCGACGGCCGGATCGCGGGGGTCGAGGACGAGGGCCTGACCGAGAGCCGCTGGACCGAGCGGCAGCTCGGACACCCCGTGATCAAGGCCTTCAACGGCACCTACGCCCAGGACATCCTCGACCGGCACCGCCCGGCGGGCGCGCCGGACCGGATCGCACTGCCGGTCGCGGGCGACGACGCGGCGGGCAAGAAGGCCGTCCGCGCCCTCATCGAGGAACTCGGCTTCGACACCGTCGACGCCGGCGGCCTCGACGACTCCTGGCGCCAGCAGCCCGACACCCCCGTCTACGGCCTCCGGGAAGGCGTCGACGCAGTCACCAAGGCCCTCGCCGAAGCCTCCCCGGTCCGCAAGGAGGCCTTCCGGGGCTGACCGGCCGCGCCGGGCGGTCCCTCAGGAGTCCGGGCCCCGCTCCAGCGCGCCCCGTACGAAGGCCGCCTGACCGGCGTGCTGCAGGTCGTCGGCCAGCACGCTGACCAGGCGCACCCCGAGGGTGACCGGCGGATCCCAGCGTTCGTCGACCACCCGCTCCAGGTCGCCGGCGGCGAGGCCCCGGACGAAGCGCACGGTCTGCTCGTGCACCGCGTCGTAGTACCCGAGGAGCTGCTCGCCCGATTCGACCCGGACGGTGCCGGCCTGTCGCGCCGAGTGGCCGTACCCGGTCGACCCGGCGGGCAGCGGCAGGGCGAACCGGTGCGCCCAGCCCCCGGCCCGCCACACCTGCTCCAGGTCGGCCGCGTCCGCGATGTGGTCGTCCTGGATCCGGGTCAGGTGCCAGACCAGCCAGGTGATCGAGTTCGCCCCCGGGTCGACGCGCGCGTTGAGCCGCTCCGCAGGGACCCCGTCCACGACCTCGTGCACGATCTCCCGGATGCGTCCGAACCCGTCGGTGATGACGTCCGTAGCCTTCATGCACCCACCATGCAAGGCCCGGCGGCCCGCCCGCCGCGAGCGACACGCGGTGGGCCGGCCGCCGGGCGGTGGGTCGGGGCGATGGCGGGTGGTGGGTGGCGGGTGGTGGATCGGTCGGGTGGTCAGCCGGTGGCCGCGGCCGGCGCGCCGACCGCGCCCTGTTCCGCGGCCGCGGGCGCGGCTGCGGGCCGCCCCGCCGTCGCCCCGGAGGCCGGCTCGTCCGCCGCGGGCCGTCCGGAAGCCGACGCCACGGTGCCGTGCCCGCCCCGCAGGCCGAGCCGGCTGATCACCGCGACCAGCGCGAAGGCCACGGCCCCGATCCCGAAGGTGAGGGTGAACCCGGACTCGGCGGGCAGCGGCGGGACCCCGGCCGGCAGGTGCTCGATGGTGCGGGAGGCGAGGATCGTGGTGACGACGGCGCTGCCGATCGCACTGCCGGTGGAGCGGGAGATCGAGTTGATGCCGTTGGCGATGCCGCTCTGGTGGTGCGGGACGCTGGACATGATCACGGCGGGCATGGCGGCGTAGCCGAAACTGACCGCCGCGCCGACGACCAGGCCGGCGCCGATCACCGAGAGGCTGTGCTGGTGGTCCAGTGCGAGCCAGGCGAAGCCGGCCGCGCCGAGCGCGGCGGCCAGGCCCAGGGCGACGCGGGGACCGCGGTGGCGCACGATCTGCCCGCCCACCGGGGAGGCGAGCAGTGAGACGATGGCGCCGGGCAGCAGGAACTGCACGGAGGCGCGCAGGATCGACGCGTCGAAGCCGAAGCCGGTGAGTTCCCGGGGCATCTGGACGAGGTACGAGACGCCCAGGAAGTTCGCGAACATGCCGAAGCCGACGAGGATGCCGGCCAGGTTGGCCATGAGCACCGGGCGGTGGACGAACATCCGCATGTCGACCAGCGGCTCGCGGACCTTGCGCTCGACGAGCACCCAGACGGCGGCCATGACGGCCGCGCCGGCGAAGGAGCCCAGCGTACGGGCGGAGGCCCAGCCCCACTCGTGGCCCTGGGAGATCGGCAGCAGGAGCAGCAGCAGCGCGATGCCGAGGGTCAGCGCGCCCAGGAAGTCGGTGCGCCCGCCCGTCTTGTGCCGGGTCGCGGGGACCAGGACGACGACCGCGAGCAGGGCGAGGGCCGCGAAGCCGGTCGCCATCCAGAAGGCGTTGCGGTAGTCCGCGTCCGGCCCGGAGGTGAGCAGTCCGGTCGCGACGAGCGCGAGGCCGCTGCCGAACGCGAGCGTGCCGCTGACCAGCGCCATGGCGCCCGGCAGCTTCTGCGGCCGGACCTCCTCGCGCAGGACCGAGAGGGCCAGCGGGAAGATCGCGGTGGCGGCTCCCTGAAGGACACGGCCCAGGATCAGCACCGGCAGCGAGGAGGCCAGCGCGGTGATGACGGAGCCGGCCACCATGACGCCGAGCACGGCCACCAGGGTCGGCTTCTTGCCGTGCTGGTCGCCGAAGCGTCCCAGGAGCGGGGTGAAGACGGCCGCCGACAGCAGGGTCGCGGTGGTCACCCAGCTCACGTTCGCGGTCGAGGTGCCGAGGTCGTCGCGGATCAGGCCGAGGATCGGGACCGGCAGGGTCTGCATCATCGACACGACCATGGCGGCGAGGCTCAGGGCGAAGACGACGACCGTCTCGTTCCGGTGCCCGGAGGCCGGGGCGGCGGGGGAGGGGAGCTCATGGCTGGGGGGACCTTCTTCGTGTTTCGGAGCTGAAGAGCTTCGGAACGCAGATGTTTGACGTCATCAAGTAACTCGATCGACGGTAGACGTCGATAGTTAAGGTGGTCAAGTAAATAATTGATAATGTCAAACATCCTGAGTACCCTCCAGGTATGCACGACACCGCCACGCACACTCCCACCAAGCTCCAGCTGCTGGAGCTGCTCGCCGCCATCGGCACCGCCCAATGGCGCGAGTTCGCGGCCGCCGCCGCGCAGCACGGTCTGACCTCCACCCAGGCCCGCGTCCTCGCCCAGCTCGACGGCCCCGTTCCCATGCGCGCCCTCGCCGCCCTGCTGGTGTGCGACGCCTCGAACGTGACCGGCATCGTCGACCGCCTGGAGGCCCGCGACCTGGTGCGCCGGGAACCGGCCCCCGCCGACCGCCGCGTCAAGAACGTCGTGGCCACGGACGCGGGCCGCGAGGTCATCCGCCGGGTGCGGGAGGAGATGCAGGCGATGCACGGCGCGCTGGACACCCTCGACGAGGCCGAGAGCGCGACGCTCTACGCACTGCTGGGCCGCCTGCGCCCCTCGATGGAGAAGGGCGCCTGAGAGCGGTGGGCACGCCGAGCGGAAGCGGGGTCCGGATCCTGCGGGCAGCCGACCGTACCGCCGCCGTCTGGAAGAACGGCGGGGGAGTCACTCGCGAGATCGCGGCCTGGCCCGAGGGCGCCGGCATGGACGACTTCGGCTGGCGGGTGAGCCTGGCCGAGGTCGCGGCGGACGGGCCCTTCTCGGCCTTCCCCGGGATCGGACGCACCCTGACCCTGGCCGAGGGCGCGGGCATGGACCTCACGGTGGGGGGCGTACGCCGTCTCGTGGACGAGCGGTTCGCGCCGCAGGACTTCCCCGGGGACGAGCCCACCGACTGCCGGCTCCTTGCCGGTCCCGTCGTGAACTTCAACGTGATGTACCGCAGGGGCGCCGTGCAGGCGCGGACCGCTGTCGTACGGGGCCGGCCGGCCCTCGCGGTCCTTCCGGGCGAGACCCTGCTGGTGGTCGCCTTGGAGGGACCGGCGGTCCTCGAACGGCCCGGCGGCGCCGGCTCCCCGCAGGACCTGGCCCCGTACGACGCGGCCCTGGTGACGGGACCGCTCGACTGCCTCGTACGCACGACCGGACGCGCGGCGGTCGTACGGTTCGCGCCGACCCCTTCCTAGGGCGTGTCTTTCGGATTTTGCCCGGCGCGGGTTCCTAGCGCGGGCGGGTGCCCAGCTTCACCCACTTCGCCGTGCTGGGCACGCCCTTCGCGTCGAGCAGGAAGAGCATGTAGTACCCGGGCGGGGCGTCGGCCGCGCTCGGCGGGGTCCGCAGCCCGATCGCGGAGCCGCGGGCGCCGGTGAGCCGGAGGTCCAGGTGGCGCTGGCTGGTGTTCACCGAGTGGGTGACGGTCGTCGGCGCCAGCAGCACGGCGCGCGCGACGTCCCTCGGGGTCGAGCTGGTGACCTGGAAGGCCGTGTCGTAGCCGAGGTCGCCCGCCGGAACCCGGTTGAGCGCCGGCCGGGGGCCCCGGTTCAGGTAGGCGGGCTCGTACAGCTCGATGCTGCCGTCCATCCCGTCCCTGATGTCGGGGTCGTTGGCGATCTGCTGCAGCTCGTCGCCGGTGACCATCATCCGGCCGTCCGGCAGGATCAGGGCGTTGGAGTGGTAGCCGCGGGGCAGCCGCTGGGCCGGCCCGAGCGTCCAGCGGCCGCGCGCGTCGCGCAGCTCGATCTGCCGGTACTTCAGGTCCGCCTCGGGATTGAACGGCCCGTTGCCGTAGTCCCGGGTGTCCAGGGCGCCGTTCACGGTGATCAGCGTGCCGTCCGGCAGGATCAGCGTCCCGTCCTGGGTGCGGCCGAAGGCCCTCGGCTCCTCGATGCTCCAGCGGCCGCCGGACAGCCGGTACGTGTGCGGGTCGCGCGGGTCTCCGCCGAGCACCAGCACGGAGTCCGGGCCCCGGAAGCCGGCCGGCAGCGGCACGGCCGAACCGTAGCCCCGGAAGTCGGCGGGCCGCCGCGGCAGGTCGGTGCGCAGGTCCTTGACCGGGTCGAACAGCCACTGCTGATCGGCGTCGCGGCCGAGCCCGTAGATCATTCCGTCCCGCAGCGAGAAGAGGTGCGGATAGTCGTTGCGGAACGGGGCGTCCGACCGGAGCCGCTCCGAGGCGACGCTCACCGGGATGTCGAACGGCCGCCAGGGCACGGGACGCCCGAGCGCGGGGAAGCGCTCCACCACCGGAGTGGGCGTGCCCGTACCGCGCTCGGACTGGCCGGACATGATGATCTGCCGGCCGTCCGCCCCGGTCACGACCGAGGGGTACCAGCGGCCCACGGCCATGTCGCGGTTGCGGAACCACTTCTCCGTCCACGGGTCGAACACGAAGGACAGCTTGGCGCCGCTGCCGCCCTTTCCGCCGACGTTGCCGCCGAAGACCCCGACCATCCCGTTGGGCAGGTAGGAGTGCCCGGCGCAGAAGAAGGGGGCCGGGCGCGGGGCGTAGGTGCCGTCGGGCATCAGCACCGCGGGCGGCTCCACGTTCTTGAAGGCGCGGGCCCCGGTGCCCTTGGCCGGGTCCCAGAGGTAGGCGCGGCCCGCGTTCGTGCGGCCGATCGTGTTCGTGGGCCCGGTCTCCTTCGTGGGATCGGCCTCCACGCGTTCGAAGGAGAAGAGCAACACCTTGCCCGTCGGCAGCTGGGCCACGTGGACGCCGAAGTCGGGCGACGGGAAGAACTCCGCGAACCGGCCGGAGCGCGCCGCGTCGAACCCCGCGTTGACCTTGCGCTGGGACTCCTGCAGGGAGGAGAGGCTCGCCGTGCGCTTCGTCTGCGGGTACCCCTGGGTGCCCTCGGCCGCCCGGCGCAGCTTGGCGTGCGTGCGGGCGTGGTCCTCGCCGAGCGCGGCGGCCTCGTCGCCGGTGTGGTGGGCCGCGGCGAAGGCCGGCGCGGGCCCGGCCACCGTGACGGCCAGGGCCGTGGCGAGCGCCAGCGCCGACAGGACGGCGGACCGTGGTGCGCGGGACATGGGACTCCTCACCGCAGGGGGCCCGGCGCCCCGGCCGGCTCCCGAACCCGCTGATTGCCTGAAGGATCCCGCCGATGGTAGGGACGAACCAGGACATTCGTCCGGCGCGACTCGGTGCACCGCGCCTCCTGCGGCCGATCGGCGGAGCGGTGGGGGCCGGTTGATCGTTTCTGCGGTGAATCGTTTCGGCCAACGAGGTGAGACCGCGCACCCGTCGGCCGTCCGAGGCACCCGCGGACGGCTATTCATGTCGATGTGATCAAGTCGCTCCGTACCGGATTCACCGCAGCCGCCGTGACCGCAACGCTCGTCACGCTCACCCCCACGGCCGGGGCCAGCGCCTCGGCCCCCCTCGACGAAGTGACCGTGGACGTCGCCACCGTGAACGGATCGGGCTGCCGCCCAGGCAGCGCCACCGTCGCCGTGGCGCCGGACAACTCGGCCTTCACCGTCACCTACAGCGAGTACCTGGCCCAGGCCGGCGGCGGCGCCCCCGCCGTCGAGGGCCGCAAGAACTGTCTCCTCTCCCTCCAAGTGCACGTCCCCCAGGGCTACACCTACGCCGTGGCCCAGGTCGACTACCGGGGCTTCGGCAGCCTGCAGGAGGGCGCGATCGGCACGCAGAAGGCCAGCTACTACTTCCAGGGCATGAGCCAGACCGCCCAGCGCACGCACCGGTTCAACGGCCACCTCGACGACAACTGGCAGGCGACCGACACCACGGGCATCGAGGCCCTGGTGTTCGCACCCTGCGGCGAACAGCGCAACTTCAACATCAACACCGAGCTGCGCGCGGAAGTGGGCACCTCCGACCCGTCGCAGACCAGCTTCATGGCCCTCGACTCGACGGACGGCAGCATCAACAGCGTCTACCACTTCTCCTGGAAGAAGTGCCCCGCGCGCTGACCCGGGAAGGCTCTTCCCCCTACGCCGGGGCCCGCCGTCGCGCGGGCCCCGGCTGCCGCGTCCGCAGGCCGCGTCAGGCCGACGCGCGCCGGACCAGCGCCGTCTCGGTGATCACAGGACCAGGAACGAAGCCCCCGTCCGGACCGTCGTTCAGGGTGCGCATCAGCAGCCGCGCCATCAGGCGCCCCATCCCCTCGATGTCCTGACGCACCGTCGTCAGCGGCGGCTCGGCGCTCTCCGCCACCGGCTCCGCGTCGTCGAAGCCCACCAGCGCCACGTCCCCGGGTACCGTCCGGCCGTGCTCCTGCAGCACCCGCAGCGCGCCGGTCGCCATCAGGTCGTTCCCGGCGAAGACGGCGTCTATCCCGGCGTCGAGGGCCAGCAGTTCGGCCATCGCGCGGGCCCCGCCCGCCGCCGTGAAGTCCCCTTCGGCGAACAGCTCGGGAACGGTGTCCGGGAGCACGTCCCGGTAGCCGCTCAGCCGGTCGAGCGCCGAGGTCTGGTCGAGCGGGCCGGAGATGTGCGCGATCCGCCGCCGGCCCTGGGCGAGCAGGTACCGTACGGCCTCCCGCGCGCCCCCGCGGTTGTCCGCGTCGACATAGGTCACGCCGCCCTTCTCGCCGGGGCCGGCGGTCCAGTCGGGGCGGCCGCCGTAGACCGTGGGCATGCCGATGCGGCGGGTGATGGCGGGCAGCGGATCGTCGGTGTGCAGGGAGAAGGCGAGCGCCCCGTCGACGTGGCCGCCGGCCAGGTAGCGCTCGATCCGGTCGTAGTCGCCCCGGTCCTCCACCAGCAGCAGGACCAGTTGGGTGTCGTGGGCGGTCAACTCCTTGCTGATGCCCCGGACCTGACGGGAGAAGAAGGGATCCGAGAAGATCCGGACCTCGGGCTCGGCGATGATCACCGCGACGGCCCCGGTGCGCCGGGTCACCAGGGTGCGGGCCGCGGGGTTGGGGACGTACCCCAGGTCCCGGATCGCCTCGCGCACCCGTTCCGCCAGGTGCGCCCGCACACCGTCGCCGCCGTTGACCACTCGGGAGGCGGTGGCCCGGGAGACCCCGGCGTGTGCTGCGACGGCCTCCAGGGTGGGACGGTTGCCGGGGCGGGGTTCGGGCACGGGTGTTCCTCCAGGGTGTCCAGGGACGGGGCGGCATCGCCGGACAGCAGGGTAACCGTTACGCCCGCTTCACACCCTGCCCCTCAGACGGCCCGGGGCAGCGGCCGCTGCGGCGAGCCGGAGTACGCACCGAGCTGGCGGACGAGGCCGGCGGGATCTCGGTGGCGGCCGACGAGATCACGGACATGGCCCGCGACCATCCGGACATCGCGAAGGCCCTCGTCGCCCTCCACCACCGCTACCGCGACGCGGCCGAGCAGGCCGCGGCCCTCGCACCGCCCGGCGACTCGGCGGCCCTGGTCCGCACCGAACCGCACGACGAGGTACGGGACTTCTTCTACGCGCACCACAACCACTTCGACGCGCTCGACACACCGAGGCGGAGTCCACCGCCCGGGACCTGGGCGCCGGATCGGTCTCCCGTACCGCCGGGCACCTCGCACACGCGCTCTCGGCCCGCCACGGCGTGACGGTGCTGGAGGCGGCCCCCGAGCAGGCGCCGGACGCCCGGCGGTTCGACGCCGAGCGCGGCCTGCTCTTCCTGTCCCCGTGGCTCACCGACGCGCAGCGCGCCTTCCAGCTCGCGACGCAGCTGGCGCTGCTCGGGCACCGGCCCCTGATCGACTCCCTCGTGACCGGGCCGATTTCGACTCCGCCGAGTCCGGGGGCCTGGCGAGGATCGGGCTGGCCGACTACTTCGCCGGCGCCGTCCTCATGCCCTACGGCGCCTTCCTGGCGGCGGCCGAGGACCTGCGCTACGACATCGAGCTGCTCCAGGCCCGCTTCGGCGTCGGCTTCGAGACCGTCTGCCACCGGCTCAGCACCCTGCAGCGCACCGGACAGCGCGGGGTGCCCTTCTCGTTCCTGCGCGCCGACCGGGCGGGGAACATCTCCAAACGCCAGTCCGCGACCGACTTCCACTTCTCGCGCCTCGGCGGCACCTGTCCCCTGTGGACCGTCTACGAGGCCTTCTCGGCCCCCGGCCGGATCCTCACGCAGGTCGCCGAGATGCCCGACGGGAAGAAGTACTTCTGGATCGCCCGGATCGTCACCCGGGGCGGCCACCGCGGCCACGGACACCGAGCCCGCCGGGCCGAGTTCGCCGTGGCGCTCGGCTGCGAACTCCGGCACGCCGGCCGTCTCGTCTACGCCGAGGGCGTCGCCGTCGCCGACCCGCGGGCGGCCACCCCGATCGGTCTGGGCTGCCGGATCTGCGAGCGCCGCGACTGCGCCCAGCGGGCGCGGCCGCCGGCCGGGGGCCGCCTGGCGGTGGACCCCGACCGGCGCACCTACGTGCCGTACCCGGTCTTCGGGGACGCCTGAGCCGGCGCCCGGCGGCCGGCGCCCGGCGGCAGGCCTCCGGCCCCTGGCCCCGTCGCCCCCGAAGGCTCAGCCGTGGACGAAGTGCGGCGGGCGCTTGTCCACGAACGCGGACATGCCCTCCTTCTGGTCGGCCGTGGCGAACACCGCGTGGAAGAGGCGGCGTTCGAAGCGGACGCCTTCCGCGAGGGTGGTCTCGAAGGCCCGGTTCACGGCCTCCTTGGCCATCATCGCGACCGGCTTCGACATCCCGGCGACGGTCTCGGCCACGGAGAGGGCCTCGGCGAGCAGCTCCCCGGCGGGGACGATCCGGGAGACGAGCCCGGCACGTTCGGCCTCCTCGGCGCCCATGGTGCGGCCCGTCAGACAGAGTTCCATCGCCTTGGCCTTGCCCACGGCCCGGGTGAGGCGCTGCGATCCGCCGATCCCGGGGATCACGCCGAGCCGGATCTCGGGCTGCCCGAACTTCGCGGTGTCGGCGGCGAGCAGGATGTCGCAGAGCATCGCGAGCTCGCAGCCGCCGCCCAGGGCGTAGCCGGAGACCGCCGCGACCGTGGGCGTCCGTACCTGGCCGAGCCGGTCCCAGGCGGTGAACCAGTCGCTGAGGTACATGTCCATGTAGCCCTGCGGCCGTATCTCCTTGATGTCGGCGCCCGCGGCGAAGGCCTTCGCGGAGCCCGTCAGGACGATGCAGCCGACCTCCGGGTCCCGGTCCAGTTGCTCCGCGGCGGCCACCACCTCGGTCATGACCTGCAGGTTGAGGGCGTTGAGGGCCTCCGGCCGGTTGAGGGTGAGCACGGCCACCCGCCCCTTGCGTTCCAGCAGGATGGTCTCGTAGGCCGTGGGGGCGCTCATGCGGGTGTTCCGTTCTGCGGTCGGAGGGTGCGGACGATGGCCGAGAAGTCCAGGCCGGCGCCCTCCCCCTCGGCGAATGCGGCGTACATGGCGGCTGCCTTGAGGCCCAGGGGGGCGTCCACGCCGCCGGCCCGCAGGGCGTTCGCTGCCAGGGTGAGGTCCTTGGCCATCAGGGGCGCGGCGAAGCCGGGCCGGTACTCGCGGTTGGCGGGGCTGGCCGGAACGGGTCCGGGCACGGGGCAGTTGACGGTGAGCGCCCAGCACTGGCCGGAGGCGGTGGAGGCCACGTCGTAGAGGGCCTGGTGGTCCAGGCCGAGGCTCTCGGCTAGGACGAAGGCCTCGCTGACCCCGATCATCGAGACGGCGAGGATCATGTTGTTGCAGATCTTCGCGGCCTGCCCGGCGCCCGCCGCGCCGCAGTGCACGGCCTTCTTGCCCATGGCGGAGAGCAGGGGCTGCGCCGCCGCGAACTCGGCGGCGCCGCCGCCCGCCATGAAGGTGAGGCTCGCGGCCTGTGCGCCCACCACCCCGCCCGAGACGGGCGCGTCGAGGGACCGGTGGCCGGCCGCCACGGCGGCCTCGTGCGCCGCGCGCGCGTCGGCCACGTCGATGGTGGAGCAGTCGACGAACAGGGTTCCGGGCCGCGCTGCCGCCAGCAGCCCGTCCTCCCGGTACAGGGCGAGGACGTGCCTGCCCGCCGGGAGCATGGTGATCACCACATCGGCGTCGGCGGCCGCCGACGCGGCCGACCCGGCCGGCTCCACCCCCGTCGCCGCGGCGGCGCCCAGGAGCTCCGGCACCAGGTCGAAGCCGAGGACGCGGTAGCCGGCCTTCACCAGGTTGGCCGCCATCGGGCCACCCATGTGGCCCAGTCCGACGAACGCCACGGTACTGCTCACCAGGGCACCTCCTGAGTCGAATCGGTGGCGGCGAGGCGCAGTTCGCGCGCGCCGAGCGGGGCGAAGAACCGTTCCACGTCCGCCGTGCCGACCTCGGCGAGGGTGGGCGGGGTCCAGTGCGGGGTGCGGTCCTTGTCGATCACCTGGGCGCGGATGCCCTCCACCAGGTCGGGGGAGGCCAGAGCCGCGCAGGAGACCCGGTACTCCTGCTCCAGGACCCTTTCCAGCGGGCCCAGATCGCGTGCCCGGCGCAGCGCGGCCAGGGTGACCTTCAGTGCCGTGGGCGATTTCGCCGCCAGGGCGGCCGCGGCCTCCTTTGCGCCGGGGACGCCGGTGGCGAGCAGCCGCCGGACGATCTCCTCGACCGTGTCCGCCGCGTAGCACGCGTCGATCCACGCGCGGGCGGCGGCGAGGTCACCGGGCGGCGGCGTTTGCACCCGCGCGCCGAGGCCCTCGTGTACGGAGGTCCGCGCGAGGTCGGCGGCCAGTGCGGGGAGCTCCGCCGCGGGGACGAAGTGGTCCGCGAGCCCGCACAGCAGGGCGTCGGCCGCCCCGACCGGCGTACCGGTCAGGGCCAGGTGGGTGCCCAGTTCGCCCGGGGCCAGCCCGAGCAGGTAGGTTCCGCCGACGTCGGGGACGAAGCCGATGCCCGTCTCGGGCATGGCGACGCGGGAGCGTTCGGTGACGATCCGGACGCTGCCGTGGGCCGAGACCCCGACGCCGCCGCCCATGACGATGCCGTCCATCAGGGCCACGTACGGCTTGGGGTAGCGGGCGATGCGGGCGTTGAGCCGGTACTCGTCGCGCCAGAAGTCCGCGGAGGCGCTGCCGCCCGTGCGGGCATCCTCGTGGATCGAGCGGATGTCGCCCCCGGCGCACAGGCCGCGTTCACCGGCGCCCTCGATGACGACGGTCTCGACGGCCGGGTCGTGCTGCCAGGCGGTGAGCGCCTCGTCGATGCGGAGCACCATGGCGTGGCTGAGGGCGTTGAGCGCCTTGGGGCGGTTGAGGGTGAGGTACGCGGCGTGGCCCTCGGTGCGCAGCAGGACGTGGTCGCGGTCTTCGTGGGGTGCGTGGGGTGCGTGGGTCATCGCAGGGTCTCCGTGAGTCCGCGGGCGACGATGACCCGCATGATCTCGTTGGTGCCTTCCAGGATCTGATGGACGCGCAGGTCGCGGACGATCTTCTCGATGCCGTATTCGCCGAGGTAGCCGTATCCGCCGTGGAGCTGCAGAGCCCGGTCGGCGACGGTGTAGCCGGTGTCGGTGGCGAAACGCTTGGCCATCGCGCACAGCCGGGGGGCCAGCGGATCGTCCGAGTCGAGGGCCTCGGCGGCCTGCCGGACCAGCGCGCGGGCGGCGGCCAGTTCGGTGGCCATGTCCGCGAGCCTGAACTGCAGCGCCTGGGCGTCCAGGAGCCGCCCTCCGAAGGCCTCGCGGTCGGCGAGGTGGACCAGGCTGCGGTCCAGGGCGCTCTGGGCGCCGCCGAGCGAGCAGGCGGCGATGCCGAGCCGGCCGCCGTTGAGGCCGTTCATGGCGATGCGGAAGCCGTCGCCCTCGGCGCCGAGCCGGCGGTCGGCGGGGATGCGCACGCCGTCGAGGACGACCTGGCGGGTGGGCTGCGCGTTCCAGCCCATCTTGTGCTCGTTGGGGCCGAAGGAGACCCCGGGGTCCTCGCGTGCGACGACGAACGCCGAGATCCCGCCGGGCCCGCTCTCGCCGGTGCGGGCCATGACGATGTAGACCCCGGCGGCCCCGGCGCCGGAGATGAACTGCTTGACGCCGGTCAGCACGTAGTGGTCGCCGTTCCGCTCGGCGCGGGTGCGCAAGGCTCCCGCGTCGGAGCCGGCCCCGGGTTCGGTGAGGCAGTAGCTGCCCAGGGAGTCGGCCGAGCACAGGCCCGGCAGCCAGCGGCGGCGCTGCGCGGCGTCCCCGTAGCGGTCGATCATCCAGGCGACCATGTTGTGGATGGAGAGGTAGCCGGCGATGGACGGGCAGCCGGTGGCCAAGGTCTCGAAGACGAGGACGCCGTCGGCGCGGCCGAGCCCCGAACCGCCGTGCTCCTCCCGCACGTAGACGCCGCCGAGACCGAGGACCGCGGCCCGGCGGATGACCTCGACGGGGAAGTGCTTGTCCCGGTCCCAGGCGACGGCGTACGGGGCCAGGTGCTCCTGGGCGAAGTCGAGGGTGACCTCGGCGAGGGCGAGCTGGTCCTCGGTGAGGGTGGTCACGGCGCTCATCCCATCGTCGGGATCGTGAAGCTCGCGCCCTCCTTGGCCCCGGAGGGCCAGCGCGAGGTGACGGTCTTGGTCCGGGTGTAGAAGCGGATGGAGTCCGGTCCGTGCTGGTTCAGATCCCCGAAACCGGACCGCTTCCAGCCGCCGAAGGTGTGGTACGCCACCGGGACGGGGATCGGCACGTTGACGCCGACCATGCCGGCGCCCACCCGGCGGGTGAAGTCGCGGGCGGTGTCGCCGTCGCGGGTGAAGATCGCGACGCCGTTGCCGTACGGGTGCTCGGTGGGCAGGCGCAGTGCCTCCTCGTAGTCGGCGGCCCGTACGACGGACAGCACCGGCCCGAAGATCTCCTCCCGGTAGATCCGCATCGAGGGGGTGACCCGGTCGAAGAGGGTGGCGCCGGCGAAGTAGCCGTTCTCGTGCCCGGCCAGGGTGAACCCGCGTCCGTCGACGACGAGTTCGGCTCCCTCGGTGGCGCCGATGCCCACGTAGCGGTTGACCCGGTCGAGCGCGTCACGGCTCACCAGCGGCCCGAAGTCTGCCTCGGGGTCGTCGGAGCGGCCGACGCGCAGGGTGGCGATGCGCTCCTTCAGCTTGGCCACCAGCGCGTCCGCGGTCTCCTCGCCGACGGGGACGGCCACGGCGATGGCCATGCAGCGCTCGCCGGCCGACCCGTATCCGGCGCCGATGAGCGCCTCCACGGCCTGGTCGAGATCGGCGTCCGGCATCACGATCATGTGGTTCTTGGCGCCGCCGAAGCACTGGGCGCGCTTGCCGTGGGCGGCGGCGGTGGCGTAGATGTGCGCGGCGATCGGGGTGGAGCCGACGAAGCCGAGGGCCTGCACGCGGGGGTCTTCGAGGAGGGTGTCGACGGCCTCCTTGCCGCCGTTGACCACGTTGAGCACGCCGGGCGGCAGGCCGGCTTCCAGGAAGAGCTCGGCGAGCCGCAGCGGTACGGACGGGTCCCGTTCCGAGGGCTTCAGGATGAAGGAGTTGCCGCAGGCCAGAGCCGGTGCGGCCTGCCACAGCGGGATCATCGCCGGGAAGTTGAAGGGGGTGATCCCGGCGACCACGCCGAGCGGCGCGCGCAGGGAGTGCACGTCGATGCCCGTGCCCGCGTTGTCGGTGAACTCCCCCTTCAGCAGGTGCGGGACGCCGGCGGCGAACTCGACCACCTCCAGGCCGCGTTGCAGGTCACCGTGCGCGTCGGCGACGGTCTTGCCGTGCTCGGCCGACAGCATGCGGGCGAGGGAGTCCCGCTCGCCCTCGACCAGTTGGAGGAAGCGCAGCAGCACGCGCGAGCGGCGCTGCGGGTTCCACTGGCCCCAATCCGCCTGCGCCTCCTCGGCGTTCGCGATGGCCGCCTCGGTGTCGGCGCGCCCGGCGAGCGGGACGCGGGCCTGGACGGTGCCGGTGTTGGGGTCGTACACGTCGGCGAAGAGTCCGGATGTTCCGGTGGTGTGCTTGCCGCCGATGAAATGGGTGAGTTCACGGACCATGGGTGCCTGCTCTCGTCAGGTTGGATCCGGGGATGGCACGGCGGACCGGCGAACGCGCCCGGTGGGGTGCGCCGCTGGGGAAGGCCGTGAGAACTACGAGCGTGCGCAGGTGTGCGCGCGCTCCGCCGGATCACCAGGGTCCTGGGTACAAACCGGTGCCATGCGTGTCTGCTCCATCCTCGTGGACAACACGGAACGTTCCGCGGCCGGTATCCTGACTCCCGGATCACCGCGTGCCGCCCGCCTTCCCGACAGACCTCGTCAGTGGCGTGTGGATGGCAGCACACTCCCCGGTCACAGTGGCGGGACCGTGCCGGTTTCTCACCGGCTTCCCTGCACCGCGGACCTTGTGCGGCGAACATATAGTTGGACGTCCTAGTAAGTCCAGACCCCCCTGCCGCGCGCCGGCGTCCGTCAGCCGTGGGCCGGGGCGGAGTTCCTGGTCACCGGGTACGGGATGAAAGTGCTGCTGTTCTCGTCGACGGCCAGGACCCGGCCGAGCGGCGGGACGGCCCGCTGCGGGCAGTCGAGGCGTTCGCAGAGCCTGCAGCCCATGCCGATGGGCGTGGCCGCCGCCGTGTTGTCGAGGTCGAGCCCGTCGGCGTACACGAGCCGGGAGGCGTGCCGGATCTCGCATCCGAGCCCGATCGCGAAGGTCTTGCCGGGCTCGCCCCAGCCGCCGCGGTGGCGGGTGACGGCGCGGGCGGTCCACAGGAACCGCTGCCCGTCGGGCATGGCGGCGACCTGGACGTGGATGCGACCGGGCGCGGCGAAGGCCTCGTACACGTTCCACAGCGGGCAGGTGCCGCCCGCGCGGGAGAAGTGGAATCCGGTGGCGGACTGCCGCTTGGACATGTTCCCGGCCCGGTCCACCCGGACGAAGGAGAAGGGAACCCCGCGCAGCCTGGGCCGTTGCAGGGTGCTGAGGCGGTGGCAGACCGTCTCGTAGCCGATCCCGAAGTGGTCGGTGAGCCGCTCGATGTCGTAGCGGAACTCCTCCGCGGCGGTGTGGAAGGCCGTGTACGGGAGGATGAGCGCGGCCGCGAAGTAGTTGGCGATGCCGATCCGCGCGAGGGCGTGCACGGGGGAGCCGGGCGGGAAGTCCTCGGTGGCCAGCCGGTCCAGTTCGGCCCCGTACTCGATCAGCGCCAGCTGCGTGGCCATCCGGAACGCCTGCTGGCCCGGCCGCAGCCGGTTCGACAGGTGCAGGACCCGGGCGGTCGCGTCGTAGTGGTGCAGCCGGTCGGAATCCGGGGCGGTCCTGACGCCGTGCCGATCGGACAGCCGGCGGGTCAGGGCGCGGATGACGTCACCGGGGCGGATGCCGATCTCGCGGGCGAGGGCTTCGGCCGCCAGATCGGTCTCGTGCAGGTAGTTCTGCCGCCGGTAGAAGAACTCGCGGATCTCCTCGTGGGGCGAGCGGGGTGCGTCCGTCACCGCGTCCCGGCCGTCGGCGGCGTCGGCGAGGCGCTCGGCCAGGAGCTGGCCGCGCCGGCCCAGGTCCAGCAGGACCGAGGCGACGGCAGGCATCCGGGTGGCCAGTTCGGCCAGGTCGGAGGGGGAGACGCGGGCCTCGGCGACCTCCTTGGCGAGCGCCTCGCGCAGGTCCGCGACCAGGCGGCTGGTGTCGCGCTCCGAGAAGAACCCCGGATCGACCCCGAACGCCTCGGTGAGGCGCAGCAGCACGGGGACGGTCAGCGGCCGGGAGTCGTGCTCCATCTGGTTGAGGTAGCTGGGGGAGATGGCCAGCACCCGTGCCAGGTCGGCCTGGGTCATCCGCCGCTCCTCGCGGAGCCGCCGCAGCCGCGCTCCCGCGTACGTCTTGCTCACCGCACTCCTCCACCGTTGGCATGCGTCAATGCGTCGTCAGGGTACGTGGACCTTCGCCGCCGAGGAGCTTCGCAACCTTGGCAATTTCGGCTCCGAAGATTCGCAAAGCTTGGCAGATGTACTTCCTTGTTGGCACTCGGTGTCAGTGCCAGAGTCGGTCCTGCGGTCAGCCGGACCCGGCAGCCGAGGTGGACTTCCAGGCCCGATTCACGCCCTGATTTCGGTGTCCCCGGCCGTTCCGCCCGGCGGCTCGGCAGCATTGCTCAGCTTCGGCCTGCAGCCGGGTTCGGCGGCCGCATCTCCCGAACAGGCACAGAGTGCCAATGCGCAGCAGTCAATGCCCCGCTCATTGGCAAGACAAGCGACGGATGGAAACGGTGACGGTCATGGCAACGGCGAACACGACGGCGGCGGCCGAGCAGCTCAAGCAGCGGTGGGCCGACGATCCTCGGTGGGCGGGCATCGAGCGCACCTACACGGCCGAGGACGTGGTGCGGCTCTCCGGCAGCGTCCGCGAGGAGCACACCCTGGCCCGGCGCGGCGCCGAACGACTGTGGCGCCAGCTGCACGAACGCGACTACATCCACGCCCTCGGCGCGCTGACCGGCGGTCAGGCCGTCCAGCAGGTCCGGGCCGGCCTCCAGGCCATCTACCTCTCCGGCTGGCAGGTCGCCGCCGACGCCAACCAGGCGGGCCACACCTACCCGGACCAGAGCCTGTACCCGGTCAACTCGGTCCCGCAGGTGGTGCGCCGGATCAACAACGCGCTGCTGCGCGCCGACCAGATCGCCACCGCCGAGGGCGGCACGACCAGTTCGATTGACGGGGGGACCGACTGGCTGGCGCCGATCGTCGCCGACGCCGAGGCCGGCTTCGGCGGCCCGCTCAACGCCTTCGAACTGACCAAGGCGATGATCGCGGCGGGCGCGGCCGGCATCCACTACGAGGACCAGCTCGCCTCCGAGAAGAAGTGCGGCCACCTCGGCGGCAAGGTCCTCGTCCCCACCTCCCAGCACATCCGCACCCTCAACGCGGCCCGCCTCGCCGCCGACATCGCCGACGTCCCCACCCTGGTCATCGCCCGCACGGACGCCCTCGCCGCGAACCTGCTGACCAGCGACGTCGACGAGCGCGACGCGCGGTTCGCCACCGGCGAGCGCACCGCCGAGGGCTTCTACCGGGTGCAGAACGGCATGGCGCCGGTCATCGCCCGCGGCCTCGCCTACGCCCCGTACGCGGACCTGATCTGGGTCGAGACCGGCACCCCGGACCTCGCCCAGGCCCGCGAGTTCGCCGAGGCGATCCACGCGCGGTACCCGGACCAGATGCTCGCCTACAACTGCTCGCCGTCCTTCAACTGGAAGGCGGCGCTGGACGACGACGAGATCGCCAAGTTCCAGCGGGAGCTGGGCGCGATGGGCTACCGCTTCCAGTTCATCACCCTCGCCGGCTTCCACTCCCTCAACCACGGCATGTTCGACCTCGCCCGCGGTTACGCCGAGCAGGGCATGACCGCCTACGTCGACCTCCAGGAGCGCGAGTTCGCCGCCCAGGCGCAGGGCTTCACGGCCGTCAAGCACCAGCGCGAGGTCGGCACCGGCTACTTCGACCTGGTCTCCACCGCCGTCAACCCGGCCTCCTCCACCACCGCGCTCTCCGGCTCCACCGAGGAAGAGCAGTTCCACTAGTCCGCGCCGTCAGTCCTGCCGGCCATGGCCCGCCGGGTGCCCGAGGGACTTCCCCCTCGGGCACCCACCGCCCCCGCTGAGGAGAACCGCATGTCCCTCTCGCCTCTGACCAGCAGTGTCCGGGTTCTCGGCGCACCGGGTGAGCGCCACGAGGAGATCCTGACACCCGAGGCCCTGGAGTTCATCGGCCGGCTCGACGCCGCGTTCGCCGACCGCCGCCTGGAGATCCTCAAGGAGCGCCGCCGCCGCTCGGGCCACCTGGCCGGCGGCACCCCGCTCGACTTCCCGCTTGCCACCCGCGCGCTGCGCGAGGACCCCCACTGGCGGGTCGCGCCGCCCGCACCCGGCCTCACCGACCGCAGGGTCGAGATCACCGGCCCGCCGGAGCGCCGGATGGCCGTCAACGCCCTCAACTCCGGCGCCAAGGTCTGGATGGCCGACTTCGAGGACGCCACCGCCCCCACCTGGACCAACATCGTCGGCGGCCAGCTCACCCTGCTCGACGCCGTCGAACGGCGCATCGACTTCACCACCCCCGAGGGCAAGGAGTACCGCCTCGGGACCGACCTCGCGACCGTCATGGTGCGCCCGCGCGGCTGGCACCTGACCGAGGAGCACCTGGAGATCGACGGCCGGCCCGTGTCCGCCTCGCTCGTCGACTTCGGCCTGTACTTCTTCCACTGCGCGCGGCGCCAGATCGACGCCGGGTACGGCCCGTACTTCTACCTCCCCAAGCTGGAGAACCGGTACGAGGCCCGCCTGTGGAACGACGTCTTCCTCCACGCGCAGGAACTCCTCGGCATCCCCCGCGGCACGGTCCGCGCCACCGTCCTCATCGAGACGATCACCGCCGCCTTCGAGATGGAGGAGATCCTCTACGAGCTGCGCGAACACAGCGCGGGACTGAACGCGGGCCGCTGGGACTACCTCTTCAGCCTGATCAAGACCTTCGGCCACCGCACCGACTTCCAGCTGCCCGACCGGGCCAAGGTCACCATGACGGCCCCCTTCATGCGCGCCTACACCGAACTGCTCGTCCGCACCTGTCACCGGCGCGGCGCCCACGCGATCGGCGGCATGGCCGCCCACGTCCCCAGCCGCGACGCGGGGGCCAACGCCGCCGCCCTCGCGAAGGTCCGCCTCGACAAGGAGCGGGAGGCCGAGGACGGCTTCGACGGCTCCTGGGTCGCCCACCCCGGGCTGGTGCCCGTCTGCCGCGAGGTCTTCGACGGAGTCCTGGGCGACCGGCCGCACCAGACCGACCGGATGCGCGAGGACGTCGAGGTCACGGCCGCCGACCTGCTGTCCGTACGCCGGATCGGCATGCCCCCGACCCGGGAGGGCGTCCGCTCGAACGTCGCCGTGGCCCTGCGCTACTTCGACGCCTGGCTGCGCGGCAGCGGCGCCGTCGCCCTGTACGGCCTGATGGAGGACGCCGCGACCGCGGAGATCGCCCGCGTCCAGATCTGGCAGTGGCTGCGCCACGACCGGGTCGACCGGGGGACCGTGACCGACCTCCTGGACGCCGAATGCACGGCGCTGCAGGACGAGGACCCGCAGGCGCTCGCGGCCGAAGCCCGGGAGGTCTTCGTGGACACCGCCCTGTCGGTCCGGCTCCCGGCCTTCTTCACCCCCGAGGCCTACACCCGCCACCTCGTCCGCCGCGCCGACGCGCGGGTGAACGCGTGAGCGCCCCCGTGCGGCCGGCGGCACGCATCCAGCGCGTCGGGGTCGTCGGCGGCGGCCAGATGGGCGCGGGCATCGCCGAGGTGTGCGCCCGCGCCGGGCTCGACACCGTAGTCGCCGAGTCGGACGCCGCCGCCGCCCGGGCCGCCCGGGAGCGTGTCGCCGTCTCCCTGGAACGCGCCGTCCAGCGGGGCAAACTGGACCGGATCTCCGCCGAGGACGCCCTCGCCCGGCTCGTCTTCACCGGCGACCTGGAGGACCTCGCCGACCGCCGGCTCGTCATCGAGGCCGTCACGGAGAACCCCGAGGCCAAGGTGGACGTCTTCACCCGCCTCGACAAGATCGTGGAGGATCCGGAGGCGATCCTCGCCACGAACACCTCCGCGATCCCGGTCATGCGGCTCGGCATGGCCACCGGCCGGGCGGACCGGGTGGTGGGCCTGCACTTCTTCAACCCGGTCCCCGTCCTGCCCCTCGTGGAGGTCGTGTCCTCCCTCCACACCTCGCAGGACACCCTCGCCGTCGTCGAGGCCTTCGCCCGCGACACCCTGGGCAAGACGACCGTCCGCTCCCAGGACCGGGCCGGTTTCGTCGTCAACGCCCTGCTGGTCCCCTACCTCCTCGCCGCCATCCGGATGGCCGAGTCCGGGTTCGCCAGTGCCGAGGACGTGGACGCCGGAATGGAACTGGGCTGCGCCCACCCGATGGGACCGCTCAAGCTCGCCGACCTGATCGGCCTGGACACGGTCGAGGCGATCGCCGAGTCGCTGTACCAGGAGTTCAAGGAACCCCTGTACGCGCCGCCCCCGCTGCTCCGGCGGATGGTGCAGGCGGGTCTGCTCGGCCGCAAGAGCGGCCGCGGGTTCCACACGTACGGCCGGGGCTGAGGGGCCCCGGCAGGTCTCCAGGGCAGAGGGTGCGCCGGAGACGCGGGAAAGCGGCGCGGGTGGGGCGAGTGGTGTCGCCACATCCGCGCCGCACCCGTGCCCCGCGCCCCGTGCCGTGTCCCGTCCCTCCCGTCCGAGGACAGGGACCCGGCGGGCCGCGATCCGCTCAGTGCCCGAAGCCGAACCAGTTGACATTCACGAAGTCGGCGGGCCGGCCGCTGGTGAAGGTCAGGTAGACGTCGTGCGTGCCCGTGACCGCGGTGAGGTTCGCGGGGACGGTGCGCCAGCTCTGCCACCCGCCGGTGCCCGCGATCGAGAAGCTCCCGACCGGCGCCGAGGTCCGGCTGCCGAGCCGTACCTCGACGAGCCCGCTGACCCCGCCGGCCGCGCCGCTCGCCACCCGCCCGTAGAACTGCCTCGCCGGTGTGGAACCGAAGTCGACGCCCCTGAACAGCGCCCAGTCGCCGTTGCCGATCGTCGTGATGTCCTGGCCGCCGCCGGTGTCCGCGGTGGTCTCCTTGACCACGCCCGCCTGGCCGTCGTACGACTCGGCCTGGATCGCGGTGTACGCGTCGCGGTTGCCGGGCGGCGGGGTGGTCGGGGGCGTCGTGGGAGGCGTCGTCGGCGGTGTGGTGGGCGGTGTGGTGGGCGGGGTCGTGCCTCCGGTCGACCGGAGGACGGACACGTAGTCGACGACCATGGGATGGCCGGGCTCGGTGCCCGCGTCGGGACCGCCGCCGAAGGCGTCGGGGAAGCCACCGCCCATGGCCACGTTGAGGATGATGAAGTAGCCGTGGTTCGTGGCGTTGGTCCAGGTGGCCGCGTCCACCTGGTTCGCCCGCACGGTGTGGAAGGTGATGCCGTCGACGGAGAAGCGCATCTCCTCGACCGCGGTCGAGCGGTCCCACTCCACGGCGTAGGTGTGGAAGCCGGCCTGGCAGCTCGTGCCCGGGCACACCTGCTGTCCGCCGATGCCGGACGTCTCGTTGCAGGGGCCGCCGGGGCTCGTGCCGCAGTGCAGGGTGGCCCAGACGGTGTTGATGCCCTGGACGTTCTCCAGGATGTCGATCTCACCGATGCCGGGCCAGTTCCACCAGTTGCCCCGGTAGGGGGTGCCGAGCATCCAGAACGCCGGCCAGTAGCCCTTGGCCGCCGGGCCGGTCACGTTCGGCATCTGGATGCGCGCCTCGGTGCGGAGCGTGCCGCCCGCCGGGGGCTGGAAGTCGTCCCGCCGGGTCTCGATGCGGCCGGACGTCCAGTTGCCGGCGGCGTCCCGCCGCGGCGTGATGCGCAGGTTGCCCGCGCCGTCGAGGGAGACGTTGGACGGGTCGGCGGTCATCGTCTCGATCTCGCCGGTACCGAAGTTGGCGGGTCCGCCCGGGTAGCTGGTGCCGGTGGTGTACTGCCAGTCGGCGGTGTTCACCCCGGATCCGGCGGGTCCGTCGAAGTCGTCCAGGAACACCCGGGACCAGCCGGCCGGTGCGGGGGGAGCCGCGGCGTTCGCGGGCAGGGTGACGCCGGCGGCGGCCGCCGCGACCACGGCGATCGTGCTCAGCGCGGCCAGGACGGCCCGCCGGACCGTGGGTCGCCTACTGCCGGATATCTCACGCATGGATGCCCTCTCTGAAGCGCGGATGGAGCGCGGTGCGGGGGAGGAGCCAAGGGTCGTCGTTCCGAGAGCCACCGTCTTGAGAGCGCTCTCAAGACGGCGGCCGCTGGACACTGTGCTCCGCGCCCTCGCGGGCGTCAAGAGATGGAACCGGGAAAGGGCTTGTGGCGAGAGGGAGTTCAACCAGTGAACGCGGGTCGCCGAGAATCGCCGAGCGCCGCCGCGATCCCGCCGCCGCGATCCCGCCGCCGCGATCCCGCCGCCGGGAACCCGGCGGCGGTGGACGGCGGTTTCACCCGTGCGGCCCAATCCGCCGCGCCTCAACGCTGCGGGCCGAGCACCTCCTCGGCACCGGGGAGGTCGTGGACGGACGCCGCCGTCCCGGTCAGCGGCAGCAGCCCGGCCAGCGGGCACGGCACGGGCGTCGTCTCGTGGTCGACCTCCCACTGGCCGACCACGTTCCCGCCCGCGTGGTCCACGGTGCAGACGGCGTACAGGTGGCCGGAGCAGCCCCGGCAGAGCAGGGACCGGTGGCCGGTCACGGCCGGTCCGGCGGGAGCGCCGGGGCCGCGGGAACGGCGCGGACCGAACTGCGGACCGAACTGCGGCCCGAACCGCGGCCCGAACTCCGCCCGGAGCACGGCGCGGAGGAGCGGACCGCGTTCTTCGCCGGCGTGCCGGGTCCGCCGCGCGCTTGTAGCGTCGGTCGCGACAGGAGTCCTGGTGATCCGACAGGAGTCCCCCGGCCGGTTCGCGCATGCGGAACACGTCCCGTCAGCGCGCCGTGCCATCCGTGTGCCGCCCGCGTTGGCGCCGAACCGGTCCGCCCCTCTCGACGCGACTGGGCGCACGCGCAGCCCCCGTGAGAGAGGCCGTGCCGATGTCGAACGATGTCCCGATAGCGAGCCTGCTGCGTGTGGAGAGGGGCATGGCCGCCCCTGAGGAACTGGCCGCGATCGCAGTCATCATCGCGTGTTACGCCCATCGGACCTCCCGCGACCGTGACCGTGAGCACGACGCCACGAGCGGCGCCGGCTCCGGGTCCGGCCGCCGCCGCACCGTCCGGTCGGACGCCGGCTGCTGGGCAGGCTGCTGGGCCTGCCGCTGAACCCCTTCCGCCGGCCGCACGCACGGCCGGCGGAAGGGGGGACGAGGTGGTCACGCCCGGCGCAGCACCGTCGAGAGGACCTCGTACAGGGTCGCGCGGGGATCGGCCACGGCGCCCTCGGAGCGCCACGCGACGAACCCGTCCGGCCGTACGAGCACGGCGCCCTCGGCGTTCATCCGGTGGACCTCGGTCCAGTCGGCGTCGCCCTCCTGGACCAGGTCCGCGTCCGGACCGGAGCCGATGGTGTAGGCGTCCAGCCGCGCCGGCAGTTCCTCGGCCACCTGCTCCGCGGCCTCCTGCCACGGCGTTCCCGCGCCGCTGAGCAGCACGAACGAGCATTCGTACAGGTCCAGGGTGGAGACCCGCTCACCGGCCCTGGTCAGCCACATGTGCGGGGCCCGGGTCCCGGTGGCGCCGGTCATCTTCAGCGTCTCCGGGATGACGGGCCGCCCGGGCTCGGCGCCCACGAGCGCGCCCTGCGGGTAGCAGTAGCCCATCGCCGTGGTGAGGACACCGCTGCCCGGCCCGCCGCCCATGGTGGGCGGCGGCGCGTACCCGGGGTGGCTGTGTTCCGCCGAACGGGCCGACGCCCGCTCGCTGGTGGCCCGGGCGACCGGCAGCCGCTCGGCCTCGTAGGTGTCGAGCAGCTCCATGCCGGCCGACCCCTCCAGCACCGCGGCGATCTTCCACGCCAGGTTGTGCGCGTCCTGGATGCCCGTGTTGGAGCCGAAGGCGCCGGTGGGGCACATCTCGTGGGCCGCGTCACCGGCCAGGAACACCCGGCCGGCCGAGTACCGTTCGGCCACCCGTTCGGCGGCATGCCACGGCGCCTTGCCGCCGATCTGCACGTCCAGGTCGGGTACGCCGATCGCCTCGCGGATCTGCTTCACGCACCGCTCGTCGGTGAAGTCCTCCAGGGTCTCGCCCTGGTCCGGGTGCCACGGGGCGTGGAAGACCCACTGGGTCTGGTTGTCCACCGGCAGCAGCGCCCCGTCCGCTCCCGGCCGCATCAGGTAGCAGACGATGAAGCGCAGGTCGTCCAGCACCTCGACGAGCCGCTCCGAGCGGAAGGTGACGCTGACGTTGTGGAACAGCTCGCCGTTACCCGTCTGGGGGATCCGGAGGGCTTCCCTGACGGGACTGCGCGGGCCGTCCGCCGCGATCAGGAAGTCGGAGCGCACCGTGACGTGCTCGCCCGTCTTGCGGTCCTTCACCACGGCGTTCACTCCCGTGGCGTCCTGGTCGAAGCTCATCAGTTCGGTGGAGAACCGGATCTCGGCGCCCTGTGCGCGGCTCTGCGCCGCCAGCACCGGCTCGATGTTGTTCTGGCTGCACAGGCACCAGCCGGTCGGGCTGAAGCGGGCCAGCGCCCCGGACGGATCGATCGACTTGATCAGCCAGTTGTGGTCGCTCCTGTCGGTCAGTGAACGGGCTTGCAGAATGCCCTCAATGCCCTCCAGTACGGACGCCGCCTGGCGGATCGCGCGCTCCGCCCCCGCCGTGCGGAAGAGCTCCATGGTCCGGGCGTTGATGCCGCGGCCCCGCGGGTGCGGGGAGGTACCGGAGTGCTTCTCGACCAGCAGGTGCCTCACTCCGTGGCGGCTCAGGAAAAGCGAGGTGGACAGGCCCACGAGGGAGCCGCCCACGACGAGAACCGGTACGCGAACATCGGCGTTGTCTTCCATCAGCTGCGGGCTCCTGTTTTCTGTGTGGGGGAGTGAACTCTTTATGCCCCCGATCCGAGATAAGGCCCGGTTGATTCGCCGGTTGTCACCCGCTTGATCCGGACATGTAGCGGTACGTCGCCACCCGGATGACGATGAGCGACAGCGGCTCCCCTGAGACGCGCCGGCCTGCCGTCCCCTCCGGAGGCGGCCGCCGGCCCCGGGTGGTCGCCACCGGTGACGGACGAGGGGTCCGTACGCGATGGATCTCCACCCCCTCATGAAGGAGTGAGTAGATGACAACCACCCTGTCCGAACGGGTGTCGCAGTCAGCCTTCGACGGCTCCATGCTCCGGGTCGTCCTGCTGATGGATCTCCACGAGGGGACCCAGCAGAGGTTCTTCGAGGCGTACGAGCAGCTCCGCCACGACATCGCGTCGGTCCCGGGCCACATCAGCGATCAGCTGTGCCAGTCCTTCGAGGACCCTTCGCAGTGGCTCATCACCAGTGAGTGGGAAAGCGCCCCGCAATACCTCGCGTGGGTCAACAGCGAGCACCACGCCGAACAGGTGAAGCCGCTGGGCGCGTGCGCCCGCACCATGCGCCCGCTCAAGTTCACCGTCCTGCGCGAGACCGGCCGGGGCTACGACCAGGCGGCCCGCCCCGTCACGGCGCGCCTCCAGTCCAACCCGCGCCTGGGCGCCGGCATCGTGCGCCACGCCCTCACCTTCACGGTCAAGCCGGGCAGCGAGAAGCAGGTGGCGGGCATCCTCTCCAGCTACGCCTCCCCGGCGGCCCGTGTCGACGACCACACCCGCCTGTGCCGCACGTCGCTCTTCATGCACGGCAACCGGGTCGTACGGACGGTCGAGGTCCAGGGCGACCTGGTCACGGCCCTGCGGCACGTCTCCGAGCAGCCCGAGGTACGCGCGGTCGAGGAGGCCATCAACCCCTACCTCGAACAGGACCGGAACCTGAACGACCCCGAGTCCGCCCGGATGTTCTTCATGCGCGCCGCGCTCCCGGCGGTCCACCACATCACCGCACCGGAGCCCGAATCCGCCGACGTGCAGCGGCACGCGCTCTTCTACCAGGCCAAGCCCGGCCTGGGGACGGCCCTCGCCAAGTTCCTCGCCCGGCAGGACGAGGCGGCCGCACACCGCCCGGCGAGCCCCGTTCGGAGCAGCAGCATCTTCCAGCGCGACGACATCGTCGTCCGCCTCATCGACGTGCGCGGCCCGCTCGACGCCGAGCCCGAGACCACCTTCGGCGTCTTCGGGCCGCGCAAGGCGGCGGTGCTCGACCGGCTGACGGTCCCGGCCGACGGGCGGGTCCGCGCCCCGCACCACACCATGAACCTGATCACCGACCGCCGGGCCCCCGCGCAGTCCTGATCCTCCCGGTCCACCCGTCCGGACCCGGTCCACCCGTCCGGACCCATCCCCGTCCCCTCCCCGTTCCACCCCCCGTCCCATCCCCGCATCCGCGTCCAGGCTCTGCCCACACGCCAGGAGGAACCCGCCATGACCAGACAGCGCCCACGCATCGTGGACCTCAGCGAGACGCCGCCGAACCGCCGGCGCGGCGGTGACCTGAGGGCGGTGCTCACCCCGACCTCCGTGGGTTCCACCAGCGGCTTCATGGGCCTGGCTCTCATGGCCCCCGGGGAGTCGATCGCCGAGCACTACCACCCGTACTCCGAGGAGTTCGTGTACGTGGTCAGCGGCCGGCTGGAGGTCGACCTCGACGGCGAGACCCACCCGCTGCGCACCGACCAGGGGCTGTTGGTCCCCCTCAACGTGCGCCACCGGTTCCGCAACGTCGGGGACACCGAGGCCCGCATGGTCTTCCACCTCGGCCCGCTCGCCCCGCGCCCCGAACTCGGGCACGTCGACACCGAGCAGGCCCCGCACCCGGAGGGCACCGCCTGGGAGCAGCCGCCGGACCGTACGGGGGTGGGCTCGTGAACCGCCGGCGGGTGGCCGTCACCGGAGTCGGAGTCGTCGCACCCGGCGGTATCGGCGTCCGCGACTTCTGGGACCTGCTGTCCAACGGCCGGACGGCGACACGGGCCATCAGCCTTTTCGACCCGACGGGATTCCGCTCCCGGATAGCCGCGGAGGTCGACTTCGACCCCGCCGCGCACGGCCTCGGCGAGGGCGAAGCGGCCCGGGCGGACCGGTACATCCAGTTCGCCCTGGTCGCCGCCCGTGAGGCCATCCGCGACGCGGGCCTCGACCTCACCACGGACGAGGCCTGGCGGACCGGCGTGTCCCTCGGCACGGCCGTCGGCGGAACCACCCGGCTGGAGCACGACTACGTCGCCGTGAGCCAGTCCGGCGCCTGGTGGGACGTGGACGAGAAGCGCGCCGGGCCCCACCTGCACCGGGCGTTCACGCCCGCCACCCTCGCCTCCGCCGTCGCGGAGGAGACGGGTGCACGCGGCCCGGTCCAGACGGTCTCCACCGGCTGCACCTCCGGACTCGACGCCATCGGGTACGCCGTCCACTCCATCGCGGAGGGCCGGATGGACGTGTGCATCGCGGGCGCGTCCGACTCACCCATATCGCCGATCACCGTGGCCTGCTTCGACGCCATCAAGGCCACCTCGCCGAACAACGACGACCCGGCCCACGCCTCCCGGCCGTTCGACGCCGACCGGGACGGGTTCGTCCTCGGCGAAGGCGGCGCCGTCCTCGTTCTCGAAGAGCTGGAACACGCCCGCGCCCGCGGTGCGACCGTCTACTGCGAGATCGGCGGCTACGCCACCTTCGGCAACGCCCACCACATGACCGGGCTGACCGCCGAGGGCCTGGAGATGGCCCGGGCCATCGAAACCGCCCTCGCCCAGGCCGGGATCCGCGCCGACGAGATCGACTACGTCAACGCGCACGGTTCCGGTACCAAGCAGAACGACCGCCACGAGACGGCGGCGGTCAAGCGGGTCCTGGGCGACCACGCGTACAAGACGCCGATGACCTCCATCAAATCCATGGTGGGTCACTCCCTCGGCGCCATCGGAGCGATCGAACTCGCGGCCTGCGTACTCGCCATGACCCACCAGGTGGTACCGCCGACCGCGAACTACGAGACGCCCGACCCCGAGTGCGACCTGGACTACGTGCCCCGCGTCGCCCGAGGCCGGAAACTGCGCAGCGTGCTCTCCGTGGGCAGCGGCTTCGGCGGCTTCCAGTCCGCCGTCGTCATGACCCGGCCGAAGGAGGAGGTCTCGTGACCAGCCGTACGGTCATCACGGGCATCGGGGTCATCGCGCCCAACGGCGTGGGCGCCGACGCCTTCTGGAAGGCGACCCAGTCCGGCGCCAGCGTGCTGGACCGCGTCACCAGGGCCGGGTGCGAGCACCTGCCGCTGCGCGTCGCGGGCGAGGTCCGGGGCTTCGATCCGGCCGCCATGGTCGAGGACCGCTTCCTCGTCCAGACCGACCGCTTCACCCACCACGCCCTGGCCGCGGCCGACCTGGCCCTGGTGGACGCCCGGCTCGGCCGGGCCGACTACGAGGGCGATCCCTTCTCCGTGGGCGTCGTCACCGCCGCCGGCTCCGGCGGCGGCGAGTTCGGCCAGCGCGAACTGCAGCACCTCTGGGAGCAGGGACCGCGGTTCGTGGGCCCGTACCAGTCGATCGCCTGGTTCTACGCGGCGAGCACCGGCCAGATCTCCATCCGGCGCGGGCTCAAGGGCCCCTGCGGTGTCGTGTGCAGCGACGAGGCGGGCGGACTGGACGCCTTCGCGCACGCCGCCCGGGCGATCCGCCAGGGCAGCCGGGCCATGCTGGTCGGGGCCACGGAGGCACCCCTCGCGCCGTACTCCATCGTCTGCCAGCTGGAGTACGAGGGACTGAGCACCCTGGACGACCCGGAGCGCGCCTACCGGCCGTTCACCGCGAAGGCCTGCGGGTTCGTCCCCGCCGAGGGCGGCGCGATGTTCGTCGTCGAGGACGAGGAGGAGGTCCGCCGCCGCGGGGCCACCGTCCGCGCGGTCCTGGCCGGCCACGCCGCGACCTTCACCGGCACCCGGCGACGGGAGGAGTCCGGCGAGGGGCTGGCCCACGCCATCCGCGGCGCCCTCCGGGAAGCCGGATGCGCCCCCGAGGAGGTCGACGTGGTCTTCGCCGACGCCCTCGGGACCCCGGAGGCCGACGCGGCGGAGGCGGCCGCCATCGCCGACGCCCTTGGCGGACACGGACGGAAGGTACCGGTCACGGCGCCCAAGTCCGGTACCGGCAGGGCCTACTGCGCGGCGCCCGCCCTCGACACGGCGGCCGCGGTCCTGGCCCTGGAGCACGGCGTTATCCCGCCGACCCCGAACGTCTACGACGTGTGCCACGACCTCGACGTGGTGACCGGCAGCGCCCGCCCCGCGGAGCTGCGCACCGCGCTCGTCCTCAGCCGCGGCCGGATGGGATCGAACTCCGCGCTCGTCCTCCGCAAAGGCTCCCCGGCGACCACGTAGTCGGAGTGGTCCGGCGGGACCCGTGCAGTCCCCTCACAGGAAGAGAGACCCCGCATGTCCGACCGACTGACCCTGGAGGAGCTGGCGGTGCTGATGAAGACCGCCGGCATCACCGTCGACCCCGCCGACATGGCGCGACGACCGGACTCGGCGTTCGACGAGTACGGCCTCGATTCGCTGGGCCTGCTCGGCATCGTCGGCGAACTGGAGAACCGGCGCGGGCGGGCACTGCCCACCGAAGCCGACCGCTGCAAGACCCCCGGGGAATTCCTCGACCTCGTCAACAACAGCCTGATGACCGGAGCCTGAGATGCCAGGACACACCGAGAACGAGATCACCGTCAACGCGCCCGTGGACGTCGTGTGGGAGATGACCAACGACCTCCCGAGCTGGCCGCAGCTGTTCAGCGAGTACGCGTCGCTGGAGATCCTCGAACAGGAGGGCGACACCACCCGGTTCCGCCTGACGATGCACCCCGACGAGAACGGCAAGGTGTGGAGCTGGGTCTCGGAGCGCACCGTCGACCGCAAGACCCTCTCGGTCCGGGCCCGGCGGGTGGAGACCGGCCCGTTCGCGCACATGGACATCCACTGGCAGTACTTCAAGGTGCCCGGCGGCACCCGGATGAAGTGGACCCAAGACTTCGCGATGAAGCCCGACGCACCCGTCGACGACGTGTGGATGACCGACAACATCAACCGCAACTCCCCGATCCAGATGGCGCTCATCCGGGACAAGATCGAGCAGCGCGAGCGCGAGAACCGCACTCCCGCCGTCAGCCGTCTCTGAAGCGAAAGGCAACCACCCGGATGAACCAGATGCACCGCGCCCTCATCGTCGCCCGCATGGCGCCGGGATCGGCGCCCGACATCGCCGAGCTCTTCGCGAGCTCGGACGCGGGCGAACTGCCGCACCTGGTAGGGGTCTCGCGCCGCAGCCTGTTCCAGTTCGGCGACGTCTACATGCACCTGATCGAGGCGGACCGGCCGCCCGGCCCGGCCATCGCGAAGGTCACCGGCCACCCGGAGTTCCGGGACCTCAGCGACCGGCTCACCGCCTACGTCAGCCCGCACAACCCGGAGACCTGGCGCAGCCCGAAGGACGCCATGGCCCACGAGTTCTACCGCTGGGAGAACCCCGGCGCGAAGTGACCCGCGGCCCGGACGGGACCCGCACACCGGAGTGTGCGGGTCCCGCCGCGCGTGCCGAGGACCCCGCAGCAGGTGCCCGAGAGCGCAGAGAACCGAGAACAGAGCGCAGAGAGCAGGAGACCGGCATGAACCCGACAGACAACGACCGCTTCCCGGCGGATCCGGCCCGTCCGCACGACGACGAGCACGCCCAGACCTCCCTGCGCGTGCTCGTCCTGTCCGGCTCCTCCCGCACCGGCTCGGTCAACGCCCGGCTCGCGGCACTGGTCGCCGCCCAGGTGGGCCGGGCCGGCGCCGTCGCGGAAGCCGCCACGCTCGGTGACTTCCCGATGTCGTCGTACGACGGGGACGCGGAGGCCGACGAGGGGCTGCCGAAGGCCGCCCTGGACCTCTGCCGGCGGATCGAGGACGCGCAGGCGCTGATCATCTCCTCGCCCGAGTACAACGCCTCCGTCCCGGGCGCGCTGAAGAACGCCATCGACTGGGTCTCCCGCTACAGCCCGCAGCCCTTCAAGGACAAGCAGACGCTGCTGGTGTCCGCCTCGCCCTCGATGGTCGGCGGCAACCGCGGCCTCTGGGCCCTGCGCGTACCGCTGGAACACCTCGGCGCCCGCGTCTACCCCGACATGTTCAGCCTCGCCAACGCCCACCACGCGTTCACCGAGGAGAGCGCACTCGCCGACCGGGAACTCGACGAACGGCTCAACGCGACGATCGGCTCCTTCCTCGACCTCGTCGAGGCCGACACCCGCTACCTGTGCCTGCAGCGCCGCTGGTACGAGTTCCTGGGCGACCGCACCGACGCCCCGGTGACCTCCCGCGCCCAGGACTGATCATCATCGGCCACAGGGCGTGAGCTATGTTGGAGCGCGAGTGACGTGAGAAGGAGGCCCTCCGGTGTCATCGGGGCAGCGGGCACGCGCGCAGGCGGCTGCGATCACGCCGAGCGGCCAGCCGAGCGGTCAGTCGTCCGAAGAGGTCCGCCCTCCGGCCGACCGGCTCCTCGCGCTCTTCGACGGCCGCCGCCTGTCACCGGGCCAGCGCCGCATCGCCCAGTACCTGATCGACCACCTCACCGAGGCCGCGTTCCTCTCGATCACCGAGCTCGCCGAACGGGTGGGCGTGAGCCAGCCCTCCGTCACCCGGTTCGCCGCCTCCCTCGGATTCAGCGGCTACCCCGCCCTGCGCGACGTGCTCCAGCCGATCGCGCTGAGCGCGGTCGCCGGCGCCACGGACACCCGCGAGCAGATCCGCCGCAATGAGCTCCAGGCGGCCGTCGACGCGGAGATCGAGAACCTGGAGAACGTGCGCCGGCTGCTCGCCGACACCAACCAGGTGCTGGACATCGGCCGCGAACTGGCCGCCTCGGTGCCGCTGACCATCCTCGGCCTGCGGATCTCGGTCTCCCTGGCGGAGTACTTCGCCTACGCCGCCCGGCGCATCCACCCCGACGTTCGGCTGGTGACGCGCGGCGGCAGCGTCGCCTTCGACGCGCTGCTCCAGTCCAGGGCGGCCGGCGGCACCTGGGTCCTGGCCTTCGCCATGCCGCGGCACGCCAAGGAGACCCTGGCCGCCATCCGGGCCGCCCGGAGCACGGGGCTGCGTGTGGTCCTGATCACGGATACCACCCTGGGGCCGCTGGTGGACGAGGCGGACGTGGCCCTGACGGCGGGGACGGGGTCCCGCCTGGTGTTCGACTCGTACGCGGCGCCCGGGATGCTGTCCGCGGCCCTGCTGCAGGCGATGGCCGACGCGGACCCCGAGCGGACGCAGGCGCGCCTGGAGGACTACGAGCACGTGGCCGATCAGCACGGCTTCTTCCTCTAGGGCATTCCAGTCGACTCCACCAGGGGATATTCAGCCGTCGAGGTGCATGAAATTTTTCATACTCTTGCTTACTCGACGGTATATATGTTTACTGACGACGGCGCTCCTGATCCACCAGATGCCAAGGAGGACGTCCCCACGTCCTTCCGAACGTACGCGCGGCACGACGAACCTCCTCACGTCGCGACCGCGTGTCGAGTCCAGGCTTTCGGATCCTGCAGAGCGCCCATGGCGGCCTCGGTCAACCCCTGGGCCGAGGCCGCCCCCAGAACGTCTCGATCAGAGCTTCGACACCACTCGGAAGTGACGAGAATGCCCCAGACGGCCACGTTTACGCTCAGCCCGGACTGGCCCATGCAGGTCAAGGCGCCCGGGACGCACGACTGGGAACGCACGGCCACGCGCTGGCTGCGGGACCTCCTCCCGGCCCGCTACGGCGGCTACCTCACCCTGACCCGCCACCACGCGCTCCTGGCCCGGCACGTCCAGCTCCAGCTGCAGCACGAGATGCGCGCCGTGCGGACGGCCCTGCAGACCAGCCGCGCGGAACTGCCGACGATGGGCATAGCCGAATCGGTCATCGAGAACTCGATCAAGATGTACGCGGTGGAGCTGGAGCAGCTCAGCCGCCTCGCCCGCGGCGCGCGGCTCGTCTCCGACGCGCTCCTCGTGGGCACCCCGGCCCAGCGCCGGCGCTGAGGGCGCGGACGGGCCTGGGCGGCGGGTCCGTACGACGGCCCGTACGACGGGCCCGGACCGGTCCGGCTCGGTCGGGTCCTAGGCGGGTTGCCAGGAGCGGAGCCGGGCGGCCACGCCGAAGACGTTCACGCGCAGCATGCGGATGTCGGTGATGAGGTCGCGCCACTGCTCGTACGAGGCCTCCACCGCCTTGCCGGAGGCCTCGATGTACGCGACGGCCACCCCGTAGGCGAAGTACTCGTTCGAGTCGGGGAGCGGCCGCAGCAGGACGATCGCGTCGAGCAGGGCGGCCGCACGCCAGTAGGCGTCGGGGTCGTCCACTTCCAGGCTGGGCGTGTTCACCCGGTGCCGGGCGACGGCGGCGACCAGGGCGGAGTGGTCGGCCACCTCCACGTCCTTGAACAGCGCCTCCTGCCGCTCCAACAGCCAGCGGTGATCGATGTGCAGTTCCACGCGTCCGAGTATCCCCGCCCGAGGCCCGGCCGCGGGGCGTTTCGCCCCGGGTGGGGATCCGCGCGGAACGTACGCCTCGGGCGGCACGGGGGGCCAGGGGCGGTTCGGCCCGTCCCGGAACCAAGCCGCAAGAGGGCAGGGCGAGTTGGATCCGGGGCCGCGAGAAGGACCCCCGGGCGGCGCCGGCGGCCGCGAGATCTGACCGGCGCAGGGGTGTTCCGCCGGGGACGCTTTGCCTCCTACGGTCTGTGCACCACAGTTCCGGACCAGGAGGCAGCGTGAAGCGCGAGATCGACATCGACCAGCTGGTGACGGCGATGAAGGCGGTCGACGAGGCGGGGCGGCTCTTCGAGGAGGCGCACGCCGTGTACGAGGCGCGCGGCCTCAAGCGCAACAGCGACGACTTCAAGGTGGCGGGCGGCTCCGTCCAGACCCTGCAGGGTGCCGAGGAGATGGCCCTCGGCACCCGGAAGTTCCTCACCGAACTCGCGCTGATCGCCGGGTACGCGGCCGCCGGACTCGAGGACCGCGTGAGCGGGAGATCGACGACCGCGCGGGCCGGATTCACCGGCCTCGCCGGAGGCGGGGCCCGGATGGCCCGCCCGCTGCTCGACCCGACCCTGCGGGGACTGCGGCTCCTGCTGGCCGTCGACTTCTTCGAGCCCGCCTTCAGGGCGGAGATCGAGGAGGTCGTGCGGGCCGAGAAGGCGACCTACCCGGACCCCTCGATGTTCCGCATCCCGGCCGCGTCGGACGGCGCCGCCACCGTCGGCCGTACGCCCTGAGCCCCCGGGGTGCCGGGCCGGGCCGGCGGAGCGAGGCTGGGGGTATGCATCATGCGCCCGTCGTCGTGCACCGGATCTTCCCGTCGGGAGGCCGGCAGGTGACCCTGCGGACCCCGAGCGGAGAAGAGTCCCTCGGCCTCGCCCGCTCGGACGAGGACGTCATCGAGTTCCTGCGGCGCGCCGGCATGCCGGACCCCGACGACGTGGTCCTCAGCGGCATCGAGCTGGTGGAGTGGGAAGGGGACACCCCCCACGTGTACGAGGCGGACCCGCCGACCGACGACCTCCCCTGACGGCCGCCGTCCCCGCGCGACGCCCGCGGGGCCGGCGTCCGGACCCTCGGCGGCGGTGGCCCGATCGCTCGGCTTACGCCGCCCGCTGCTTACGCCGCCCTCGGCTCACGCCGTGCCCCGGTGGAGGGCTTCCAGGACGGCCAGATCGTCCGCGGAGAGGCGCAGCGCTCCGGCGGCCACGTTCGCGTCCAGGTGGCCGGGGTTGCCGGTACCGGGGATGGCCAGCACGTGCGGCCCCCGGTGGAGCGTCCACGCCAGCCGTACCTGCGCCGGGCTCGCCCCGTGCGCCCGCGCGACGGCACGCACCTCCTCGCTCTCGGCGCCGCTCGCGCCCGCCTGCCCTCCGGCGGCGGCGATGGAGTAGAACGGCACGAACGCGATCCCCTGCTCGCCGCAGGTGTGCAGCAACGCGTCCTGCTCGGGCCGCACGCCGATCCCGTACATGTTCTGCACGCAGACCACCGGCGCGATGGCCCGGGCCTCGGCGAGGTGCTCGGGGGTGACGTTGGAGATCCCCAGGTGGCGGATGAGGCCGGTATCGCGGAGCCGGGCCAGCTCTCCGAAGCGCTCCGCGAGGGAATCGGTTCCGACGACGCGCAGGTTCACCACGTCGAGGTGGTCACGGCCGAGCTGGCGCAGGTTCTCCTCGACCTGGGCGCGCAGCTGCCCGGGGGAGGCGTGGGGAAGCCACGTCCCGGACGGGCCGCGGCCGGGCCCGACCTTGGTGGTGATCACGAGGTCCTCCGGATAGGGCGCCAGCGCCCGGTTGATCAGCTCGTTGGCGGAGCGCAGCGGCGAGAAGTAGAACGCGGCGGTGTCGATGTGGTTCACGCCCAGCTCGACCGCGCGGCGCAGCACGCCGATCGCCCGGCCGCGGTCGCTCGCCACGGCGTCGTCCGCGAAGGCCTCGCCCTGCTGCGTCAGGCGCATCGCGCCGAAGCCGATGCGGTTGATCTCCACGTCGCCGAGTGTCCACGTGCCGGATGCCGCAGCGGTGATGGTCTGTGAGGTCATGCCCGGATGATCGCCACCGGGTACGCTGCCAGGCCATTGATTCAGGCATGTGCGAATCCACGGGGTGGCTGTGCTGGCGGAGTTGTCCTTCTCGGTGAGTGATCTGGCGCAGATGCGGTTCGCCGTGTCGCCGATGTGGGAGGTCGGGCCCAGCTTCCGGCTGCTGCGCTCCGGGTCCACACCCCTCGTGCACCGGCCCTGGGCAGCGCAGGTACGGCCGCGGCTGGCGGCCGCCGGCCTGGACCGGGGCTGGCTGGCCGAGCTGATCCCGCCCTCGGGGTACGTGCCGGACTTCCTCAACCCGGCGCCGACCGGGCCGGCTCCGGACCTGGCCGAGGAGCTCGCCGGGATCCGGGCCTCTCCCGCCGACCGGGTACGCCGGGAGCTCGACCGCCTCGGGCAGGAGCAGGGAGGCCTCGGCCCGCGGGCGCGGACCCTGTACGCCGAACCGCGGGCCCGCCTGGGCCGGGTCACGGAAGAGATCGAGACCTACTGGGAGCTGGCGCTCGCGCCCTACTGGGCACGGATCCGGGCGGTACTCGAAGCCGACGTCTTCCACCGGTCCCGACGGGTCGCCGAGCACGGCGCGGGCCGTCTCTTCAACGCTCTGCACCCCTCGGTGAGCCGGGACGACAACGCGCTCCGGCTGGACCGCCGCCACCGGCCCCTGTCCCGGACGACGGCGGGCGCAGGGCTGCTGCTGATCCCCTCGGCCTTCACGGGGCCGGTCCCGTTCACCCGGGTGACGCCGCCCGAGCCGCCCCAACTCGCCTACCCGGCGCGCGGCACGGGCTCGCTGCGGGAACCCCGGCCCGTCACCCGGACCGAGGCCCTGGCCGCCGTACTCGGCCGCTCCCGGACCCTGCTGCTGACCGAACTGGAGACACCGGCCTCGACCACCGAACTGGCCCGCCGTACGGGGCTCTCGGCCGCCGGGGTGTCCCAGTGCCTCACCGCACTGCGCGACGCGGGTCTGGTCAGCGCCCACCGGGCCGGCCGCTCCGTGCTCTACGCCCGCACCGGCGTGGCCGAGTCCCTCCTCGCCGCCCGCCCGTGAGGGCACCGCCGCCGCCCGGGGCGCAAGGCCCGGGGGAGACCGAAAGGCTGCACGGGCCCCTCGTACACTTGCCTCTTTGATCCAACTCATCTTCATCGGGGGAAGAATGACGGTACGTGACATCCGCACCGCGGCGGGCATCATCGGCCGGCGCAACGCGCTGCGCTACCTGGCCATCGGCGTCGGCGCGTCCTTGCTCGCGGCCTGCACGGGCAAGGACCGGCAGGCGGCCACGGGGGCCACTTCCGGCGCCCCCGCTCCCTCCGGGGCCTCGGCTTCCCCGACCTCGGGCGCTTCCCCGACCTCGGCGGCGCCCGCGCAGCCCTCCGCCACCGCGGCCACCCCCACCAAGCGGGGCGTACTGGACCGCTCCTTCGAGGCGTTCGTCAAGGGCGCCTGGACCATCGAGTCGACCGTGCCGGGCGGCGACGTGGCCCGGGGCAAGGCCACGGTCGACCTCCACTCCTGGACCATCGAATGGGGCGGCAAGGCGGGCACCTGGCAGGGCGGCTACCGGCTGCACGGGAGCGGGGTCCTGGCGATCGAGGCCCACGAAGGCCCGGCGGCACTGACCCGCGAGCGGGGCACCCAGGCCCACGCGGTCCCGCTGACGGTGGGCGACCGCGTCGAACTCACGCTCCCCTGGCAGCCGCCGGGCCACAGGAACGCGGGCGACGGCCAGCGCCTCTCGGTCACCTACGCCGACAACAAGCTGACCGTCCGCCACATCGAAGCCTCGGGCAGCACCACCACCCACGTCTGCACCCGGGCCTAGGTCTGTCCGGCTGACGAGCGAAGCGCGGATCGCCTGAGCAGCTGTTGCTCTCCCCGTTCGCTGAGAACGCCGAGCCGCACGATGTCGATTGGACGGCTGAGAAACGGTCCAGCTGCTACGGAAGAGGAAGTCCGACTCAAGCACCGTGTGAAGAAGCCGCGACCCTCAGCGTCATGGCATGCCCTCCAGCAGGCCGACCGTGGCCCGGGCCGACGGCGGCTTCTAGGATCTCCGGCATGGCAACAAGACTCGTACAGATCAACATGAAGGCCCAGGACGACTCCGCGCTCGGCCGGTTCTGGGCGGAGGCACTCGGGTGGGGTGTCGACAGCGAGGGACCCGGCGTGACAAACCTCGAACCCGTGGGCTTCGCCTACCCCGACCCCGTGGCCGTCTGCATCGACATCATCGCCCGCCCGGAACCCAAAACGGTGAAGAACCGGGTACACCTTGATCTGGCCACCACCTCGACCGCCCATCAGGCGGAGTTGGTCGCGCGCCTGCAGGGTCTGGGCGCGACGCTCGCCGACGTGGGTCAGGGCAACGTCCCCTGGACGGTCATGGCCGATCCGGAGGGCAACGAGTTCTGCGTCCTGGAACCCCGTCCGATCCATCAGGACACCGGGCCGATCGCCGCGGTGGTGGTCGACTGCGCCGACCCACGAGCGATGGCCCGGTTCTGGGGCGAGGCGATGGACTGGACGCTCCATGAGGTCACCGACGACCACGCGACCATGCGTTCCGCCAAAGGCGTCGGCCCCTACCTGGAGTTCCTCCGCACCCCCGACACCAAGAGCGTGTGGAACCGCGTCCACCTCGACATCTGCCCCTACCCCGGTGACGACCTGGAAGCAGAAGAGGCCCGACTGCGCGCCCTGGGCGCCACCGACCCCGGTATTGACCAGTCTGCAATCTCCTGGACGGTTCTGGCCGACCCGGAGAGCAACGAGTTCTGTCTCCTCACCCCTCGCTGACCTTGAGCAACGGCTCCGGCCGGTTGCGGGCCAACGGCGCAGACCCGCCACGAGCGGGCCGCAGCCACCGGCGGTGCCCGTAGGGCCCCGGCGCCTACGGCGACGCTACGCGCCGGCCTTCGGCGACCTCCGGACGGTCCGGCACCGGCGGACGGGCGGCCTACGAACAGATCACGTGCGCGGGCAGCGCGGCGGCCTGGGCCGCGGCGAGCTCGCGCACCGTGGCCATGTCGCTGAAGGGGAGCAGTTCCTCCCCGACGATCTGGTAGGGCTCACTGCCCTTCCCGGCGATCAGGACGACGTCCTCGGGGCCCGCGGCCGACAGGGCGAACTCGATCGCCCGGCGGCGGTCGGCGCACCGTTCGAAGGGGGTGCCGGTCTTCGCGATGCCGGGGGCGACCTCGTCCAGGATGGCCTCGGGATCCTCGTTGCGGGGGTTGTCCGACGTGAGGACGCAGAGGTCGGAGTGGGTTCCGGCGATCGTCCCCATGTCGGCCCGCTTGGTGGTGTCGCGGTCGCCGCCGCAGCCGAAGACGGTGACGACCCGGCCGCGCGCGAAGCCGCGGATGGTGGTCAGGACCTTCTCCAGGGAATCCGGCGAGTGGGCGTAGTCCACGATCACGGAGGTGCCGAGCGGGGTCCGGAAGCGCTCGAACCGGCCCGGTACGGGAGGCATCAGGTCGAGCGCGGCGACCAGGGCGCCCAGGTCGTGGCCCAGGACGTGACAGGCCGCGACGGTGGCCAGCGCGTTGGCCACCGAGAACCTGCCCGGGACGGGGATCGACGCCGGATATGTGCGCCCGCCGTGATGGAGGGTGAACCGTGTCCCCGAGGCACTCACGGCGAGGTCGGTGGCCCGGTAGTCCGCCGGGGCGTCGAGTGCGTACGTGGTCACCGCCCCGGGCATCATCGCCTGGATGCCGGCGCCCACGGGGTCGTCGGCGTTGACCACCGCGTGCCGGCACAGGCCCTGGAACAGCCGGAGTTTGGCGTCCCGGTAGTTCGCCATCGTGCCGTGGTCGTCCAGGTGGTCCTGCGTCAGGTTCGTGAAGACGCCGACGTCGATGAAGGTACGGTCGACCCGGTGCGTCAGCAGGCCCATCGAGGTGGCCTCCAGCACCACGCTGCCGGCGCCGTGGTCGCGCATGTACCCCAGCAGGTACTGCAGGTCCGGCGACTCCGGCGTGGTCAGCACCGAGCGCGGCATCGGGATCTGCTCGTCGCCGATCCGGCTGCCGGCGGTGCCGATGACCCCCACCTTCGCGCCCTCGGAGATCCGCAGGGCGGACTCGACCATGTACGACACCGAGGTCTTGCCGTTGGTGCCGGTGATCGCCACCATGTCCATCTGCCGCCCGGGCTCGCCGAAATAGCGCGAGGTCACGATCGCGGCGGCGGTCCGGGTGTCGGGGACCCGTACGGCGCACGCGCCTGGCGGCCACACCGACGCCGGGAGAGCCGGTTCGCTGCCGTCGACGAGCACCGCGGCCGCTCCGCGCGCGAGTGCGGGAGACACGGAATCCGGTCCCCCCTCCCGGTGTCCTGGTACGGCGATGAACAGCGAGCCGGGCATCACCCGGTCGGCGTCGAACGTGGTTCCCGCGGTGATCGACGTCGTCTCCGGGTTCCCATGGAGTACGTGGTGCTCCTGGCCGGCCAGCAACTCGCTCAACTTCACAATGATCCCTTCGAGGTGGCTCGGCCCGGGCGTGCGGCCGTAGCCAGGCGGCAGCGCCGGCGGCATGCCGGGAAGCTGCGGTGGTGCCGTGGAGCGGGGCGGGGCGGGCCTTCGTCCGGTGAGAACGGAACGAGGCGGATCAGCCCGGCGGGAGAGGCCTGACGGTCGCGTGGGGCAGCGGCCCGCCCGGGAGGTGGGAAGCGCTAGCCGTGGCCGTGCAGGGCGATGCGGCGGGTCTCGGGCGCCTCGACGTCAGCCGCGAGGGCGGGGTGGACGACGGCCGGGCGCACGACGGAGGCGGCCTGCTGCAGGCACTGCCTCGTGGAACCCGGATGACCCATGGCCCGAGTGTACGGCCGATCGGCCTACGCGAAGCCCTGGCCGCAGACGATCGGGGCACCCCCTAGGGTGAGGCCGTGGTGACGAACGGGAGTGCGAGCATGAGTGGCGACCGGGTGCTGTACGGGTGCATGGGGCTGGGCGGGAGCTGGGACCCCGGTCCGTACGCGCCCGGCGACATCGACGAGGCCGAGGCGGCGGTCCATGCCGCCCTCGACAGCGGGATCACCACCTTCGACCACGCCGACATCTACCGGCACGGCAAGGCCGAGGCCGTGTTCGGCGAGGTGCTCGCGCGGACGCCGGGGCTGCGCGAACGCATCACGCTCCAGACCAAGTGCGGGATCCGGCTGGGCGACACGGACCGCCCGGGGATCTACGACCTGCGCGGCGAGAGCATCACGCGGCGGGTGGAGGAGAGCCTGACCCGGCTGCGGACCGATGTGATCGACGTCCTCCTGCTGCACCGCCCCGATCCGCTGGCGGACGTGGACGCGACCGCCGCCGCGCTGACCTCCCTGCACCGGCAGGGCCTCGTACGAAGCTTCGGCGTCTCCAACATGGGCGCCGCGCAGATCGCCCACCTCCAGGCCCGTCTCGACGTGCCGCTGGTGGCGAACCAGCTGGAGATGAGCCTGCACAGCCGCGACTGGGTCGAGGCCGGGGTGGTGCTCAACACCCCCGGATCCGCGGCCAACGGGTTCCCGTTCGGGACCCTGGAGCACTGCCGCGACCACGGCATCCGCCTCCAGGCCTGGGGGGCACTGGCGCAGGGCCGGTTCACCGGCCTCCAGCAGACACCGGCCGAACGGGCCACCGCGCAGCTGCTGGACGAGCTGGCCCGGCGCAAGGGCACGACGCCCGAGTCGGTCCTGCTGTGGTGGCTGATCCGGCACCCCGCCGCCATCGCGCCCGTCATCGGGACCGCCCGCCCCGACCGGATCCGCGCCTGCCGCGACGCGGCGCTGCGCGAGCCCGACCTCACGCACGAGGAGTGGTACGAGCTCTGGATCACGGCCCGCGGCGTCCCGCTCCCCTGATCGCGGCCGGGGAAGCCGCGCGGGTACCGCCTCCCGCGCGCGTGCGCAACCCGACGGCGCCACGATGGAGGGAGAACCCGTACCCCGCAGGCCTGGGGAGATGGCGCCATGAGCACGCACAAGGTGGGACCCGACATCACCGTCCTCGCGGATTGCCTGGAGGTACCGGGCATCGGCTTCCTCCCGGTCAACGCGTTCGTGCTGCACGCCGAGCAGCCGGTGGTCGTCGACACCGGCCTCGGACTGCCCGACCGGGACTTCCTCGACACGCTCGGTTCGGTGGTCGACCCCGCCGACGTGCGGTGGATCTGGCTGACGCACCCGGACCGCGATCACACGGGCGGCCTCTTCGCCCTCCTCGACGCCGCTCCCGAGGCGCGCCTGATCACCACGTTCCTGGGCGCCGGGATCATGTCCACCGAGCGGCCGCTGCCCATGGACCGGGTCTACCTCCTCAATCCGGGCCAGAGCCTGGACGTGGGCGACCGTACGCTGCACGCCTTCCGGCCGCCGCTGTTCGACAATCCGGCGACCGTCGGCTTCTACGACGACCATGCGCGGGCCTGTTTCAGCTCCGACTGCTTCGGCGGGCCCATGCCCAGCGCGGACACCGCCACGTGCACCGACGTCGGGGCGGTGCCGGCCGAGGACCTGAGAGCCGCCCAGCGGCTGTGGGCGAGCGTGGACAGTCCGTGGGTGCAACTGGTGGATCCGGACAGGTTCCTGACCACCGTGGACCCGCTGCGGTCGATGGACCCGCAGACCATCCTGTGCACGCACCTGCCGCCGGCGGTGGGCCTGACCACGCAGTTCATCGACACCATCGCCGCGGTCCCCGGCATCGATCCGTACACGGGGCCGGACCAGGCCGCACTGGAACAGATGCTCGCAGGCTTCGAACCTGGATGACCTGAATAGCCTTGGAATCGTAGGGGTAGGGGCGGTTGCACCCCGCTGAACATCTGTTACTGTGCCCGCGCTTGGTGTTCATCCGTCATTCCGTCCCCCCTCGCACGTCGCGCGTCGCGCGTCCGAGGGTGCTGCGAGGTGTCTCGTACGTGCACAAGCCGGTGTTTCCTCGCGAGTAACCCCCGCACCATCCGCACCATCCGCGGCGCGCGGGCGCCGTCAGTTTGCCGGCCCTGCGCAATCCCAACGGCGTCGCCCCGCTCTCCGGGCTGACGGCGCAGGCGGCCGGCCACCCCCGGTCCGCCGCCGCTCTCCGGGCCGCCGCAAGGGTCCCCGCCGGTGCGGCCGCCCTCCGCGGACCCCTTCCGATCCCGCGCCGACGCCCTTCCTGCACGGCCACGGCCTCCCATATCCATCCGTACTTGTGGGTACTGCGGCCGAATGGCGCCGGATTTGATAGTTCTGGACTGGTCCGGTGTGAGAAAGCTGCGGGAAGGACCCGGCATGTTCGATCTACTACGCCCGGAGACCGTTGTGTGTCCCTTCTGCAAGGCCACGGCCGCCGACGGTGTCGTGCGGACCCTGCGGACCGGAGCGGTCTCCCTGTCGGTGACCTGGCACGCCCTCAACTGCCCGCACTACGCGGCCGACCGGATCCTCGCCGAGAACGAGAACTGAGACACCAGCCGGGCCGGGGCCTCAGGAGGGCGCGCCGCTCGGTTCCTCCCGGGCGGCCCGGCGGCGCCGGGCGTCCTCGTCGGTGTGCGCGTCGTAGGAGATCAGCTTCGGCAGCAGCGCGGCCAGCACCGCCACCGATGCCACACAGGCCAGACCGCCGCTCCAGAAGGCCGGACGGGTACCGGTCCAGCCGGCCATGGTTCCCGCCCGGACCTGACCGAGCTGCGGGCCGACGCTGTACGAGAGCACCTCGATCCCCGCGAGCCGGCCCCGCAGCTCCTCGGGGATCGTCTGGTTCCAGATCGTGGCGCGGCCGAGCCCGCTCAGCATGTCGCCCGCGCCCGCCACCGCGAGGCACAGCAGCACGAGCCAGATGCCGGGCAACACGCCGGCCGCCGCGATCGCCACACCCCACACCGCGGCCCCGATGACCACCAGCAGCCCGTGCCGGCGGACCCGGGAGGTCCAGCCGCTGGTCATCCCCAGTACCAGGGAGCCCACCGCACCCGCCGCGTACATCAGCCCCAGCGCCCACACCGCGTCGAGCTCGTCCGCGAGGAAGGGGAAGATCGTGTTCGGGAAGGCGAAGAACATCGCCGCCAGGTCCACGGCGTACGTCCCCAGCAGCACGGGCCGGCTCCACGCGTACCGCGCGCCCTCGGCGATCCCGCGCAGCGACGGACGCTCGGCGTCCTTCGCGGGCGGAGCCGGGCTGAGCCGTAGGCACAGGAGCACGGAGACGAGGAAGCCCACGACCGTGACGCCGTAGGCCGAGGCGTGACCGGCGTACGCGACGACCAGGCCGGCCAGCGCCGGACCGGCGATCGCGCCGGCCTGGTAGCGCAGCCCGTTGAGCGCGGCGGCGGCGGTGAGCTGGTCGTGCGGCACGATCCGCGCCATCAGCGAGTCCAGGGCCGGCCGCTGGAGCCCGGCCAGCGCCGACACGCCGGCCGCGACCACGTACAGCGGCCACAGCAGCGGATCCGGCAGCAGGGCGTTCACCAGGAGCACCAGGGCCAGCACCCCGAGCCCCGCCTCGGTCAGCAGGATCATCCGCCGCCGGTCGACCGCGTCGGCGAGGGCGCCCCCGTACAGCCCGAAGACCACCAGCGGGACCAGCTCCACCGCGCCCATCGCGCCGACCGCCAGCGGCGAGTCCGTCAGGTGCTTGATCTGCAGCGGCAGCGCGATCATCGCCATGAACGAGCCGAAGTACGTGACCGTCCCCTGGTAGAACAGCAGCCGGAAGTCGCGGCTCGACCGCCACGGGGCGAGGTCGGGCAGTACGGCGGTCAGTCGGGAGGTGCTCACGAGAGGCCATCGTCGGCGAGCGTCACCCGCCGCGGCAACGGATTATTCCGGCACCGCCGCCGGATCCCGTCCGCCCGAACGCCTCCGTACCCGCCTCGGACGGGCGAATCAGGGGCCCGGCGCGTGGCATCGGCGGGCCGCGGTGGCACGCATGGGTCATGCCGCCGGTGTCACCGTTCCTGCGTACGGCCGCGGCGTACGCCTGGCGCCTGCTGGTCGTCGGCGCCGCCGTCTACGCGATCTTCGCCGTGCTCGGCCGGTTCCACGAGATCGCCGTGGCAGTCTTCCTCGGCCTCGTCGTCGCCGCGCTGCTGTGGGCTCCCACCCGGCGCCTGGAGCGTGCCATGCCCCGGACTCCGGCCGTCGCCCTGTGCCTCTTCGGCAGCGCGCTGCTCCTGCTGGGCGTGCTGACGCTGGTCGGCGAGGCGGTGGCGGGGGAGAGCACCACCTTGACCCGCGAGTTCCGGCAGGGCCTCGCCAGCATCGAGGACTGGCTGGAGCGGCCGCCCTTCCGGCTGAACCCGCACGCGCTCTCCGACATCCAGGCCCGGGCCGGACAGTACCTGTCGAGCCACCGCTCCACACTGCTCAGCCAGGCGGTCAGCGGGGCCGGGCGCCTGGTGCACGTGCTGACGGTGCTCGCCCTCGCGGTCTTCTGCTCGGTCTGCTTCCTGCACGGCGGCGACCGGCAGTGGACGTGGTTCCGCGCGCAGCTGCCCGGACCGGTCCGCGAGCGGGTGGCGATCGCCGGGAGCGCGGCCTGGCGCACCTTCACCGGGTACACCCACGGGATCCTGCTGGTCGCGGCGACGAACGCGGTCCTCGTCGGCGTCGCGCTGTACCTCCTCGGGGTTCCGCTGGCCGTCCCGCTGGCGCTGCTGGAGTTCTTCGCGGCCTTCATCCCCCTCATCGGATCACCGGTCGCGCTGGCCATCGCCGCGGTGGTCGCGCTCGCCGCGAAGGGGCCGCTGGTCGCGGCCCTGGTGGTCGCGCTGATCGTGGTCATCGGCCAGATCGAGGGACACGTCCTGCATCCGCTCGTGATGAGCCGGGCGGTCCGGCTGCACCCGCTGGTGGTGGCGATCTCGGTGGTCGCCGGGGCCATCGCCGCCGGAGTGGTCGGCGCGGTGGTCGCCGTCCCGCTGGTCTCGGTCGTCTGGTCGGTGCACTCGGCCCTGCGCCGGGCCCGTCTTCCTGCACAATCGCCTGATGAGCGATGAAGACCCCTACCTGTGGCTGGAAGACGTATCCGGCGAAAGCGCCCTCGCCTGGGTCCGGGAGCGCAATGCCGAGACCGTGGACGCGCTGACCGGTGCCCCCGGCTTCAAGGTGCTCGAGCAGGAGACGCGCGAGGTGCTGGACGACGACGGCCGCATCCCCCACGTCGTCCGCCGCGGCCCCCACCTCTACAACTTCTGGCAGGACGCCGACCACGTGCGCGGCCTGTGGCGGCGGACCACGCTCGAGGAGTACCGCACGGACCGGCCGGCCTGGGAGGTGCTCCTGGACCTCGACGCACTGGCCGAGGCCGAGGACGAGAAGTGGGCCTGGGCGGGCAGCCGGGTCCTGGCCCCCGAGCACCGGCACGCCCTGGTCCTGCTCTCGCGGGACGGCGCGGACGCCTGCGTCGTGCGCGAGTTCGACCTGGAGACCCTGGAGTTCGTCGCGGACGGGTTCGCGGTCGCGGAGGCCAAGACCCGCATCGGCTGGATCGACCGGGACCGGGTCTGGATCGGTACGGACTTCGGCCCCGGCTCGATGTCCCCCTCCGGCTACCCGCTCCAGGTGCGCCGCTGGCGGCGCGGCACCCCGATCGAGGACGCGGAGCCGGTCTACGAGGGCCGGCCCTCGGACCTGTCGGCCTCCGGATGGCGCGACGACACCCCCGGCTTCGAACGGGACTTCGTCCACCGGCAGATCGACTTCTGGAACCAGGAGCTGTTCCTCCTCCGGGAGGAGTCCGCCGAACCGCCGCTGAAGATCGACGTACCGGACGACGCGGGCGCCTCCGTCCACCGGCGGTGGCTCACCGTCACGACCAAGTCGCCGTGGCTCGGCCACCCCGCGGGCAGCCTGCTCGCCTTCGACTTCGACGCCTTCCTGGCGGGGGAGCGGGAGGCCGAGGTGCTGTTCACCCCGGACGAGCACATCGCGCTCGCCGGATACAGCTGGACCCGCAACCACCTCATCCTGAGCACCCGCGCCGACGTCTCCTCCCGGATGGAGCTGCTCACCCCGGGACCCGGCGGCTGGAGCCGGGCCCCGCTCCCGGGGGTCCCGCCGCTGTCCACGGCCTCGGTCACCTGCACCGACCCGGACGTGGGCGACGAGTACTTCCACCACGTCTCCGGCTTCCTGCAGCCCTCCACCCTCTACCGGGGCACGGCCGGCGGCGACAGCGGCGGCGACAGCGAGAGCGTCAAGCAGAGCCCGGCGCTCTTCGACACCGCCGGCCTCACCGTGCGCCAGTACTTCGCGACCTCCGCGGACGGCACCCGCGTGCCGTACTTCGTCGTCGGACCCGAGGACCGTCCCGGCCCCGGCCCCACGCTGCTGTACGGGTACGGCGGCTTCGAGATCTCCATGGTCCCGCAGTACAGCGCGGTCACCGGCCGCGCCTGGCTCGCGCGCGGCGGCACCTACGTCGTCGCGGGCATCCGCGGCGGGCACGAGTACGGGCCGGGCTGGCACAAGGCGGCCCTCGGCGCGAACCGGGTCCGGGCGTACGAGGACTTCGCCGCGGTCGCCCGGGACCTCACCGCCCGGGACATCACCACCCCCGCCCAGCTGGGCATCGAGGGCGGCAGCAACGGCGGCCTCCTCATGGGCGCCATGCTCACCCGCGACCCGGAACTGTTCGGCGCGGTCGTCGCTCACGTGCCGCTGCTGGACATGCTCCGCTTCCACAAGCTGCTCGCCGGCGCCAGCTGGATCGCCGAGTACGGGGATCCGGACGACCCGGCCGACCGCCCCCACCTGGAGCGGATCTCGCCGTACCACCAGGTCCGGGCGGACGGGCCGGCGTACCCGCCCCTGCTCCTGCTCACCTCCACCCGCGACGACCGCGTCCACCCGGGCCACGCCCGCAAGATGGCCGCCCGGCTGCGCGAGTTCGGGCACCCCGTCCTCTTTCACGAGCACCTCGGCGGCGGCCACGCGGGCGCCACCGACCACCGGCAGACGGCCTTCAACGAGGCCCTGGTCCACACCTTCCTGTGGGAGCGACTGACCCCGTCGAAGTGACCCCGGTCCGGGCCCGCGACCGTCGTCCGGGCCTGGCCCCGGTGGCGGTTGGGGCAAAGACCGCCGAGGCGCGGATGAGGTCCGTTACCCTTGCCGGGCGAGACGATCATGGAATGGGGGGCCGGTCCGGCATGTCGGTGAACGGGGCAGGTGAACGACTGCGGGCCGAGGATCCGCGGGAGATCGCGGGATACCGGCTGGTGGCCCGCATCGGCGAGGGCGGCATGGGAACCGTCTACCTCTCTCGCACCCGTGGCGGGCAGCCCGTCGCGCTGAAGGTGATCCGGCGCGAGTACGGCAGCGCCCCGGGTTTCCGCCGCCGCTTCGAGCAGGAGGTCCAGGCGGCGCGCCGGGTGCAGGGCTACCACGTCGTCCCGGTCGTCGACCACGACACCACCGGCGAACAGCCCTGGCTGGCCTCGGTGTTCGTGCCCGGTCTGTCCCTGCACGAGGCCCTTGCCGCGCACGGCCCGCTGCCGCTGCCCGCCGTTCTCCAGCTCGTCGGCTGCACCGCACGGGCCCTGACCGCGATCCACGCCGCCGGCATCGTGCACCGCGACCTCAAGCCCGGCAACGTCCTGCTGAGCGACCAGGGCCCGTACGTCATCGACTTCGGCATCGCCCGGGCCGCCGATGCCACCCAGCTCACCGCGTCCGGCGGCGTCGTCGGCACCCCGCAGTTCATGTCCCCTGAGCAGGCACTCGGCGACCCTGTAGGACCTGCCGCGGACGTCTTCTCGCTCGGCCTGATCGCCGCCGTCGCCGCCACCGGCCGCCACCCCTACGGCGAGGGCGGCGCCCTCACCCTCGCCGCGCAGATCGCCAACACGGGCGTACGTCCACCCCGCCTGGATCTCTACGACGACCGGCTCCGCCCGCTGCTCGAGCGCTGTCTCTCCGCCGACCCGGGGGCCCGCGTCGGCGCCGGGGAACTGGCCGCGCTGTGCGAGAAGGCCGCGGGCCGTTCCCTGAACGACTTCGCCGGTTGGCTGCCGCAGCCGCTGACCGAGGAGCTCGCCGCTCGTGGGCGTGCCGCACGCACCCCGACGCCCGATCCGACCGTCACCGACCCGGGGCCACGCCCGCCGCACGGCCCCACCTTCGCCACCGCGCCGACCGCCGCTCCGACCGAGGCGCCGACCCCGCCGCCGTACCCCCCGACGGCACCGGCCGCTCCACGGCGTACGCGGACCGGTCTCGTGGTCGCCGGCACCGCCATGGCCGTCGTCCTGGCCGTGGTCGTGACCTGGACGGTGGCCAAGGCCGGCAGTACCGCGGACGGCAGGCAGGAGAAGGGCGAAGGCAAGCCGTCGGGTCAGCCGTCCCACTCCACCGGGCCGGCTCCGACGCCCTCCGCCTCCGCTGCCGCCTCCGACGACTCCGGGTACACCGTCGTCTTCCGGGACCGGCCCTTCGCCCTGCGTTCGCCGAGCGGGGCCAACATCGTGGAGGCCGACCTCGACGTTCCCCAGGTCGTGCAGGACACCCCTGGCCGGGAGATCCAGCTCAGCGAGATCTCGGGCGGCGGCTGGGAGTTCTACACCCCGATGGGCAAGAGCGCCGGAAAGACCCCGCAGCAGTGCCTGCAGGGCGCCCAGTCCGACGTGCTGCCCGCCGAGATCAAGGCGAAGGACCTGCGCGGCACCCTGCCCGTCGGGGCGCTGCTGTGCACGATCACGACCGACAAGCGGCTGGCCATGCTGGAGGTCACCGACATCACCACCAGCCACGGCAACCTGCCCGACTACGCCACCCGGCTCACCCTCTGGCAGAAGCGGTAGCGGCGGGATCACGACCGTGGGGACCAGGCCGGCGGACGCGGTTCGACGGTCCCGGTGAGCCGGTCGGAAACCGGTCCTGGATCAGGCGCTCATTCACGGGACGGCGCTGAGGTCGCGCGGAGCGTCTCGACGCGCTTCTCGATCGCGGTGATCAGCGCCTCGACCCTGGCCAGGAAGATCTGCTCGTCCGTCACCTCGGCGAGCTGCGTGCTCAGTCGGGTGATGTGGGGGAACCCCTGGGGGTCGACCAGGCGGTACTCCCGGCTCCAGGAGGACTCGTCGGCCTCCCGGACGTCCGGGTCGAACAACAGGTAGGCCGCGCGCTGGCCGACGTACGCGAGGAGCGAGTCGCCGACCATCCGGTAGTGGACGGCCGCCTCGGCGCCGTCGAGCCCGGCCTCCGTGACGGCGCCGAGGATGAGCTCGACGACCCGGAACTCGTTGGGCCGCCGGGTGGTCCGGCTGGCCATGGTCGATCCGACCACCGGGTACTTCAGCGCGACCTCCAGCGAGCCGTCGGCGAGCGCCCGTAGCCGGCCCTTCCAGTCGAGGCCCTCGGGGATGCTGTCGAGCACCTCGCCGAGCGTGCGGTCGGCGACGGACAGCAGGAGCTCGTCCTTGTCGCGGAAGTGCCGGTAGATCGCGGTCGGGTCGGCGCCGAGCTCCTCGCCGAGGCGGCGGACGGTGAAGGCGTCCTCGCTGCCGCGAGCCGCGATGCGCAGGCTCGCTTCGATGATCGCGTCGGGTGTGAGCTGGCTGCCCGCGCGCTTGGACCGGGCGGGTGTGTCGGATGGCTTCGGCATGGTGCGGCCAGTGTATCGATTTGGAACAGAGCCAGCGCAACACCGTTGACAACATTGTTGCGCTCCCGTTCACTCCTCCTCAACAACAAGCCGAGCGGGTTCACCCGCCGAGCCGGAGGATGCGTCGATGTCCAACAACAGGCAGCGGGCCGACACCGTATTCGTGGGCGGGAAGGTGTTCACCGGGACCCGTCCGACGCCGATCGACGCCGCCGTCGCCATCGGGGGCGGGCGGATCCTCGCCGTCGCCGACACCGCCACGGTGCACTCCCTCGCCGACGCGGACACCGAGGTGGTCGACCTCGCGGGCGGACTGCTCGTCCCGGGGTTCCAGGACGCCCACGTCCACCCGGCGGTGGCCGGCGTCCAGATGCTCAGCTGCGACCTGAGCGAGGAGCGCTCCATCGACGGCTACCTGGCGGTGGTGGCCGGCTACGCCAAGGAGCACCCCGAGGCGGCCTGGATCCGCGGTGGCGGCTGGTCCATGGACGTCTTTCCCGGGGGAACCCCGACCCGCGCCATGCTCGACGCGGTCGTGCCGGACCGACCTGTCATGCTCACCAACCGGGACGGCCACGGGGCCTGGGTCAACACCCGCGCGCTCGAACTCTCGGGCGTCGACCGCACGACGGCCGACCCGGCGGACGGCCGGATCGAGCGGGAGGCCGACGGCACCCCGGCGGGCACCCTCCAGGAGGGCGCCATGGACCTGGTGGCCCGCCACGTGCCCATCGCCACGCCGGACGAGGCGCACGCGGGGCTGCTCGCCGCGCAGGAGCACCTGTTCTCGCTCGGTGTGACCAGCTGGCAGGACGCCATGATCGGCGCCTTCCCCGGCAACCCCGACAACTACGGCGTCTATCTGCGCGCCGCCCGCGAGGGTTCGCTGCGCGCCCGCGTCGTCGGCGCCCTGTGGTGGGACCGCGAACGAGGCCTGGAACAGATCCCCGAGCTGGAGGAGCGCCGCCGCACCGGCCGGGTGGGGCGCTTCAACGCCACCAGCGTCAAGATCATGCAGGACGGCATCGCCGAGAACTTCACGGCCGGCCTGCTGGAGCCCTACCTCGACGGCTGCGGCTGCGCCACCGCCAACTCCGGGCTGAGCTTCATAGACCCCGACGTGCTCACCGAAGCCGTGTCCCGCCTCGACCGCTCGGGCTTCCAGCTCCACTTCCACGCGCTCGGGGACCGTGCCGTGCGGGAGGTGCTCGACGCACTCGACGCCGCCCGTACGGCCAACGGCGCCAACGACAACCGCCACCACCTCGCCCACCTGCAGATCGTCCACCCCGACGACATCGCGCGCTTCGCGAGCCTGGGGGCGGCCGCGAACATCCAGGCGCTGTGGGCCGCGCACGAGCCGCAGATGGACGAGCTCACCATCCCCTTCCTGGGACCCGAACGGGCCGCCCTCCAGTACCCGTTCGGGGACCTGCAGCGCGCCGGAGCCCGCCTCGTCGCCGGCAGCGACTGGTCGGTGAGCAGCCCCAACCCGCTGTGGGGCATCCACGTCGCCGTCAACCGCGCCGTACCCGACGAGGCCCCCCACACGACCGGGACGTTCGAACCCCTGCCGCCCTTCTTCCCGGAGCAGGCCCTGACCCTGGCCCAGGCGCTGACCGCCTACACCGCGGGCAGCGCCTGGGTGAACCACCTCGACGAGGTCACCGGCACCGTCGAGGTGGGCAAGTACGCGGACCTCGTCGTCCTCGACCGGGATCCCTTCGCCCACCCCGGCGAGGAGATCGCGGAGACCCGCGTGCTCCGGACCTACCTCGACGGCGAACTCGTCTTCGCCGCGACGGACTGAGCAGCGGAGCCCCGGGCGCAACGGCGCAACGGCTCACCGGCGCAACGGCTCACCGGCGCAATGGCTCACCAGCGCACCGGCCGTCCGGCCCTCCCGGGCACGCGCGCCCCCGCGCCCCCGCGCCCCCGCGCCCCCGCGCTCCGAGCCACCCGCACATCGAGGCGCTGACGCGCTGATCACGGACTGCCGGCGGACCGCGCAGTCACCGGCCGGGCCGCCACCGGCCGAGCACCACGCACCCCACCACGCTCACCCCTCAGGGAGCCAGACGATGTCATCAGCCACATCGGGAACCCCGCTGTACCGGCGCAGCCGGATCCGCCACGCAGTGGCGGCCGCCCTCGCGGCGGCCGCGGTGCTCATCACCACCGCGTGCAGCGGCACCGCCGGCCAGGCGAAGGACGGCACCACCGCCTTCCAGCTCACCGACAGGACGCCCGACGCCACCGGCGACGTGGACTCCTTCACCTGGTCGATCTTCGCGGAGCCGGCCAGCATCGACTACGCCCACTCGTTCGACTACCCGCCGAACCAGATCCTCGCCAACGTCTGCGAGAGCCTGCTCCGCTGGAACCCCGATCTGACGACCTCGCCGAACCTCGCGTCCTCGTACACCAACCCGACCCCCACCACCTGGGTCTACCAGATCCGCCCCGGCGTGCGCTTCCACGACGGGACGACGCTCACCGCCGACGACGTCGTGGCCTCGCTGCGCCGCAACCTCGCCCCGGAGACGGCCAGTGTCTGGGCCTACCCCTTCCGGAACGTGAAGTCGGTCGACCGGACCGGGCCGCTGGAGGTCACCGTCACCCTGACCCAGCCCGACTCGACCTTCAACAAGTACCTCGCCGCCAGTCCGGGCACGGTGGAGTCCGCCGCCACCCTCGCCAAGTCCGGCCAGGACTACGGAAATCCGCAGACCGGCGTGAACTGCACCGGCCCCTTCTCCTTCGACTCCTGGACCTCCGGCCAGTCGCTCACGCTCAAGCGCTTCGACGACTACTGGAACCCCGCGCTCAAGGCCAGGTCCGGCCAGGTGAAGTTCGTCTTCCTGGCCGACGCCACGACCCGCGTCAACGCCTTCCAGAGCGGTGAGGTCGACGGCGGCTGGATGGTCCCGCCGAACGCCTACGCCCAACTGCGCGACACCCAGGCCGGAACGCTCTACTTCGGCCGCAACACCACGGTCGCCGACGAGGTGGTCAGCAACCTCAAGGGACCGCTGGGCGACGCCCGGGTGCGGCGCGCCCTGCTCATGGCCGTCGACCGCGAGGGCATCCTCAAGGCCGGCGCCGGCGGGGTCGGCGAGGTCGCCCACTCGCTGGTCACCGACAACCTCTGGAAGGACGCGCCCGACACGACCCGGGACGCGATCCTCAAGGACCTCCCCAGGTACCCGTACGACCCGGCCAAGGCCAAGGCGCTCGCCGCCGAGGCCGGCGTGAACGGCCAGAAGATCGTGATCGCGACCAGTCCGCTGGACTCCCAGACGACCATCATCACCCAGGCCGTCGCCCAGGCCGCCACGGCCATCGGACTGAAGCCGCAGATCGAGTCCCTCTCCGCGGAGAAGTACACGACTCTCTTCACCGACCCGGCCGCGCGCGAGGGCATCGACCTCTTCCTCACCTTCTGGTACACGTCCATCACCGACCCGCTGGACATGTACGGCTCCCTGCAGACCGGCGCGTTCAGCAACTACGGCGGCTGGTCCGACCCCGCCTTCGACGCGGCCGTCGACAAGGCCATCGGCACGTACGACGCCGTCGAGCACACCGCCGCCAACGCCGAGGCCCATCGGATCGCGACGCGGGAACTGCCCTGGCTGCCCCTGTACACCCAGCCCGTGAGCGTCTTCCTCGGCAAGCGGATCACCGGCGTCCAGCCGTCCATCGCCTACCTCTACTACCCGTGGGCGGCCGAGATCGGAGCCAAGGGATGACGGCCGCCGTGGCACGGGCCGGACGGGTGCTGCGCAAGCTGGCCGGCATGGCGGCGACCCTGCTCGTCACCTCCTTCCTCGTCTTCGCCTCCCTGTTCCTGGCGCCGGGGGACCCCGCCTCCTTCCTGGTGAAGGGGCGCAGCCCCAGCCCGCAGGAGCTCGCCGAGATCCGCCGGCAGTACGGCTTCGACGAGCCGTTCCTGGTCCGGTACTGGAACTGGCTGGACGGCGTCCTGCACGGCGACTTCGGCCGCTCGTACCTCTTCCACCAGGACGTCGGCGACGTCATCTGGTCGCGGCTGCCCGCCTCCATGCTGCTGATCGGCGTATCGGCCCTGATGATCGCGGTGGTGGGCATCGGGTCCGGCATCGTGGGCGCCCTGCGGCGGGGAACGCGGACCGACCGCTCCCTGATGCTCCTGGTGACGGTGGGGGCCGCCGCGCCCGCCTTCGTCGCCGCCCTGCTGCTCCGCTCGGTACTGGGCGTGCAGCTGGGCTGGTTCCCGACGATCGGGAACGGCACCGGCATCCTGGACCGGCTGCACCACGTGGTGCTTCCGGCCGCCGCCCTGTCCGTCACCTTCGTGGCCCTGGTGACCCGGGTGACCCGCTCCGCGATGCTCGACGAACTGCGCCGCGAACACGTCGAGGTCGCCCTGAGCCGGGGCACACCCCGCCGGACCGTCATCCGGCGCCACGTCCTGCGCAACGCGCTGGGGCCGATCGTGACCGTCTCCGCCCTCCTGGTCTCGGGGATGCTGGTCAGCACCGCGATCGTGGAGACCGCGTTCGGGATGTCCGGGGTGGGCTCGCTGCTGGTGCAGTCGGTGGACCAGCTGGACTTCCAGGTCGTCCAGGCGATCGTCCTGCTGGTCGTGGCCGCGTTCGTCGTGGTCAACGCCCTCGTCGACCTGGTGCACCCGCTGATCGATCCGCGCATGGCGGCAGCGGGGAGCGCACGATGAGCACACGCACCACACGCACCACACGCACCACACACGCCACAGGGACCGCACGGGGGGCCACCGCCCGCGGCCCGCTGACCCGGCTGCTGACCGGGCTCCGGACCCTCGGCGGCAGCAGGCTCCAGCAGTTCTGCCTGGTGCTGCTCGTCCTGTTCGTCCTGGTGGCGCTGCTGGCGCCGTGGCTCGCGCCCCAGGACCCGACCTTCGGCCGGCTCGGCGACACCCTCCTGGGCCCGAGCGCCGAGCACTGGCTGGGCACCGACCAGGGCGGCCACGACACGTTCTCCGCGCTGATCGAGGGCACCCGGACGAGCCTCGCCGGACCCCTCGCGGTGGTGCTGTTCTCCACCCTCATGGGCACGGCCGTCGGCCTGTTCACCGCGTGGCGCGGCGGATGGATCGACACCGTGGCCGGCCGGGTGCTCGACGTCGTGTTCGCCTTCCCCGCACTGCTGCTCGCGATCCTCGCGGTGGCCCTCTTCGGCAAGGGGATGACAGCGCCGGTGATCGCCATGGCGATCGCCTACATGCCGTACAGCGCACGCCTGGTGCGCGGCCTGGCCGTGCAGGAGAAGGCCCGGCCCTACATCGCCGCCTACCAGGTCCAGGGCCACTCCGCCCTGTTCGTGACGGTCCGCAGGATGCTGCCCAACATCGCCCCGACCCTGCTCGCCCAGTCGACGGTGAACTTCGGGTACGCACTGCTCGACCTCGCCGCCCTCTCGTTCCTCGGGCTGGGCGTGCAGCCACCGACCCCCGACTGGGGCGCCATGATCAACCAGGGGCAGGCCGCCGTGCTGCAGGGCCAGCCGCTCTCCGCGATCGCGCCGGCCGTCGCGGTCGTCCTGGTGGTCGTCGCCTTCAACGTCGTCGGGGAAAGCCTCGGCGACCGGCTCGCGGGGAGGGACTCCTGATGACACTGCTCGCCTACGACGCCCTCAGCGTCACGCTGCCCGCCATGGCCCGCCCGATCCTGGACGGCATCGACCTGCAGCTCCGCGCCGGGGAGGTCGTCGCCCTGGTCGGCGAATCCGGCTCGGGGAAATCGGTCACCGCCCGCGCCGCCCTCGGACTCTTCCCGGACGGTGCCGAAGTCGGCGGCCGGGTCCGCGTCGACGGAACCGACCTGGTCGGCGCCGACGCCGCGAGCCTGCGCGAGGTACGGACCGCCAAGGCCGCGATGATCTACCAGGACCCCCGGGCCGCCATCAACCCGGTACGCCGCGTCGGGGACTTCCTCACCGAGCCGCTGCGCCTGGTCCACGGCTGGTCCAAGGCCCAGGCCGCCGCCCGGGCGGTCGACCTGCTCGGCGCGGTCGGCCTGCCCGACCCCGCCCGGCACATGAACCAGTACCCGCACGAGCTCTCCGGCGGCATGCTCCAGCGCGTCGTCATCGCCGCGGCCCTCACCGCCGAACCGCGACTGCTGCTGTGCGACGAACCGACCACCGCGCTCGACGTCAGCACCCAGGCGGAGATCCTGGCGATCCTGGGCCGGCTCCAGCGCGAACGGGGCCTCGGCCTCCTCCTCATCACCCACGACATCGAGCTCGCGGCAGCGGTCAGCGACCGGATCTACGTGATGTACGCGGGCCGGATCGTCGAGACGGCGCCCGTCGGGGAACTCTTCGCCTCCCCCCGGCACCCCTACACCGCGGGCCTGCTCGGTTCGTCACCGCCGCTCGACGGCCCGCTCGACCGCCTCATCCCCATCCCCGGCGCCCCGATGGGACTGCTGGAGTCCGCTCCGGGCTGCAGCTTCGCGCCGCGCTGCCGGTTCGCCGAGCCCGGCCGCTGCGACCAGGCCCCGCCCGTGCTGCGGCGGCACGGCCCGGCGGAGGTCGCGTGCCACCGCACCGCCGAACTCGCCGGGGCGGCGGCGGCCCCGTCCCCCGCATCCCGCCAGGAGGACCGTTGACCACCGACCCCACTCCCGCGCTCCTGAGGGTGAGCGGACTGCGCAAGACCTACCGGACGGGCGGGAGCGAGGTCGTCGCGGTCGACGACCTGTCGTTCACCCTCCGGGCGGGCGGGGCCCTCGGCATCGTCGGCGAGTCCGGTTCCGGGAAGACCACCACGGCCCGGATGCTGATCGGCCTCGAACGCCCGGACGCGGGACAGATCCTCGTCCAGGGCGAGCCGTTGGCCGCGTCCGTACGGGGAAGGGCGGCGCGGCTGGCCCGGGCCAAGGCCGTCCAGATCGTCTTCCAGGACCCCTATCTCTCCCTGGACGCCCGGATCAGCATCGGCGCGACCATCGACGGCGTGCTCCGGCTGCACGGGACCCGCGACCGTACGGCCCGGGCCGCCCGGGTCGGGGAGCTGCTCGCCCAGGTGGGCCTGGGCGACCGGGAGGCGGCCGCCCTGCCCCGCCGCCTCTCGGGCGGGCAGCGCCAACGCGCGGCGATCGCCCGGGCGCTGGCGGTCGAACCCGCCGTGCTGGTGCTCGACGAGGCCGTGTCCGCCCTGGACGTGTCCGTCCAGGCGCAGGTGCTCAACCTGCTGTCGGACATCCGGCGCGACACCGGCATCGGCCTGGTCTTCGTCAGCCACGACCTGGCCGTCGTCCGCTACGTCTGCGACGAGGCCCTCGTCATGTACCGGGGCCGCACCATGGAGCACCGCCCCGTCTCGGAACTCCTCACCTCCCCCCGGGACCCCTACACCAAGCTGCTGCTGGCATCCGTACCCCGCCCGGGCTGGGACCCCGACTCGATCAGCCGCAACCGGCGCCGTCTCGCCCCGCCCACGGGCACAGCCTCCCGGGGAGGCAGCCGACCGGCCGCGGCGCCGTAGCGCCCCGCGGGCGACGCCGGCGGCGCCGGGGACACCTCGCGAAGCCGGGCGCCGACCGGGCGAAAACGGTTGTGGACATGGCAGGATACGAGGCATGACCATCCGAAAGGCCCATGCCTCGTAGGCTCCCCGGACGGCTCCGACACGAGTCGTCTCGTCACCGCCGGCCGTCCCGCCCACGGGCGGCGGCAACGTCCCCGCAGGACACCGCGGCCTTCTCGCCCGGGACCGCAGCCGGACAGCTGCGCCAAGACGCACCGATCCCGGCAGAGGCGTCCGAGGCCTGGAAAGCGCTGGCTTCCTTGCTCCCCGAACACACAGCCGACCCCTGCCGGCCGGCAGGGGTCCATGTGAACTGCACTCGGCTGATGCGGACGAGTCCGTACAGCCTTTGGGCACGCCTACGAGAACTGCTGGCCGAGCGCGGGCTGATCATCTCCACCACCGTCCTCGTCTACCTCTTCCCGGACGGGCCCCACTCGGAGACCGGTGTCGCCGTGTCGGACGGGGGTCGCGTCTACGAATTCGGCCTCGGCTACGACCGGACGAAGGCGGCAGGCGAACGCAACGCCGTCATCGAGCACTGGCGCGACATCACCGGCCAGTGGCAGGCGCATGCCTTCAGCGCCGAAATCGCAGACACGTTCATCTGGCGACCTCCCGCGCGCCGCACGCACCTCGTCCTCGCCCCGGGGGTGTCACAGGCCGGCTGATCATGGCCTCACGCCACGGCAGACATCCGTACGGGGGATTCGGGGCGCCACTCGCTGCCGAACTCCGGGTTGTGATTCACCATCGGCGGATGCAACCCCGGCCAGGGAGGACCCCATGAGCACCCCGTTCGCGTCCGCCGCCCCCTTTCACGCCCGCTACCGGCCGCCGTACCCGGCGGAGTTCTACAGGCTGCTCGCGGACCGGTTCGCCCTCGACGGCTGGCAGACCGTACTGGACCTCGGCGCCGGGCCGGGCGCGAACAGCATGGCCCTGGCGCCGCTGGTCGACCACGTCTACGCCGTCGACCCGGAACCGGCCATGCTCGCCGAAGGGCGCAGGCTCGCCGAGGAGCACGGCTGTACGAACGTCTCCTGGCTGGAGGGTGACGCCTCCGTGGTCAGCCGGCTGTGCCTGCCCCGGATCGACCTGTGCGTCATCGGCAGCGCGTTCCGCCGGATGGACCGGGTACGGGTGCTGGCCGACCTCGACGCCATGCTCGCGCCCCGGGGCGGGATCGTCCTCGTCTCCTCCGCGGCCGGTCCGGAGGGGCAGAGTCCGCCCTGGATCTCCGTCGTGGAGGAGGTGTGCGCGCACTTCCTCGGAGCCGACGGGCGCACGGAGGACGGCGTGGCCGGTCCGGATGACCCGGCCCGTCCGGAGGACCAGGCCCGTCCCGAGGACCTGGACGAGCACCTTGCGAAGTCGGCGTTCTCCCGTATCGACACGACCGTCTGGAACCAGCGTCTGCGCTTCACCGCGGACCAGCTGGTCGGCCTCCAGCTCTCCTTCCCCCGGTCCAGTCCGGCCCTGCTCGGCGACCGGCAGGGGGCCTTCGAGTCCGCGCTGCGTCAGGCCCTGCTGGACCACGACCCGGGCGGCACGTACACCCGGACCGTCGCCGTCACGGCCACCCTCGCGACGAGGCCTCGGCCGTGACCGGAGGCCCGGTTCACTGACCGGGCCCGGCCCGCCGCCGTCCAACCGTCACATGGTGGGATGGTCGCACTGGCCGCACTGGCCGAGGGAGGGTTCGGGAGAGTGCGGCTCGCGGAGTTGAGTGAGCGGAGCGGCGTCGCGATCGCCACGATCAAGTACTACCTGCGCGAAGGGCTGTTGCCGCCGGGCCATCGGGTCAGCGCGACGACCGCCGACTACGACGACGGCCACTTGCGCAGGCTGCGGCTGGTCCGCGCGATGATCCAGGTCGGCCAGGTCGGCCAGGTCCCGGTGGCAACGGTCCGTGAAGTGCTCCGGCACGTCGACGACGACTCCCTGGGCCGGACGATCCGCCTCGGCACGGCCCAGTGGGCGCTGCCCGAGGAGCCCGGGCCGGGCGACCAGCAGGGCGACGACGAGGCCGTGGTCACCGCGCGCGCCGAGGTCGGCGTGCTCGGCTGGTCCACCGCCCGGGAGTTGGGCGACCTGTCCCCCGTCCACCGGTCGCTCGTGGCGTGGGTGGCCACGCTCATCCGGCTCGGCCATCCGTGGGATGCCGCCCTGATGGCCCCGTACGCCCGGCTGATGCACCAAGCGGCCGTGCGCGACCTGGACTTGGTGGAGGCGTACCCCTCCGAGGCACAGAAGGCCGAGGCGGCCGTCGCGGCGGCCATACTCTTCCAGCCGGTGCTCAAGGCGCTGCACCGACTCGCCCAGGAGGAGGAGTCGGCCCGGCGGTACGGCCTGTCGTGACCCGCGGGTTCAGCCCCACCGTCGGCCGCCCCGGCCGCCCCCCGGACGCTCCGGGGCGCTCTCAGCCGTCGAGTGCGGTGAGCAGCTCGCGCTCGCGGGCCGTGCTCAGGCCGGCCCGTCGGGTCCGGTCCAGCCCCTCGGCGCGCTCCCACCGCAGCAGGTCCTCCAGCATCTCCACACGCGGCCGGTGCTGCAGCCCGGCCGCGCGCGCCGCGGCTCCGCTGCGCGCACAGAAGCCCGCCCACAGGGGATCCGGCATCCACATGGCCATCGACTCGGGGCCCATGAACGGCCCGACCCCCTGATCGAGCAGCCACTGGGCCTCCACCGACGCCACCGGCCCGGTGTGCCCGGCCACGCGCCGCGACAGGTCCACCCACTCGTCGAAGGGGACGACGGGCCCGACGGCGTCGAAGGTTCCGGCGGCGCGCTTCTCCGCGAGGTCCAGCAGCCAGCCCGCGAGGTCGCGCACGTCGACCGCCTGCGTCGGCAGGCCGGGGGAACGGGGGACGAGCATCGGCTGGTCCACCTCGCGAGCGGAGCGGGCCACCCAGTACCCCGACCGCCCGCTGTGGTCGCCGGGCCCTGCGATCAGGCCGGCCCGGGCGATGACGAGCCGGTCTCCCACCGCCGCGAGCGAGGCCGCCTCGCAGGTGACCTTGGCCTCGCCGTACTCCTCCCGCTCCACGTACGGCCCGTCGGCCGGGGCGAGCAGCGCGGCCGACTCGTCGGCGCCGACCGTGCCGTGGTCGGCGTAGGCGCTGATGGAGGAGACGTAGGTCCAGTGCCTGGCCCGCCCGGCGAGGGCCGCGAGCGCGCCCCGGACGAAGCCCGGCTGCCACGACACCTCCATCACCGCGTCCCAGTCGCGGTCGAGGAGCTCGTCGTAGGCGGACTCCTGCTTCCGGTCCGCCGCCACCAGCCGGGCACCGGGGGCGACGGCGCCGCTCTCGCCGCGCGCCAGGCAGGTCACCTCGTGCCCGCGCTCCAGTGCCTGCCGCGTGATCTCACGGCCCAACCATGCGGTCCCGCCCAGTATCAGAAGATCCATCCCGCTACCTCAGCACATCGGGGGTGCACCCGCGAGCTCGGTTCGCGCTCGGCGAAGGACAGGTGTGGGAGGGGTGCGGATGGGGAGAGGGCGGGGAGAAGGCGGGGTGCGGGTACGGATCCGGCCAGGCCCGCGAGGCGCCGTTGACTGCGTGACAGGGGCATGGAAATCTCAACGCGCGATCCTGGCAACGGATTTCCGGTACGGCGGGAGGGGCGGACATGGCGGTACGTTCACTCAGGCTTTCGGCGGTGGCACTGGTCGCCGCGGGTGCCCTGCTCGGGGCGGGCGCCGCGGTGCCCGCGCAGGCCGCCGGTGCCGCCGGCGGCCACCCGGTCACGGTGGGTGCGCCGGCCATCGAGAGCGATCCGACCCCCGAGGAGCAGGAGCGGCTGCGGGAGATCGCCGGTTCTATCTGGACCCCGGAACTGGCCGCGGGCTGGAACATGAACGCCGAGGTGGCGGACGTGCTGTCGGAGGTGACCGGCGGCATCCTCAAGTGCTCCGAGGCCTTCGCCCTGGTCCCCAGGCCCCCGGGTTTCGTGCCGGGGCTCAGCTACCTGCGCCAGTACTGGAAGCAGATCAGGGACTACTTCCTGGTGGTCAGGGACAACCGCACCTACCGCGCCTGCGTGGTGTCCGCGGCAGCCCATTACCGGTCGATCATCGAGATGGCGTCGGCCGGCATCTGAGCGGCGCGGACAGCCGCCGGGCAGCCGCCGGGCAGCGCCCGGTCGGCCCGGTCGTCACAGGTCCCGCCGCATGCAGGCGCGGGGCCACCGGTCCAGACCGTGTGCCGCCTCCTGCGCGCGGATCTCCCGCAGTCCGGGGGTGAGTCCGGCGTCGTTCAGGAGCCGGAAGCCGCAGCGCGCGTAGTACGGGGCGTTCCACGGGACCTCGGTGAAGGTGGTGAGGGTCAGCGCGGGGACCTCTTCGCGCACGGCCAGCCCTGCCAGGTGTTCCAGCAGGGACCGGCCCACGCCGCGGCGCGCATGGTCCGGATGGACGGACACCTGCTCGACGTGGAGGCTGCCGTCGACCCGGTCGGCGATCAGGTAGGCGACCGGTGCGTCGGCCCCGTCGACCGCGACCCAGGCCAGCCGGGCCCGCTGGTAGCGGGCGAGTTCACCGGTCGTCAGCGGTTCGTCGTCGGCGATCTCCGGCATGCCGATGTCCCGGAAGCAGCGACCGGCTGCCCGCTCGACGTCCTGGAGGACGGTCAGTTCGTCCGGGCGTACTGCGCGAATGGCCATGGACGCATTGTCCGGGGCGGGCCGCCCGGGGGCATCCGAGTATTCGGCTCACGTCCCGGCCGCGGCCGACCGGTTTGTGCTCCGTACGAGTTCTCTTGGGGTGCCGTTCGGCCGCAGGGCCGAGTCCATGATCATCATTTTGTCTCCCCATCGGTTTGATACGGCTATGCCACGAATGCGACGGACACAACCGACCAAGGCGTGGGGCGCCGTTGCGGCGGTGACGGGGGCCATGCTGGTCGTCGCCGCGGCACCGGGCCGGGCGCCCGGTGCGGACAACTCGGAGGGGACGTTCGCGGGTCCCCCGCGGGAAGCGGCGCTCACCCTGCTGGTCGGGAGGATGCTGGACGAGGGCCGCGAGGCCGGTGGGGCGGGGTGCGACGTCCGCATGTTCCGGTCCGGTCTGTGCAGCGGCTGGCAGGAACAGCGGGTACGGGCCACCGCGCGCGGAGTGGGATCCGTACTGAGGGAGCCCTCCCTCGGCGATGCGGCGCACACGGCCCGGACGGAGGTCCTTCCCACGGACGCCGGCGGCCCGCTGGAGATCACCCTCGCGGAACCGGGCCGCCTCACGGACGTGACCGTACGCGACGCGCACGGCCGCCACCTTTCCGGTGAACTCGCCCCGCACAGCGAGCGCTGGACGAACACCGAGCCGCTGCGGGCGGGGCAGGCCTACACCGTGCAGGTCGGCGCCCAGGACGAGGCGGGAACCCCGGTCGGCGTGACCATGGCCTTCCGGACCGCGCCGCCCGCGGACGGGGGCAGGCTGACCGTCGAGTTCGGGCCCCGCCCCGGCACGTACGGCGCGGGGGAGATCGTGACGGCCGCCCTCAGCCGGCCGGTTCCCGCCGACGACCTCCCGGCCCGCGCCCGGCTGGAGCAGGCACTGGAAGTGACCTCGGAGCCCCACGTCGAAGGCGCCTGGCACTGGGTCGACGATTCGACCCTGCACTTCCGGCCGCGCACGTACTGGCCCGCCCACACCGTCGTCCGCGTCCGCAGCGGTCTCGACGGGGTCCAGGTCGGGGACCACGACTACGGCGGCCCCTCCGACGCCCTGGAGTTCACCATCGCGGACCGGATCGAGGCCGTCACCGACTCCGCCACCCACCGGATGACCGTACGCCGCAACGGACGGGTCATCAAGACGATCCCGGTCACCACCGGCAAGGCGGGGTTCAGGACGCGCAGCGGCATCAAGGTCGTCCTGCGCAAGGAGCCCAAGGTCCGGATGCGCGGGGACAGCGTCGGCATCAAGCGCGGCACCAAGGAGTTCTACGACCTGCCCGTCCTCTACGCGACGCGCGTGACGTGGAGCGGCGAGTACATCCACGCCGCGCCCTGGTCGGTCGAGGCTCAGGGCGAGGAGAACGTCAGCCACGGCTGTACGGGCATGAGCACCGAGGACGCCGCCTGGTTCTTCCGGACGGTCCGCGAAGGGGACATCGTGGAGGTGGTCAACAGCGGGGGAGCGAAGATGGCCCCCTTCGACAACGGCATCGGCGACTGGAACATGGACTGGCGGAGCTGGCTGGCGGGCAGCGCCCTGGCCACCATGGATGCCGGCCCGCAGAGTTCACCGACCACTCCGTCCCGGCTGCACCCGACCACCTGACCGCCGCGGGCGCGGTCGGGGTCGCGGTCGCGGTCGGGGTCGGGGATGGTGCCCGGGGTCGGGTGGGCGGCGGACGGACCGGGGAGCCGCAGTACGGCGACCGCTCACGGGCGGGGCCGGGCCTGCCCTACGATCACCGCATGATCAAAGGAGTGATGTTCGACTTCTCCGGCACGCTGCTGCGCATCGAGTCGACCGAGGAGTGGCTCGCCACCACCCTCGCGGCGACCGGCATCACGCTGGCCGACGAGGAGTTCGCCGAGACGGCGCGGCGGCTGACGGAGTACGGAGCCCTGCCGGGCGGGCCGGCGCCCCGGCACATACCCGCGCACCTCGAAACGCTCTGGCACGAGCGGGACATGAGCGCCGAGCAGCACCGCGCCGCCTACGGCGGGCTGGCGGAGGCGGCCGGGCTGCCGGCAGCGGAGCTGGTGCAGGCGCTCTACGACCGCCACATGACCCCGGCCGCCTGGCAGCCGTACCCGGACACCGAACCGACGCTGCGTGAACTGCGGCGGCGGGGCGTCCCGGTGGCCGTGGTGAGCAACATCGGATGGGACCTCCGGCCGGTCTTCCGCGCGCACGGCCTGGACGCGCTGGTCGACACCTACGTGCTGTCCTTCGAGCTGGGCGCGCAGAAGCCCGATCCGGTCGTCTTCCGGACCGCCTGCGACCGGCTCGGCCTGGTGCCGGCCGACGTGCTGATGGTCGGCGACGACCGCAGGGCGGACGGCGGCGCGCGGGCCCTGGGCTGCCCGGTGCACTTCGTCGACCACCTGCCGGTCGATCAGCGCCCCGGGGGACTGGCGCCGCTCCTGGACCTGCTCGGGTCCTCGTAGCCGCCGACTCCGCGGACCGTCAGCGCCGGTAAAGGTGACGGTGACGGTGACGGTGCGTCATTGACCAGCAGGCATCGGCGTCAGAGGTGACTGCCGTCCACGTTCCACTCCGGCGGCAGTGCCCCGTCGCAGAACACGCAGACGAAGTCCCCGTCCCGCACGATGTTGAGCCGGCGACAGGCGGGGCAGCGCCGGAACACCACCGCGTGCGTGAACCCGGACGGGCGCTCGATCCCGGCCGCGTCCAGCGCGTCCGCGACAGCCGTCCACGACCCGACGTCGGGACAGTAGCCGGTCGACTGGTTGCTGACCTCGCAGACCGCCCATGCTCCGGACTCCGTGCGGAAGGCCATCTCACCGGCTCCCAGAACCGGTTCCGCCCCGGCACACGCCACGTGCTCGCTGCGCCGCGGCGCGAGACGCAGGACACCGGCGGTGTCGACGACGAAGGTGAAGGGCTCGGCCAGTTCCTCCGCCGGCAGCGCCGAAGCCCAGTCCCCGAGGTCCGCAGCCGAGCGAATCCTCCGGCCCTCGCACCCGGGCCGGACGAGCGCCAACAGCTCGGCAGGTCCAACGTACCGGTAAGCCCGCCCCCGCACACCCATACCCGCGCACCCCAGCCCTCGCCCTGTCCCGAGGAAGGAGGGTACGCCGACCGAGGCGCCCTGCGGATGGACGGACTCGGAGCAGGCTCCGTCGCAGGCACGGGGGCACACGGACGGTGGGCGGGGGTGGATGTGCGGCCGACGGGCGGCGCGGCGGCGGCTTCGGTGCGGGCAGCCGGTCTATACAGGGGCTGGAGAGGGTCCGTAGAGACTGGGTGCAGGGGAGAGGCAGGAGATCCGCGATGTCGGCACAGGGTCCCGAGAAGCAACCCGCGACGACCGAACTCGACGCCCGCTACAACTCCGCGCTCACTCCTCGCCCGGGTGCCGCGGACGTCACCGCCACCGAGTGGGCCGAGGCGCAGCGACAGCTGGAGGCGGCCGAGATCTTCTGGGTGTCCACGGTGCGCCCCGACGGCCGGCTCCACGTCACTCCCGTGATCGCCGCCTGGCACGCCGGGGTGCTGTACTTCTCCACCGGCCCGGGCGAGCAGAAGGCGAGGAACCTCGCTCACGACGGGCACTGCGCGCTGACCACCGGCGGCAACTCGCTCACCGAAGGGCTCGACCTCGTGATCGAGGGCACGGCGGAGCAGGTCGCCGACCGGGCGGTGCTGGAGGAGGTGATCGCGGCGTTCGAGACGAAGTACGGGCACCACATGACCTCGCCCGAAGGGACCTTCCACGGGATGGGGGACGCGATCCGGAAGGGGGACGACATGGTCTTCGCGGTGGCCCCGGGCACGGCGTACGGCTTCGGCCGGGACGACGGGGTCTACACCCACACCCGCTGGACGTTCTGAACGTTCTGGACGTTCTCGGCAACGGGCCCACGACCCCGTGGGTGGGCATCCCGTGCGGCCGGAGCGACGCCCGGTCGGTGGTGTCGTCAGAGCCACCCGTGGCGGCGGCCGCCACACTCCCCGGCCCGACTGTGGCGGGTGCGCACATGGGAACGGCCCGTCCGTGTCCCGGATGATTCCGACCATGACAAGCGGAACCCCTCCCGTGGACCACCCCACAGCAGCCGCAGCCGCGGGCATCGACCTGGCGGGCCGCACCGCCCTGGTGACCGGCGCCGGAAGCGGCATCGGGCGGGCCTGCGCCACCGCGCTCGCTGCCGCCGGGGCCCACGTACACGTGGTGGACGTCGATGCCGCCGCGGCCCGGTCCGTCGCCGAGTCGATCGGCGGGCGGGCCCACGTGGTGGACCTGGCGCAGGCCGGGCCCGTCGGGGAACTCCCCACCGACATCGACATCCTGGTCAACAACGCCGGACTCCAGCACATCGCCCCGCTGGACGAGTTCCCTCCGGACCGGTTCGAGCACATGCAGCGCGTGATGGTCCAGGCCCCCTTCCTCCTGCTCCGCCAGACCCTGCCGTACATGTACGCGCGGGGCTGGGGCCGCGTCGTCAACATCTCCAGCGTGCACGGCCATCGCGCCAGCGCGTTCAAGGCCGGCTACGTGACCGCGAAGCACGCCCTCGAAGGGCTGAGCAAGGTCGCGGCCGTCGAAGGCGCCCCGCACGGGGTCACCAGCAACTGCGTCAACCCCGGCTACGTCCGCACCCCGCTGGTGGAACGGCAGATCGCGGCCCAGGCCGCCGCCCACGGCATCGACGCCGATCAGGTCGTCGCCGACGTGATGCTCAGCCGCTCCGCGGTCAAGCGGCTGATCGAACCGGAGGAGGTCGCCGCCGCCGTCCTGTGGCTCTGCGGCCCGCACACCGGCTACGTCACGGGTGCCTCGATCCCCCTGGACGGCGGCTGGACCGCGGCCTGAACACCGCGGCCCGGGTCATGCGGTCATGCGGTCATACGGCCGGTCGGCCGTGCCTCGGCGGCCGCCCGGGATCGGCCCGGCGTATTCGCATACGCGTATGATCCGGCGGGCAGAACGGTCGGCGGAGAGGAAGCACCTTCATGTCACGGAGCGCGGCGTCGGGCGGGCAGTTGGACGAGCTCGCGGCGTTCGCCCTGGAGCACGTGTGCGACGCGCCGGCAGAGCGCGGGAACGCGGGCATCGGGGCCGTGTTCCTGTTCGCCGACGACATCGATGACCGGTACCTGTACACCTTCGCGGATCTCGCCGAGGCCCGCGCGCACCTGGCCGATCCGACGCACGGGTACCTCCGCTGCACGGTGGCCTGGCGACCCGCTCCGGACGTGTTCGCCGTCCAGGCCCAGGAGATCGGCAGCGCCACGTCCTTCCTGCTGACCCGGCGCCGCGTCGCGGACGGACCGGCCGACGAGGTCGTACGCACCGATGGAGCGCGAGCGCTCCTGCCGCCGTCCGGCCCGATGGCGAAGGTGACGACCGAGGCGCAGGCGACGACGGAGTCGGAAGCCGCCGATCCGGCGGAGTTGGAAGAGCTGGAAGAGCTGGAGTACGGCTTCGAGCGGGCCGTCGACTCCGGGGAGGTGCTGGCCGAGGCGGACGACCGGCTGCGGAGGTGGGTCGGCCGCGCGGGGGAGAGCGACTTGGTGACCGCCGAGAAGTGGTTGCTCAGCCGGTTTCCCCACGTGCAGGAGCATGACCCGGCGGACGACGTTCTCCCGGAGGAAGCCGCCGGCGGGACCTGGGTGCCCGGACGCTACGTGATCACCTTCCGCGCCGACGCTGCCCCGACCGGCCCGGTCGCGGCCCTCGCCACCTGGGACGGGGTCGCCCGGCAGGCCCGCGAGGTCCTGGGGCCGACCGCCGCCGCGGCCGCCGAGGCCGACGGGACGGCCGTGGTACATCCGGTCAGCGGGGTACGCCTGGCCTGGGACCGGACCTCGGACCGGTACGAGGTGTCGGCACCCCTGCCACGTGACTCCGTGCCGGCGCTGACGGCGCTGGAACAGCTCGTGCAGCTGGCGCTGACCGTCCAGTTGGAGACAGGCCGGCGCGCCGTCGACCCCCAGCTGGGTCTGTACGTCGACCGGCTCGGCGGAACGACGTGGCCCCGCCGGTTCCGGCTGTTCTCGCGAGCCGTACGGGCGTTCCGCCCCGGCCTGACGTAGGGCGGGACGGCCGCGCCGGGCCCCGTCACCCGATCGGCCACGGGCCGCGCCCGCCTTCGCTCGTACGGTGGACCTAGCATGCGGTCCATGACAGGGGTGTCCAAGAAGATCGAGGGCGTTCGCGTGCAGGTCGCCCTGAAGACGGCCGAGGACGTCATCCACCTGGTCGTCGCGGTGTTCCTGGTGCTGCTCGCCGCGCTGCTGGCGGTCGGAGTCGTCGGCGACGTCGTGGCGGCCTTCCGGGGACCGTACGAAGAGCAGACGATCGTGCTGTCGGCGCTGGACAGCAGCCTGGTGCTGTTCATCGTCGCCGAGCTCCTGCACACGGTGCGCCTGACCATCCGAGACCGGGCACTGAACGCGGAACCCTTCCTCGTCGTCGGCATGATCGCCGGTGTGCGCAAGGTGCTCATCGTGACCGCCGAGTCCGAGAAGTCCTTCAGCTGGCAGGTCCAGGGCATCGAACTGGTCATCCTCACGGCGCTGATCCTCGTCATGACGCTCGCGCTCTTCATCTGGCGTCGCGCCATGGCCATCGGCGCGCGCCCCGAGATGAAACTGCCGAGCTAGCGCCGCGAGCGAGCGAACAGGCGTGGCGTCATGCGGTGGAGCGTGAGGGGACGTGAGGGGACGTGACAAATGTAATGGCCTGTCAAGGTGCTTCTCCTTCTGCAGGTTGATGCCCGGTTCGTCCTGGCGGAGGAGTCCGCACCGCAGGTCGGGGGTCAAGAATTGAGGTGACCAAGATCGCCGGGCCCCAACGGGCCACCGACGAGGAGCCGCCGTGCCCCACACCCGTCCTGCCGACCGTCCTGCCCTCCGACCCGCCGACCGGCGCGCACGGCGACTGCGCCGCGCCGCCTCGGCGAGCGCCATCGCCGTGGCCCTGCTCGCCGGCCTCGCCCCGGCCGCCAGCGCCGCGGGCCAGGGCCCGCTGCCCGTTCAATCCCAGGCTGCGGCCCGGCAGCACCTCGACCGGGCCAAGCTGCAGGCCGGGCTGAACGCGGTCCAGGAGGCCGGCGTGTACGGCATCTTCTCCGCCGTCCGGGACGGCCGCCAGCGCTTCGACGGCGCCGCCGGCATCGCCGACGTCTCCACCGGGCGCCCGGTCCGCCCCGACCTCCGCCACCGCGTCGGCAGCGTGACGAAGACGTTCACCGCCGTCGCCGTGCTCCAGCAGTCCGCGAAGGGCCGGGTGGAGCTGGACCGGCCGGTCGGCGACTACGTGCCCGAACTCCTGCCCGGCGAGCGCGGCCGCAAGGTGACCGTGCGCATGCTCCTCAACCACACCAGCGGGATCAACGACTACATAGCGGGTGCCTTCCCCTCCCTGCTGGAGGGCAGCACGACCAGCCTGGACGACCACCGTTTCCGCACGATACGGCCCGCCGAGCTGATCAAGTACGGGGTGGACCGGCCGCAGCTGTTCGAGCCCGGCACCGACTGGACCTACTCCAACACCAACTACGTGCTGCTGGGCGAGATCCTCCGCAAGGTGACCGGCCAGGACCCGGAGCGGCTGATCACCCAGGACGTGATCCGGCGGGCGGGCCTGCGGGACACCTACTTCCCGGGCAACGACCCGCACATCCGCGGCGCGCACGCCCGCATGTACGAGAACTTCTACGGGCTCATCGACCCGCCGCGCGACTACAGCGTCTACAACATGACCTGGGCCGGCACCGCGGGCGCACTCATCTCGACCCCGCAGGACCTCAACACCTTCTACCGCGCCCTGCTGACGGGCGACCTGCTGCCGCGCCGCCAGCTGGACCAGATGCGCACCACCGTCGACGTCAAGGACGAGACGGGAGCCGTGGGCATGCGCTACGGCCTCGGCATCTACACCCTGGACACGCCGTGCGGCCCGGCCTGGGGCCACGACGGGGGCGTCTTCGGTGCCGGAACGTGGGCCATGTCCAGCCCGGACGGCAGCCGCCAGTTCGCCCTCGGGTACAACCTGATGAAGTACCAGCGCCTCACCGCGGACAACACGGCCTTCATCCCGCACCCGGCCGACGCCGCGATGAGGGACTACCGCGACCAGTCCCTGTGCGGCACCACCACGCCGCGCACACCGGACCCCGCCGCGAAGAACCGCTCGGCCGAGCCGCCGGCAACGCAGTCCCCGGCCGCACCCCCCGCCCTGCCCCCGACCGTCTCGCTCCTCCCCGCGCCCCTGCCCCTCCCCGCCCGCTGACCCGACGGCAGAGTCAGGACGAGGGGCCCTCTTCCCGTCGCTGTCCTGCCGGGGCAGCGACGGGGGAGGGCGGCACGCGCTGCGGTTGCGGCGCCGTTGCCGGCTCGGGCAACGGCGCCGGCTCCGGCGTGGTGGCCGGTCGTGCCGCCTCGCCGGCCGGTGGCACCGGCTCGTTGCGGCGGCGGGTCCACAGCAGGGCTCCGGCCAGCAGGGCCGTGCCCCCGAGCAGCCAGGGCAGCGGGCCCGCCGGAAGGATGCCGACGGCCAGGCCGGCCAGGGCAGCGGTCAGTTGCAGGGCGAGGGACTGCGTGGAGAGGGCGGTGGCGCGTCCCGATCCCGCGACCCGGCGGTGCAGCAGGTCGTTCTCGCTCGGGCCTGCCGAGCCGAGACCGAAGTAGACCAGGACGTACCCCGCGGCCGCGAGGCCCAGGGCGACCGGGCTCGTGGCCGCGACGGTGGCCGCGAGCAGGAGCAGGCCGCCCGCGCTGATGCCCAGGCTCGTGGTCACCGCGCGCTCGCCGCTGCCCGCGAGCCGCGCGACGAACGGCGCGAAGTGGCTGCCGAGAGCCGAGCAGACGAAACCGGCGCAGGCGAGACCCGCGAAGAGCACCGCACCGGACTCCGACGTACCGGTGAGCCCTGCGGCACGGCCTGGCGTCAGCAGTTCGAGCGTGGCCAAGGCGGCCCCGGCGGCCGCGGCGCTCAGGATCACCCGGCGGACGAGTGCGTCGCGTCCGGCGAGGCGCAGACCAGCCATGACGGTCGCCGGAACGTCCCGGACGACGCCGCGCAGGGTGGCAGGTGGCCGGGGCGGCTCGGGCAGGGCGGTCAGGACGTACAGCACGAACACGACCTCGACGGCAGCACCCAGCAGCAGTGGGAGGGAGAGCGGGAGCACCAGCCCGGAGGTGGACTCGCCCAGCCAGGTGCCGAGGCCGGGGGCGAGCCCGAAGAGCCACGGCAGACCTCCACCGAGAAGGGTGCCGGCCGCGAGCGCGGCGGAGGTCGCGGAACTGCCACGGGCCAGACCGGTGCGCAGTTCGGCGCCGGGGCCGGAGTGAGACTGGACGGTGTCGACGAACCAGGCTTCGGCCGGTCCGCTGGACAGGGCGCGGCCCGCGCCCATCAAGGTCATGCCGACGGCGAGCACCCAGGGAGTGGTGCCGAGGGCCACGAGGGTCAAAGCGGCCAGGTTCAGCAGACCGGCGGCGGCCAGCACCCTGCGACGCCCGACGACATCGGACAGGCCCCCGGTGGGCAGTTCCAGTACGGCGGCGGACAGGGAGTGTGCGGCGAAGAAGGCCGTGATGGCGACCAGGGCCATGCCGCGCTCGGTGAAGAGCAGGACCAGGGGGGAGATGGCCAGTCCCAGCGGCAGCCAGAAGAGGACGCTCACCGTGACGTACCGACGGCACGCGGCGGGTGGGTCCAGCGGCGGCCTGGTCACGATGCCTCCTCGGTATGCGGCTCGACCTCGGGCTCGGCATCCGGCTTCGCAGGGGAGGATGTCTCCGGCTCCCCGCCGGGGTCACGCGGTGCGAGGGGGAGTCCGGCTGTCAGGAGCACCACCTGTGCGGCACGCGGATCCCCCGCATCGCGGGCCGTCAGTTCCTCCAGCTTGCGGTCGATCGCCTGCCACAGTTCGGTGAGGGACTCCGGGGTCAGACGGGGCATCAGGTCGCTGATCCCTGACGGTTCCGTCCACTCCGGACCGAGGCGACCGGCGCCGGTGTCCGCCTCGTGCCGGACGAGAGACGACCGCAGGTGCTCGATCTGGGTCCTGCGCGACAGGCTGACGTAGGCGCGGCTGTCCGGTGAGGCTTCCATGGCCTTGTTGCTCCAGGAGGTCACGGCGTGCACCGCCTGCCAGCGCCGCTCCCGGCCGTCACGATGCTCGGCCTCGGCGACGAACGCGTACTTCGCCAGCACCCGCAGGTGATAACTGGTCGCGGCGGACGACTCCCCTGTTGCGACCGCGAGTTCGCTCGCGGTGGCGGGGCCGTCCTGCCGCAGCATGCCGAGCAGCCGGATGCGCAAGGGATGGGTGAGCGCCTTCAGGGCCGCCGCGTCCTGCTCGGGGTCGAGTACGCGCTCGTGCTCGTGCTGTTCGCTGACCATGACGGGAGGGTAAGGCAGCCCGGGAGTTTTCCCATAGTATTTTTGCAGACATTGTTTGGGGAATGGTTCGGAGTGCGGCTCGGGGGCTCGGCCCCAGCCCTGGGCAGGCCTGCTGCGGCGTGCGGAAAGGGCTGATGTCAGAACCAGCGCCTAGCCTCTGGGTCATGTCTGAGACTTCCGAGGGTGCGCCCCACGACGTGAGTGCCATGCTGTCGAATCCGGGGCTGCTGGTCGCGGCCGAACCGGGCCGCGCACTCGAGCTGTTGGACCGGGCGCGCGATCCGGAGGCCCGGTTCGTCGCGGCGGTGTACCGGTCCTCGGTCGACGTGCACCGGACCCTCGGGGCGGGCCTGCGCCGCCAGGTGTTGGCCCTGGACGCCGCCCGGCTCGGTGACCGGGAGCTGGCCGCATGGTTCGCGGCGGCTGAACTGCCCGGCGAAGCCCCTGCCGCGTGGACCGCGGACTGGGCGAGCGGGCCGGACCACCGACTGCTGCGCACCCTCGTCGGCCACGACGGCCCGGTGACGGCGGTGGCGACGGCGGTCGTCGACGGCACGCCGGTCGCGGTCTCCGGCAGCCGCGACGCCACGGTGCGCATATGGGACTTGGCAACGGGCGTCCCCTTCCACCATCCCGTCACCGGCCCCACCGACCTGGTGTCGTCGATGACGGCCGAGGTCCGGTCCGTGGCCACGGCGGTGCTCGACCGGAAGCCGGTGGCGTTCACGCTGTACGCCGACGAGACGGTCCTCGTCTGGGACCTGGCCACGGGCCGCGCGGCCGGGGAATGCGTCAGGTTCGTGGAGAGCACGGAGCTGGACGGGCGTGGTGTCGTCCTCACGCGGGGCGGGGCGCGGACCCTGCGTGTGTGGGACCTGCTCACCGGCCGCCAGGTCGGCTCGTTCCCCTGGGCGACGGGCCTTGCGACGCTGGACGGTCGCCGCGTCGTCCTCACCGTCGACGGCATCGACGCCGACCGCACCGTACGCGTATGGGACCTGAGTACGGGCAGCGAACTGGGAGAGTCCCTTGAGGTGGTGAGGACCGCCGAACTCGACGGGCACCTGGTCGCCTTCACCGCCGAGGTCGACCCGGCGCCCCGCGCGTGGGATCTGACCACCGGCCGCCCGGTGGACATCGCTCCGGGCGACGACCCGGCTCGCTCCGAGGCGGAGGACCTGCCCGCTGCGTCGACCGTGACCGTGGTGCAGGGGCGAGTCGTCGCCGTTGGCCTCGACCACGAAGAGCCCGAGCTCATCGGGGACCTCGCCCCCGCTCGCCGGAACGGCGTATCGGTACGGGGTCAGGAGACCGCAGTGCTCGCCGGGCGCACCGTCGCCCTCACCGCCGGAGCGGACGGGACGCTGCGCTTCTGGGACCTGACGACCGAACACCATCGCACGGACGGCATGCGCGTGATCGACAGCATCGCCCCGGAGGGCCGGCCGCCTGTTCCCTCCGCCGACTCGGCCCCCTCCGCCGACTCGGCCCCCTCGGTCGACGCGGAGGAGCAGGGCCCGCTGTGGCGCCTGCTCTCCGGCCGTGAGAACGGCGGGTCCAGCAGGGGCAGTACGGTCCAGGTGGGGAGTCGTGCGGTGCGGGAAGAGGGCGCGGTCGTCCTCACCGCGGAGAAGGACGGCACGGTGGTGGTCCGCGCGACGAACAAGCTTCCCGTGGGCCGGCCCCTCACCGGCCACACCGACCGGGTGTGGAGCATGGACATTACGGAGGCGGAGGCGGAGGGGCAGACGGAGGGGGAGCCGGGGGCCACCCTCGCCGTCACCACCGCTCTCGACCAGACCGTACGGGTGTGGGACGTGGCAGCCGGGCGTCAGCACGGCTCACCGCTGACCGGCCACACCGGCCAGGTCTGGGACGTGTCCACCACGACGGCGGCCGGACGTCCGGTGGCCGTCACCGCGGGCGCCGACCACACCCTTCGCGTCTGGGACCTCGCCGGGGCCCGCGATACCGGCCTGCGTGGAGCGGAGCACACCGGGTCCGTACTGGCGATCGCCACGGCAGTGCTCGAAGGCCGTTCCGTAGCCGTCACGGCCGGCGCGGACCGCACCCTGCGCACCTGGGACCTGACCACCGGGCAGCAGGCTGCCGCCCCCGTCACCGACCTCGAGGGTGAGACAGCCGCCATGTCCACGGCGGTCGTGGACGGGCGCGTCGTCGTCGTGACCGCTGGTCCGGGCGCCACGTTGCGCGTCGTGGATCTGGCCGGCGGGCGAGACGCCCACGAACCCGTACTCACCCACCACGGCCGGGTGTTGGCCATCGCCACCGCGACCTTGGACGGTCACCCCGTCGCGGTCACGGCCGGCAGCGACCGAACCGCGGCCATCTGGAACCTCGCCACCGGCCGGCAGATCGGCGAGCCTCTCACCGGGCACACCAGCAGGGTCACCGCCGTCGCCACGGCTGTCCTGGAGGGCCGGCCCGTCGCCGTCACGGGAAGCTGGGACAAGACCGTACGGCTGTGGGACCTCGCCACCGGCCGGCAGATCGGCGAACCCCTGACCGGCCACACCGACTGGGTGACGTCGGTGGCCGCCACGGTGGTGGACGGGCGGCCCGCCGCGATCAGCAAGAGCCGCGACAAGACCGTCCGCCTGTGGGACCTCGCCACCATGCGGCAGAACGGTGGCGCACAGCTCTCCGGGACGGATCCCAACGGGACGGTGGCCGTCACCGTCAGGGACGGACGGCCGGTGGTGGCCACCGGGCACGGGCGGACGGTGGAGTTCTGGGATCCGACGACAGGGCGCGAAGCCGACGAGCAGTACGTGCTCCCGCTGCCGGTGGACCTCCTGAGCACCGCGCCGTGCGGGCGGCTCGTGGTCGCCTTCGGCCCGGAGATCGCGGTACTCCGCCCGACCTCCCCGAGCTGACCTGGGCCTGGGGGCCTCCCTGCTCGGCAGTGCCGTGCGGTCGGCCCCGGAGCCCCGTTACTTCAGGCCGATCTCCTCGCAAGCGGACTTGAGCCGGTCGGTGCAGATCTCGGCGATCGTGTAGACGCCGTCGTCGACCACGGTGGTCTTGACGTTGCTCTTGGTCAGGGCGACGCCCGGGACGAGCATCGACGGCACGCGCTTGGTGGTCGGGCTGTCGACGAGCTGGTTGATGATGCCGTCGATCCTCTCGCCCCTGGCCAGGGCGACGGCCATCTCCGAGGCGGCCGCGGCCTCGGGGGCGTACCGCTTGTAGACGGTCATGAACTGCTCGCCCGCCACGATCCGCTGCACACCGGCGAGTTCGGCGTCCTGGCCGGTGACCGGCGGCAGCGGGGACACGCCGGCGGTCTTGAGGGCGCTGATGATGCCGCCCGCCATGCCGTCGTTGGCCGAGTAGACGCCGACGATCTTGCCCTTGCCGAGGGCAGAGATGGCGGCCGCCATGTTGGCGTTGGCGTTCTCCGGCTTCCAGTCGACCGTGTCGTACTCCTTGCCGACGTTCACCTTGCCGTCGAGGATGGCATGCGCGCCGGCCTTGAAGTCCTTGGCGTTCGGGTCGATGACCGAACCGTTCATCATGACGATCTGGCCGTCCTTGGCCTTGTCGCCCAGCGCCTCGAGCAGGGCCTTGCCCTGGACGGTGCCGACGTCCTCGTTGTCGAACGAGGTGTACGCGTCGATCGGGCCCTCGGCCAGGCGGTCGTAGGCGACGACCGGAATTCCGGCGTCCTTGGCCTTCTTGACCGCGCCGGCGATGGCCTTGGAGTCCACCGCGTCGATGATGAGGACGTCCACCTTCTTGGCGATCATCGCGTCGACCTGGGCGCTCTGGGCGGTCGCGTCCTGCTTGGCGTTGGCGTAAAGGACCTTGCCCTTGCCGCGCGTGAGCATGGCGACCTCCTTCTCGATCAGAGGCTTGTCGAACTTCTCGTAGCGCGAGGTCTGGTCCTCGGGAAGCAGAAGGCCGACCTTGATGTCGTCGCCCTTCGCGGAGCCCCCGGGTCTTCCGTCGGCGTCGTCCCCGCTACCGCAAGCGGTGAGCGAGACGGCGGCGAGTGCGGAAGCGGCGACTGCTACGGCGGCCCGACCCAGTTGTGCGTTCACGATGTAAACCTCCCTGACGAGGCCGTGTCGTTGCGGCCGAGGTAGGGGCAGTCAACTCGGCGTCGACACCCTCGTCAAGAAGTGAATAGTTAACGTAATGGCAACGTTGCCATCACCCTCCGCGCTCGAACATTCCGGTCTTTTGCCGGTCTTTTCAGCATCATTGGCTGTGATTCACCACTTCAACTTGTGAAGCGAAATTGGGGCCGTTGCGCTGCGAATGGCCCATGTCGATCTGACGTTGGTCGCGGGGGTGGTGACGGGCGTCGAACAGGCGGCAGAGCCGGCGACCAGCCTCAGGATCCGCCCGGACGAGGCCGCGGCCGCCCGGTTCCGCGCACACCCCGTTCCTGCAGCGGCCGGACGGCCACGGGGAGGGCGGGGACCGGAGTGGCGGCCATGCGTCCCGGAGAGGCAGGCTGTACTCATGAGAGCGCCCCTGCGCTCGCCCCCGGGACCGGGAGCCGGCGGACACCACCAGGTCCTTTTCGCGCTCGCGGAGTGCCTGCCCTTCGCGCTCGCCCTGCTGGTGCTCCTCATCGAGCTCACGCCCATGCACGTCGTGTACACCGGCCCCCTGCTGGTGGCCACACCCGCGCTGGCGGCCGTGACGCTGGGGCCCAAGGGCACGCTCGTGGCGGCGGGGGTGGCCGTCGGTGTCAGCGTGACCACCGCCACCTACAACCAATCCTGGGGTGGGCAGCAGGTCTATACGAACTTCCTCGCCCTGTTCCTGGTCACGGTGGCGAGCTTCATCACGAGCCGCGCCGCGCGCACGCGCCGGGAGGGCGAGCTCAACCAGGTCCGCCGGATCGCCACGGCCGCCCAGGACGTCCTGCTGCGGCCGGTGCCGGACCGGCTGGGCCCCGTACACGCGGCCAGCATGTACCTGGCGGCCGAGAAGGGCGCGCAGATCGGCGGGGATCTGTACGACGCGGTGCAGACCCGGTACGGGGTCAGGATGATCGTCGGGGACGTCCGGGGCAAGGGACTGCCCGCCGTACGGGCCGCCGCGGTCGTGCTGGGCGCCTTCCGGGAGGCCGTGCACTACGAGGACGACCTGGCGGAGGTCATCAACCACTGCGGAGCGGCCCTGCGGCGGGACGCCGTCGTCGCGGGCGCGGGCGCGGGTACGGCCGGCGCTGACGACGCCCTCCTGGAGGCTTTCGTCACGGCGCTCGTCGTCCAGATCCCGGACGGCCCTCACATCGAGGTGATCAACCGGGGCCATCCGCCACCGCTGCTGCTGCGCCACGGCACGGTCCAGCCCTTGTTGCCCACCGCCCCCCTGCCGCCGCTCGGCCTTGAGGAATTCATCAGCGGTCCTCCCGTGGGGACGGACAGCTACCCGTTCCAACCCGGGGACCGGCTGCTGCTGTGCACCGACGGCGTCATCGAGGCCCGCGACCGGAACAACACCTTCTTCGACCTGCCCGCGGCCATGGTGACCATGCGCGACCTCCCCCGGCAGGAGTTCCTGGACGGGCTGCGCCTGGCCCTGCTCCGCCACACGCAGAGCCCGCTGGCGGACGACGTGGCGATCATCCTCGTCGACCGGCGCGAAGACGAGGGGCACCGGTCGGCCGGCGGCCCGACGTGACCTGGTGACCCGTTGACCAGGGTGGTCGGACATGGTCGGACCTGGTCGGTGGACGTCGTGGTGGAGTGCCGCCACCGCCGTCACCGGGGCTGTCAGTGGGACGGTCTAGCCTCGTCACATGATCGAGGGGGAATTCGCGGCACCGTCACCGGGCGGGCTCGCCGACGAGGTCGCGGCCGTGCTGGCCGACCGGCGCGACCCCGGCGTGGAGACGTTCGAACGCGTGCTCAACGCCGTGGTGAGTCACGCCTACCGGGACCGGGAGGCAGTGACCGCGGCGCTGCGGTCCGTCCCGCGTGAGGTGACGGTGATGTCGCACTCCCAGGTGCGCTCGGTCGCCGGCATCGTCGGCGCCGCGGTGGGGCCGGTACGAGCCGACGAGTCCTGGGAGAACGCCGGGGCGGGCTGGCTGGAGCTGTGCCGACACGCGGCGCTCGACTACGTCGCGGGAGCGCGCCTCGTGGAACTGGGCGCGCGGCTGCGGGCCGGTGATCCCGTTCCGTTCCTGCTGTCCGTGCCGAGCAGGCCGACCGGGGCGGTGGAGCCGCACGAACTGGTCGCGCGCCTCGCCGAGTACGGGCGGCTGGGCGTCCGGCCCGGCCCGGCGGACCTGGGGCAGGCGCTGCTGCGCTGCGGCGGACCGATCGAGCCCGAAGTGGTGCGCGCCGCGGAGAAGCTGGAGCTGGAGGAGGGGCCCCGGGTGGCCGCCTGGCTGCGGCAGGGCGGTCTGCCCCCACCGGCGTGGTGGCGGGAGCGTGAGTCCGGTGAGCCCGAGCGCCCGAGCAAGCGCCGGGGAGCACGGACAGGCCGCAGGATCCTGGTGGGTCACGAGGCGGTCGAGGGCCGCGGTGCCTTCCCCCGGCGTTTCTGGTCGCTGTTCCGGACGTTCGAGCCGCACATCGGCTGCCCCCACGCGTCCCTGCCGGACGGCCGGGACGCGCACACCGTCGCGACCCTGCCCTGGCACCCGGAGATCGCCGCGGCCCGGCTGCTGACGGGTGTCGCCTCGGCGGCCGACCAGGACGGCCCGGGAGCGCCCGTGTTCCTGGAAGCGCTGGCCGCGGCCGAGGGCCCGGCCGGCCCTGCGGTGCACCTGGCCGTCGCGTACGGACTCGCCTCCGGCCGCGAGCGGGACCGGGAGGCCGCCGCGCGGGCACTGGTCCTGCTGGCCTCGCGGGGCCGGCTGGACGGGGAGCTGCTGGGCCGGGAGACGACCGAACTCGTGGGGCTGGGCACGTTGAAGGTGCCCCTGCTGACCGAGTCGCTACGGGCGGCGGCCGCCCTGCCCCAAGGAGCCGCGGCGGTGTGGGCGGTCCTGGCCCCGGCGCTCCCGGGCCTCCTGGCGTGCACCCGGCCGCAGGCGCACGGGGCGCTGCTGGCCGTCGCGGCGGACTCCGCTCGGCTGTCGGGCGCGCACGGGGAGTTGCCCGAGGTCACCGCTCTCGCGCAGCGGCCGGGTTCGTCGCAGCTGCTCAAGCAGGCCCGGCGCCTGCGCGACACGCTGGCCGTGCGCTGACCGCGGGGCCGACGGCGTCCTCGGCCGGCCGCCCGACGGGGCCGGTGGCGCCGCCTCCGCGCCGTGCAGCGCGCGGCGCCGGGGCGCCCGGGTACCGGACGTACTCGGGCGCCCCGAACCATGCGTGACCCGGGAGGGAGCTCAGGCCCCGGCGCCGGCGAGGCGGCGCATCGTGTCCATGAGCTCGGGCGGCGGGGCGATGCTCATCGTCTTGGTCTCGTCGTCGAGGACGGTGATCGTGGTCAGGCTGCCCGCCCGCCACCAGAACACCCGCGGCGAGAGGCTTCCGGGGCCGTTCTCGTAGGCGCCGAGGCCGAACTGGGCGAGGTCGTTGACGGCCTCGCCCACGTGGTGGTCGGCGAGCGGGTAGAAGACGAGGTTGTGCCGGTTCGGAACCGTCAGCAGCGCTCCCTCGGCGGGGATTTCGGGACCGCCCGCGGCGCGGACCGCCTCCTCGAAGACGAGTGCCTTGCTGGCGGCGTACACGGACTCGCCGCCGATGATGTGGAGGACGGCGCCGCCGGGCCGCTCCAGCGTGTCGTAACCCACCGGTTCGGCGAGCAGGTTGGCGCGCGCGGCCGCGTAGAGCACGTCGCGGTCCACCCGGGCGACGTCCTGGTCGTCCAGCAGGCGGACGCTGTCCGGGGTGTCGTACGCGATGCCCTCCAGCAGGTCGGTGGCCACGGGCCGCAGGTAGCCGAACTGGTGGGCGGCCTCCGCCGGTATGGTCGCGGCGGCGGCCAGCCGCAGGTAGACGTGGCGCAGCGGGTCCGCGGCCGCGTCCGGGGTGGTGGGGGGCGTCTGGTCGGTCATGCGTGCTTCCTTCGGCAGTGTCGGTGGTCGGCCGCGCCCGGCGTGGCGCGCCCGCCGGGTGGGCCGGCGCTGCCGTGCGGACCGGAGCGGGGCACCCCGGCGTGTCCGGCCGCCTGGCCGACGGCCGACCGACCGGGCCCGGCGGGAGGTCAGGGGCCGGCCGCACCGGCGGACCGTCCTTGCGGGGCGCGTCCCTGTCTGCGGGTCAGGTCCGGGATCAACCGGACACAGGCACCGTATCAGCGCGTTGTGGAGGGCTGCGGTCCGGGCCGGATGGGCCGATGTGAGCGGGCCTGGGGCCAGCGGGCCGATACGGGCGGGCCTGGGTCAGCGGGCCGGAACAGACGGGCTGAGCAGCCCCGGCCGCTGTGGTCGTGGGCGCCGGGTCAGGTGGTGGCCGAGACGCGCAGCAGGTTGTGGTCCGAGACGGCCGTGTCGAGGGGGAGGGCGTCGGCGCTCGCCGTGCCGAAGTGCGGGGCGCTGAGGAAGAGGTAGTCGAGCTTCTTCGCGCCGAAGGTCACCTCGCCCGACCGGCATGCGGAGGTTGTGGCAGGTGGGCAGACGGCGGCGTCGAAGAACTCGGGGTCGCTCTCGTCGGCCTCGGTGAAGGCCCCGTCGGCACCGTCCCCCCGCTCCGGCCGGTAGAAGCGCGACAGCGTGGCGGTGCGTGGGGAGTGGTTGAAGTCTCCGCCGAGGACGACCGTGAACCCTTCGTCCAGCCACCGGCGGGCCTGCGCCGCCAGCCGGTCGGCTTCGGGCACCGCGAGGGTGCCGTCGTCCCAGTAGAGGTGTACCGAGCAGGACCAGGTGGGCCGGTCCGCCAGGGAGTTCAGGGCGCAGGGCACCGTGATCGGCTCGCGTTCGCCGCCCACCGTCAGGTCGAGTTCGGCCGTGTCCGAGACCGGGCCGCGTACGAGCACGGCGTTCCCGTACGCGTGGCCCTCGCAGATGGCCGGGTTCCCGGCCGGGAGCGTGGCGGAGTGGAACCCGGCGTATCCGAGCGGGCCCAGGCGGTCGAGGAGCCCGCGGTACTGGTGCTCGCAGACCTCTTGGAGGAAGAGCTGGTCGGCGTCCCAGCCGCCGGGTTCGGCCTCGGCGGCCACGGCCGCGATCCGGCGCGCCGGATCGTACGGGGGACTGGAGCACATGTTGCCGCAGATGTTGTAGCTGGTCAGCCGGACCGTCCCGGCAGCCGCGGCGGCAGCAGCGGCAACAGATGCGGCGGCGGCCGAGGCTACGGCGGCAGGGGCCGCGGCAGCGGGCGGTCCGGGCGGGACGAGGACACAGAACGTGGCGGCGGTGAAGGCGAGGGCGGCCAGGGTGGGAGGGGTTCGGCGCACACCCGTGATGCTTCCCGCAGGCGCTCCGGCTACCCCGACATCGGTTGCTCGTACGCCAGAAGCCGCCAGAAGCCCGCCAGAAGCCCCCTATGGACGCATCGCCTGATTCTCGCTGGTGGGGCCGGGAACGTCCCGGCTAGCATCCGACGATGACGACGCCGGCAGACAAGTCCTTCCACGATGCGTTGTGTCGAGCCGACGTCGACTGGCTGACCGGCCATCTTGACGCGCGGCTCTGCACGCCGGCCGTCTTCGGACGTCTCCTCCGGCACGGCGATCCCCGCCTGCGGCACCTCGGGTTGTTCCTTCTGGCCGAGCGCGTCACGTCGGGCCGGACGGGCGACGAGTTCGAGACGACCGAGTTCGAGATGGCCGAGTTCGCCGGGCTGCTGCCGGCATCCGTGGAGGGACCTCCGGAGGCGGCGCTCCTCCTTGCGCGGCTCCACGAGCGACTGGGGCCGTACCTCCGGGGAGGTGGCCGGCCGTCGTGGCGTACGGCCGACCTGCCGGCCCGGGTACGGATCGCCTGGCTGCGCGCTGAGCTTCTGAACGAGCCGACCGCGATCCGCAAGGAGCCTCCCGGCGAACTGCTCTACCAGGCCGTGCGGGAAACGACCCTCACCCGGGTGCACCGGCCCGAGCAGCTCGTGGACGAGCTGGTGGACAGCGGCGACGCGGTGTTGCAGGCCGAGGCACTGCGGCTGGCCCGCGAAGGGCTGCACGCCGGTCTGCTGGCCCCCGCACTCGTGCGCGAACGTCTGATCAGCCTGCTCGGTGCCGCCGGCGCAGACGTCGTCGCCGCAACCCTGGGCGAACTCGGCCAGCCATGGGCGGCGTTGGACGGCCTGCCGCCGGGACTGCTGTCTCCCTTCCTCGCTGCCGCTGCGGTGCACACCCATCCCCAGGTGGCCGATGCCGCACTCGCGGCTGCGGCCCATCACAGGCACGGCGTCCTGCTGCGGCAGGTCGTCGAGGACCCCGGCCTGCCGCCGGGCCTTCGCCGGCGCGCGATGGAACTGTTCGGTGACCTGGCGGACCGCGGTGACATCGGCGCGGTGACGGCCATCGCCGCCCGGGACACGTTGCTGCTCGGCGGGCCGGCGCTGACGTGCCTGCGCGGGCTGCACCGGCGCGGGCACTTCCCGGACGCTCCGCACGTCCCGTCCCTCATCGGCCTGGCGCTGGCCGACCACTCGATTCCGGCCCACGAGGTCGCCACGATCCTGTTCACCTGCCGACAGGTGATGTTCCGCGTACTGGTGGACGCGGCCGCCGACGATCCGAGCTGGCCGCGGCGGCTCACACTGCTGGTCGCCCTGGCCCGGCAGGGGACGGGGGAGCTGCCGATCGGGGACGCGATCGCACGCCTTCTTCCCTCGGCTCCCGCCCCGGGGCCGTTCCTCGACGCGATCCGCGCGCTGCGCCATGCGGAGGCCGAAGACGCCGTGATCGCTCTCCTGCCATCGGCGCCGGCAGCCGCCCTGGGAGCGCTGGAGGCCATCGGCGGGCCCCGGACGGTGACAGCGCTGAGAGACGGGCTCGGTCTGGCCACGGACGAGAGCGTGGGTGTGATCGCACCGCATCTGCGCGCGGTGCGCCACCGCGCCCTTGAAGTGCTGTGGCATCTGACGCACGATCCGTCCCAGCGGCGCGGCCTCCTCGTCCGCCTCGATCCCGCCGATCTGCCGGCGCGCATCGCGGCGGATCTCGGTGGCCCGGACGAGCAGGAACTGGCCCTGCTGAGTTCCCACCTGGACCCGGACGAGCCGGTGGCGGCGCTGTGCAGGCTGGCGGCCCACGGCGGCGCCGGAACGCTGCCGGTCATCGCGGACCTGCTCCTGCGCATCGTGGCCGAGCTGGCGGTGTCCTGGGAGCCGGGCGCAAGCACCCCGCGGGACGAGAGCGGACAGCCGGCCGGGGAGCCCGTGGTACCCCAGGAGATCCTGCACGCCCTCCGTGGCCTGGGCCGTCGTCTCCACGAGCGGGGACGGATCAGGCCGTCCTGCCTGCTCGACGCGGCGACTCCGGACGAGGCCGGACACGCCCTCGTCGCGACCCTGGCGCTGGATCTGCTGGACCGGCCCGGACTGTCGAGCGGCGAGCAGGCGATCCTGCTCGAACTCCTGCTCCGTGCCCCGTACGCGGGAACCCGCGCGCGGGCACACCGCCTGCTGCGGCACCGGGACCGGCGCGTGCGCAAGCAGGTGATCGCGTTGCTCGCCCGCGACGCCACGGGGGACGACGCACAGGCGTTGTCGGCGACCCTGATCACGCTGACCGCCGCCCAGGACATCCAGACCGTCCGGCAGGCGCTGCTCGCCCTCGGTCACGCGCGGGCCCGCTGGGCCTCGACCGCGATCGCCGCATGTCTCGGCCATCCGAACATGAACATCAAGAAGACCGCCGCCGGGGTTCTCGTCCGCGCGAGCTCGCCCACGGCGGTGCCGGCCCTGCTCTTCTGGCTCGGGCAGCACGACAATCCAGGCCTGCGCGGCACGCTCGTCGAGGCGCTGCGCGCCATCCTCGGCGACGCGTACCCGGCGACCGTCCTCGCGGCCGCCGAACACAGCGAAGGCGGTCGCGCCCGCGAACTGCTGCTGGCAGGCCTCGACGGCGTCCTCTCCGCGCGCTCGGTCCTCGCACTGGACGACCAGGCGTCACGGGTCGCACCGACCCTGCTCACCCTGGTGGCGACCCGTCACGTCGGCCTCGCTTCCGGGACGGTCGAGGACCTGTCGACGGCCCTGGCCAAGCACGGGATCGCCACGCCCGCCGCGCCAAGCCCCGGGGCGGACCGCGGAGCGGACCTCGACATCAGGTCGCTGACCACGGAGGGCTGGAATCCGCCCGTCGCGCTACGCCTCGCCGTACGGCACGAGCTGCCGCACCCCACCCGGCTGCGGGTGCTGCGGCCCATGCTGCCGGACTGGCTTCGCCTGGCCGGCTCCGAACCCGCGGTCCGAGCTCGCGTACTGCGGCTCACGCTCCGGCTCTGCCCCGCACCGTGGACGACCGAGGAACTCGCGGCCTTCGCCCGCTCCATCCGGGTCCTGCTCGACGGGCTCGAAGGGCTCAACGGGCTCGACAGGCTCGACAGGCTCGACAGGCTCGAAGGCCTCGCCGAGGCCGAGGCGGAAGACCGGCACAGCCTCATCGCGGTACTCGAAGCGGTCGCGCCTACGCTGCCGACGGCTCTGAAGCCCGCGGTCGCCGACGTGGTACGCGGGCTGCCTGCCGCACCCGCGGGAAGCCCGGGGAGCCAGGGAGGCCCGGGAAGCCCGTCCACCTTGACGCTGCTCCGCAGTCTCGGCGCGGTGCTGGTCCGCGCCGACTTGGAGCAGGCACTCGCTTCGGCCCGGCTGGGCGCCCACCCCCGAAAGGCCGAGACCGCTGTGCTGCGGGACGCGTTCGCCGCCCCGCAGTCCCCGCAGTCCCCGCACCCCCTGCCGTCCCCGCAGTCCGTTGCGGCCACCGCGCCGGCCAGGGCCGAGGAGTGGCGAGCCGCGCTGGATGCCGCCGTACGCACACCGAGCGCCCTGGAGGAGTTCCGCCGACGCTGCGGGAAGCACGACGGCATCCCGGGCTCCCGGGACCGCCTGACCGCACTGATCGACGTCTACGCCTCCGCCGCGCCCGAGGTCCGCGCCGCCCTCATCGACTGGATGACGGACATCCAGCCCCTCGACGCACCACCCTGGACCATCGCCGAGACCACTCACGCGCCGCCGCCGCGACCGAGGACGGTTCGCATCGACGACCTCGACCAGCCTCGTTCGACCGCATTGCGCGAGCGCCTGCTGGCCATGCTCCAGGCGTCCGCTCCGGACCGCCGGCACACTGCGGCTGTGGCGCTCCTGGCGTGGCCCGAGCCCGAGACCAGGCTTCCCGTACTCCGGGCGTTTCTGCACGGCCGCATCGACGTGCCCGTAGACGCCGACCTGGCCCGCACGCTGAGCGCCCTCGGTGAGCCGGAACTCCGCGGGGACGACGTTTTGCACGACCGGGTGGCCCTCGTGGCCGGCCGGCTCGACCCGTGCGACCTCGAACCGCTGGTCCCGCTGCTGCTGGACTGGTGGGAGCACGGCCCGCCGTCCAGCGGCTCCGCAGCCGGGCAGGCGCTGCGCCGGGTCCCCGCCGACGTGCTGGCGGAGCACCTCGGCGAACGCCTCGACGCGGGCGCCTGGGGGTTCCTCGACCTGCTCGTCGGGCGGTCCCTGCTGCGCACCCCTGCGCTGCAGCGGACCTGCCGGCGGCTGCGCGCAGAAGGGCGCGACGACCTCGCGGACCGGCTGCTCCTCGTCGACGGTCCGCTGCGCCGCCCGGACGCCGTACGGAAGGACGCCGCCGCGCTGGCCGCACTCCGCGACCGCGCCCCGGCCGCGTCGACAGGCGCGTCACGACCTCCGTCCCGGGAGGAGCTGCTGGCCCTGGCCCGTACCGGCGACCCGGTGCGGATACGCCGGGCACTCACGCGACTGACCGAGGGACACAGCGGACCGGACCCGGACCGGGACCCCGGCCTGCGGAACCTGATCGGTGAGTTGCTCCATCACCCCAAGCCCAAGGTCCGCCTGCACGCCCACCGGACCTCGCGGGCCCTGCTGGACCGGCAGACCTACCTGCACCACACGTCGGTCCTGCTGGCCGACCCCCGGCCGGACGTGGTGCGCACGGCGATCCGGATCCTCTGTCACGCGACCTGGGAGGCGGCGATCCCCGCCGTGACCGGATTGCTGGAGCACCCCCATCCCGTCGTCCGCAGGACCGCGGCCGAGGGGCTCATCTCCCTGGGCACGCCGGCGATCCCCGCTCTCCGGCATGCCGCCGACCACGTGCGTCCCGACAAGCGGTCCCTCTACACAGCGGTCCTCGAACAGATCGTGACCGCCGAAGCCGAGTAGCGCCTGAGGAGGCGTGAGGCATGAGGCGCGAGACTTGACCGGCGAAAGTGTGAGTGGTTAAGTACTCACATGAAGCCGGAACGTCCCCGCCAGTTGTCCACCGCCGAAGAGCGCCGCGCGACGGTGCTGCACACCGCCATCGGCGCCTTCGCCGCACGCGGCTACTTCGGTACCACCACCACCGAGGTCGCCAAGGCGGCCGGCATCTCCCAGGCGTACGTCTACCGGCTGTTCCCGAGCAAGGAGTCGCTGTTCGTCGCCGTGGTGGAGCACTGCTTCGTGCAGGTGCGGGCCAGCCTGGAGCGGGCCGCGACCGAGGCTCCGGGGAGCAGCGCGGAAGCGGTGCTGGCGGCGATGGGCGAGTCCTACGCCAGGCTGATCAGCGACAACGACCTGATGCTGATCCAGCTCCAGGCGCAGGCGGCCGCGGCCTCCGAACCGGCGGTGCGCGAGGTCGTGCGCCAGGGCTACGCCCGCCTGGTGGAGTACGTACGGGGTGCCTCGGGCGGCAGTGAGCAGCAGGTCCAGGAGTTCTTCGCCCGCGGCATGCTGTGTCACCTGATCGCCTCGACGGGGGCGGACCAGGTGGACGCCCCCTGGAGCCGGACCCTGTCGGCGGGCATCAGGCACTACTGAGCCCGCGGCCCGGTCCGACGGGTGCTGTTGGCGGGGCATCGCTGCCCCGCCTCTTCTTCGGCCAAATCTGTGAGTGGTTGACCACACAATGGAGCTTGTCGTGCGGAAGCGTTCCGGAACCACCGCCCGCCCCGGGGCCGCGCTCGCGGCACTGGCAGCGGCCCAGTTCACCGTCATGCTCGCCACGTCGATCGTGAACGTGGCCCTGCCCCGGATCCGGTCCGGCGTCGGCTTGTCGGACAGCGGCACGACCTGGGTCGTCAACGCCTACGGCCTCGCCTTCGGGGCCCTGCTGCTGGCCGGCGGCCGGGCTGCGGACCTCCTGGGCGCTCGCCGGGTCCTGCTCGCCGGCCTCGGGCTCTTCGGGGCCGCTTCCCTGGCGGCCGGCCTGGCGACCTCGTCCTCGGCCCTGATCGCCGCACGCGCAGTCCAGGGCCTCGGCGCCGCCGCGATCGCCCCGGCCGCGCTCGCGCTGGTGATGGCCCTGTTCCCGCCCGGTCCCGGGCGGGGCAGGGCTCTGGGGGTGTGGGGAGCGGTCTCCGGCGCCGGCGGCGCGGCCGGAGTACTCCTGGGCGGCGTCCTCACGCAGGCATGGGGCTGGCCCTGGATCTTCCACGCCGTCGCCATCGGGGCGTTCCTCGTCCTGGGCGCCGTAGCGGTGATCACGCCCTCGGCGCCCGTGACCGAGCGAGGCCGCTTCGACCTGCCGGGCACCGCGACCGTGTCGCTCGCGCTGACGGCCCTCGTCTGGGCACTGACGACCGCGCGCCGCTCGGGCTGGACGGACCCGCAGGTGCTCGGGGCGCTCGCCCTCGCGACCGTGCTCCTCGCGCTGTTCGTCCTGGTCGAGCGGCGGCACCCCCATCCGCTGCTGCCCCCGCGCCTGTTCACCACGGGCCGGGTCACGGCCGGGACCGTGCTCATGGCGCTCTTCGGGTCGGTGTGGATCGCCCTGTTCTTCTTCCTTCCGCTCTACCAGCAGCAGGTGCTCGGCTCCAGCCCGCTGGTGACGGGCCTGGGCCAGCTTCCGCTCGCCGGAGCCATCATGCTCGGCTCCACCCTCGCGCAGCGGATCTCGCACCGCTTCGGAGCGACGGCGACCGTGACGGCGGCCCTGCTCACCGAGGCCGGCGGGCTCTTGTGGCTCTCGCGGATCGGCGCCCAGGGCAGCTACCTCACGGGCGTACTCGGGCCGAGCGTCCTGATCGGCCTGGGCCTGGGCATCGCCTTCGTGCAGCTCACCGCGCTCTCCGTCGAGGGGGTGCCGCGGGCGGACGCGGGTCTGGCCGGCGGGTTGGTGAACACCACCCGCCAGGTCGGCGGCGCGATCGGACTCGCCGTACTCACCACGCTCGCCGGCTCTGTCACCGCACGGGCCGCGACCCATCAGCCGGTCCTGGACGCGCTCACGGCCGGCTACCGCACCGCCTTCGGCATCTCGGCCGCCGTCCTCACCGCCACCGCCCTCCTCGCCCTGGTCCTCGCCCGCCCACGCGGACGGGCAGCCGACCCGGCCGCGGCCGCGAAGCACGCGGCGTCGCTCACCCGGACGTCCTGACCCCGACCGACCGCCCCCGACCGACCCGCACCAACCGCCACCACGAGAGGAAACCCCGCCATGTTCACCATCGACGAGAACGCCCCCGTCGTCGCCCGCCTGTCCACCGTGATCGACGCCCCGCTGGAGACCGTGTGGCAGCTGCACACCGACATCGGTGCCTGGGCGACCTGGATCACGGACATCGACCAGGCCGTCCTCAACGGCCCGCTGGCGACCGGCTCCTCCTTCACCTGGAAGACCCACGGGCTCGACATCACCTCCACGGTCCGCGAACTGATCCCCGGTGAGCGCATCGTGTGGGGCGGCCCCGCCAGTGGCATCACCGGAATCCACGTGTGGACCTTCGAGCAGACCGGCGAGCAAGTCACCGTCCACACCGAGGAGTCCTGGAGCGGCGCCCCCGTCGACGCGGCGCCCGAGGAACTCGGCCGGGCCCTGCACCAGTCCCTGCAGAGCTGGCTCGCCTCCCTGAAGTCCCAGGCCGAGCAGAGCGCGTGACCGGGCCCCGGCCCTCCACCGATCCGCCCACGCACCACGCACCGCACACCACGCACAGCGCCACGCACCGCCCATCGAGAAGTGAGGTTCCTGCCATGACCCGCAAGCCTTTCCTGACCGGCCACTACGAGCCCGCCGTCGACGAGGTCACCGCCACCGGGCTGACCGTCGAGGGCAGCCTGCCGCCGGAGTTGAGCGGCCGGCTCATCCGCAACAGCCACAACCCCAAGCCGGGTGTCACCCCCACCCACTGGTTCAAGGGCAGCGGCATGGTGCACGGCATCCGCCTGCGCGAAGGCCGCGCCGAGTGGTACCGCAACCGCTGGGTGCACACCCCCGCCCTGGACGGCGCCCCCTACATGACCGAACACGGCCCCGATCTGACCGCCAGCACCGCCGGCACCCACGTCATCGAGCACGCCGGGCGCCTGCTCGCCCTGTGCGAGGCCAACTTCCCCTTCGAACTCACCCCGGACCTGGAAACCGTCGGCGCCCACGACTTCGGCGGCAAGCTGCGCAGCGCCATGACCGCCCACCCCAAGGCCGACCCGGTCACCGGCGAACTGCACTTCTTCGGCTCCTCGCCCTTCCCGCCCCACCTGATGTACTACGTCGCCGACGCCCGGGGCGACATCACGCACAGCGCCGAGATCCCCGGAGCCACGGCCTCCCTCAAGCACGACTTCGCCATCACCCGCCGGTACATCGTCTTCATCGAAGGCACGGTCACCTTCGACCCGACCGAGCACTCCGGCATCCCCTACGGCTGGAACGACGACCAGCCCGCCCGCATCGGCGTGATGCCCCGCGGTCCCGAAGGCGCCCGGCACATCCGCTGGTTCCCCATCGAGCCCGGCAACATGCTGCACGCCGCCAACGCCTACGAGGACAGCCGGGGCCGCATCGTCCTGGAAGGGCCCACCGTCGACCGCGAGGGCTTCCGGCTCTCCTGGAACTGGTGGGTCGGCGCCCCGGGCCGGGGCACCGAACCCAACACCCGCTCCTCCACGCGGCGCTGGGTCGTCGACCTGGCCGCCGGCAGCGTCGACGAGCAGATCATCGACGACCTGGCCGTCGAGTTCCCGACCCTCAACGACGAGTACCTCGGCGCGGAGCACCGCTACCAGTACGCCGTCTCCTTCCCCGACCAGAACGGCTTCGGCGGCTACGGCGTCGTCAAGTACGACCGCACCACGGGCGCCCGCCTCATCCACGAGGTCGGCGACGCCCGGCTGCCCGGCGAGGCCGTCTTCGTCCCCGCCGCCGGAGCCACCGGTGAAGACGACGGCTACCTGCTCACCGTGGTCTCCGACCTCAAGCAGGACGCCTCGCAGCTCCTCGTCCTGGACGCCTCCGGCCTCGACCGGATCGCCGCCGTCCACCTGCCCCGCCGCGTCACCGCCGGCATTCACGGCTCCTGGATCCCCGACACCGCCCTCGACGGCGTGCGGGACTGACGCACCCATCCCGGGGCACCCGGCACCCACCCGCGCCGGGGGACGAGCGGAAACCGTCCCCCGGATCCGCTCCGCCGGTCTTCGTCTCGCGCAGCCCTCCTCAGTCCTGCCAGTAGAACAGCAGCGTGTCGACGCTGAGAGGGTCGCGCGAACCGAAGTAGTAGACGCCGAGGCCGGTGACGCGGATCGAACCGGTGGCCCCGTCGATCCAGCGGAAGCCGGCCGCTTCGAGGGCGGCGCGAGCCGCGGGGTCGTCCTCGTGGTCGCCGGCGAACCGCCCCAGCGTGCTGATGAAGACCTCGCTGCCGCCGCCCTCCCCGTACCCGATCACGTGGTAGGTACCGTCGCCCTGCTGGTTGGCCTCGCCGCAGGAGACCGGGGTACGGGGAGCCAGCTCCGCCGCCGTCAGCGCGGCCGTGGCCAGGGCCAGTTGCCGCTCCTGGTCCGGCGGTTGCGGAGGCTCGGTGCACAGGGCCTCGATCCGCCAGCGCGGGTCGCTCTGCTTCTCGCACGTGTGCCCGTACTCGTGCACGATCGCCCGGCGGAGCTCCTCGTCCAGGCCGTCGACCTCCACCCGGGGGCGCCCCAACGCCTCGTACACGGCCCGGGTCTGCGCCACGTCATCGGTCATCCGGTGCAGCGCGTACGCGGCCCACAGGGCGGCGTCGGCCGTCGGAGCCCCGGCGAGGCAGGCGCGGATCTGGTCGGGGTCGGCCAGCAGCGACTGCGCGAGGTGGGCCACCTGCGGGTCGGGGTCGGCGAGCGCGTCGGTGACGTCCTCACCGGCACGGTCCCGCATGCACACGATGGCGGCCCGGTCCTCCGGCCGCCCACCACCGAGCTCGCAGAGCACCGCCTCCACCCCGTGCCGGTCCACGAGCGCGTCCAGTCCGGCCTCCCCGGCCGCCCGCCTGCTCCGCCAGGGGCTGAACGCGAGGGTCGCCAACTCGGCCGCCGCGGCGCGGTCCCCGAGGACCCCGCGCGCCTGGAGGATCGCCTCCGACATGCCGTACGCCCCCTCGCGCTGCCGGTCCTCGTGCCGCAGCCAGGGGAGGAGCTCGACCCGGTCCGAGAGGAGGCCCAGCAGGGCCTTGCGGACCGTCGCGGAGTCCTCGGCGTCGCGGACGCACGCGAGCAGTTCGTCCGCCCGGGCCCGGGGTACCCGGCCGGTGAGCGCGTCCACGCAGGCCGTTCGGCGCCACCAGGGCTGCGCACGGTCGACGGCGCACCGCGCGAGCAGGTCGGCGTCGTACGCCCGCAGCCCGGCGGCGTCGACCCGGCCGACCGCGGGCGTCAAGGTCTCGATGTTCGGCATCCGGGGATGCTACTGCGCACGCCGCCGTGCCCCGAAGGGGATTTTCCGGGTCGGCCCGGAGCCGGTCCTGGACGGAACGGCGCCGGACAGGCAGGAGGAGGGTCAACAGACCTTGCGCGCGAGATCCTCGAACGCCTTTCTCGTCATGGTGCCTTGAAGGGTCAACACCTCTCCGGCCGGCACCCCCGCGAGTTGCCCGGGGTCAAAGGTCACCGAGCCGTTGTAGGCATAGTCGTCATGGGGATCGGAGAACGCCAGCTCGTACGAGTAGCCGGCTTGCAGGGTCTGTGGGCCCCGGACCTCGGCCGCCCATCCCGAGGGCGGGGCGAACAGCGGGAAGTCCGCCGCCTCGTGCAGACCGCGGGTGTCCCAGCCGATCCAGGGATCCTCCGCCGGGGCTGCTTCCGGTGTGGTGTCCTGCGCCCCATCCGACGTTGCCTCTTCGGCAGCGCGGACGACCGAGCCCCGCAACCGGGGGGCGTGCACCCGATCGTCGTCGTCACACGGTCTCAGCAGCGCGTGTGCAGTGCCCTCTTGGTCCACGTACACCGCGGCCAGCGGATGCAGCGCCGGTGAGCACCCCGCCGCCGACAGCACGACCGCGCCGCTCAGCGCCGAAGCAAGGCACACCCGCATCGTCGTGCTCGTCCAGACCCTCACCGCTCCGTGCCTCCCCTGGCGGCCTACCCCGTCTCGCCTGCAGTCTCGCACGCGAAGATCCGCACAGACAGAGATCACCTGCCCGTCCGGTCTTCGGCGAACGGGGGGTCTTCGACACGACCCGGAACACCCACCTGACTGCCGATGCCGCCGGGTTCCGCACCCCGATTGGGTAGCCTCGGGCGGAAACGCCGGCGACGGAGGGGATGGCCGTGTCCGATGAGGTGACTGCCTGGCTGGCCCGGAGCGCGTTACCGCTGACCAGCCTGACGGCAGGCGCGCCCACCACCGACCTCCAACCGCTGAAGAGCGTGCTCGGCGGCGTACGGATCGTTGGCCTGGGGGAGGCCACCCACGGGACGCGCGAGTTCTTCCAGCTCAAGCACCGCCTGCTGGAGTTCCTGGTGACGGAGCTGGGATTCTCGGTCTTCGCCATGGAAGCGAGCGCCTCGGCGGGTGAAGCCGTGGACGCGTACGTACGCGAGGGAACCGGAGACGCCGCCAAGGTGCTTGCCGGGCTGGGGTTCTGGACCTGGCGGACCCAGGAGGTGCTGGCGATGCTCGCCTGGATGCGCACGTACAACCAGGGACGGCCGGACGACGTGAAGATACGTTTCGTAGGCATCGACCCCCAGAAGTGCGGCGATTCCCTGGCGATGCTCGATTCCTTCCTGCGTAAAGCGGCGCCCGACCGGGTGGCCGGGCTTCATTCCACGCTCGGTGTACTGGCCACGGCGCATCCGGGTTCGCGCCCCGATCCCGAGCGTCGCCTGGTGCGCGAGGCCGAGAACCTCCTGGAGTTCCTCCGGGAACACGGCCCCGAAGCGGACGACGCGCTGCGCCATGCCCGGATCCTGGTGCAGGCGGCCGACCTGGTGACGCGCGACGCACGGCACACGGACCCGGAGCAGACCGTCTTCGCGGCGCGCGACCGCTACATGGCCGACAACCTCGGCGAACTCCTGGACGAACCGTCCGTCAAGATCGCCCTGTGGGCGCACAACGGCCACATCGCCAAGAGCCGCGGCGACGGCGCCGTAGCGGCGCTGGGCGAGCACCTGGCCGCACGCTGCGGCGATGCGTACTACGCGCTCGGCCTGCTGTTCGGCAGCGGATCCTTCCGCGCCCGTCGGATGTGGCCCGGCCCCTGGACCCGCGCCGCGTCCTCCGCGGTCGTCGATCACCGGATCGGTCCCGCCCGCTCGACCGCCGTGGAAGCCCAGCTCGCCCGCGCCCACCCTGGCGACCACTTCCTGGAACTCCGCAGTGCGGCAGGTGCGCCGAGGGCCGTTCGAGAGTGGCTCGATGCCCGTCACGACATGCGGAGCTTCGGCGCCGCTGCGCCGCTGTGGACCTATCGCCTCCATCTGAGTCAGGTCACCCTGGCGAAGGAGTACGACGGGCTGGCGTACGTCGCGACCTCAACCGGCTCGGTTCCCCTCCCAGCCCCGTGAGCGACCGGTTCGCTCCGCTCCGTCGCGCGTGCGCGTCATCGGCGCAGTCGGTAACAGGAGGTGCCCTGTCGACGACTGGATGTCACAGGCCGAGGGTCACGGCCAGGCGGGTGAGCTCGGCGGTGGTGTGGACGTTCAGCTTGGCGCGGATGCGGCGGAGGTAGGCGTCGACGGTGTGCTTGGAGAGTCCCATCTGGCGGGCCGTCTGCAGGTAGGTGTGACCTGCGGCGATGTATCCCAGGGCCTCCTGCTCGCGCGGGGCCAGTGCCACTGCGGGGGCCTGCGTCTGGGGCTGGGTCTGCGGCATCGTGAGGGTGAGGCTCATGGGATTTCCTCCGCCGGATCGGCTCGGTCATCGCTGCTCACGGCTTCGGAAGCAGAGGGCTTAATGCCCTGGTTTGTTCCTGTATGAAGAGCTTGGCCGGGCGACTTCGCGAGCGTGTCCGCCGACTGTCACAGGCGTGTGACAGGCCACGAGCGCAGGCGCACGCGACGGTGTGGTCAGCCGGTACGCCGGCCCTGGATTCGGCCCGTTTCCCCAGGTCAAACCGGTACCCGGAGCGGATGACCGGCCGAGGGCCTTCGAGGATCGCCGGCGGCCCTGCCTCCGGTCGGCCTGCCGGCCGCAGGTGAGGCGACGCCATCGGGTGCCGATGCGGCGTCGGTGAACTGTGAGAAGGCCGGAGAGGTGCTGCAGGGTGCGGCTGGACAGATCGATGGCGGATGGGTCGTAGATCAGTCCTTCGCTTCGCGGACGTCCTTTCCCTGCTCGGCGAAGGCCTTGAAGTCCTGCATGTGCTGTTGCGACTGCTTGCGGAAGGTGCCGGGCATCAGGAGCCCCACCAGCCGCATCAGCAAACCGCTGAACCGGTATTCGCTCTCGCTCACCCAGAGCGTCGTCTCCGGGCCGGCTTCCGTCAGCCGGTCGCGCACGGCGCTCCACATGCCCTCGCCGACGATCTCGCGGTCGAAGTGAACGACGTGCCCTTTCGGGATCCCGCGCAGGTCTGCCGGTTCCCGGCGCGTGATGGTCTCGGTGCACTCGAACTTCTGCTTCCCCGTCTGCATCACGACCCGCGATTTGGTACCGACCTGCCCGTGCACCCCACTCAGCGGCTCGTGCAGTACCAGACCCCGCAGCCACTTCGACATGTGTGCCGGGTCGGCGAGCAGCTGTACCACCCTCTCCCGCGGCAGGGCGATCTCGATGGAAACGGTGTACTTCATGGCGGAGTGCTCCGGGTTCCCGAGTGAAATGGCATGCACGTGCAGCCTCGCCTCATGTTATTCAGTCACGTCATGTCAACGATTCCCCCGGTCCGCGTGGTCCTGGCGGATGTCGCCCTGTCAGCGGAGGGCGAGGGCACGCTGTGGCCGGCGATGACCTGCACGTTCATGCCGTGCCTCTTGGGCTTTCCTGAGCAGAGGGCCGGCCGTCGGCGATCCGGTCGATCGGCAGCCGGGTCCCGTCGAGGACCACGTACGCCTTGGCCGCGGCCGCCCGCATCGCCCGTCCACCAGGAGCTTCCGTGTGTCTGGACGCCACCCCCAACGTCAACTGCCGTCGTGCTCAAGCAGGTTGGAAACAGCTCAATGGCACTTCCCCTGCTTCAACGATGAGATGGGGGCGGCGGTCGACGCCACCCTCGGCGACTGAACCGCCTCCTGCACCCGGTCGCCGTGCGGGCGGCCGGTGCGGCGCAGGGCGGCCGGTGTGGTGCTGTACCAGCGGTGGACCGCCCGGCGCAGGGCGCGGGCGTCGGCGTAGTCGCTCCGGGCGGCTATCGCGTCGATGCTGAGGTCGGTGCTCCAGAGCAGCCGCGTGATGTGGTCCCGGCGCATGGTTTCGACCTCGTTGCTCCACGTGGTGCCGTGTTCGTCGAGGCGGCGCTGCAGGGTTCGCGTACTGACGGCCATGCGCCGCGCCACCGTGGACAGCGCGGGAGCGGTTCCGTTGTGGGCGGAGGCCAGGGCGGTACGGAACAGGTCCAGCCAGTTGTGCAGCGGGACCGCGGTGGCGAGCGTCTGCTCGGCGTGTCTGCGCAGTACGGTAGACAGGCCGGGCTGGGCGCGTGGTGTCGGGCCGGTCAGGTCGGAGGCGAGGAAGGTGATGGAGCTGACCGGGGCCTCGAACTCGATGGAGCTCGTACCGTAGAGCTCGATCAGGGCCTGGTGCCGGCGGGGTGCCTTGGCGGCCAGGGCGACGTGGACGGGAACGAGGCGCCGCTGTGCGGCTTCGCCGAGACGGCGCTGGTACAGGCCGAGCGCGCAGGCGCGGACGGCGCAGGCCGCCTCGTGGGCCAGATCGGCCTCGTTGATGTGGCTGATGGTGATCCGGTAGCCGTCCTCGGTGATCCGGAGGTTGTCCGTGCTGACGTCGACGACGGTGGCCAGGTAGGTCCCGGCGTCCCGGATCCCTTCGAGGGGGGTGGGCGCGGAGGTGATCAGGTAGTCCCAGACCCCGAGGGTGCCGATGGCCGACTGCTGTGTCAGCAGCTGGGCCACTTCGGTCCAGTGGGCGTGGACGGTCGCCAGTTCGGCGATGCGGATGCTCGTGAGCGCGGGGGGTCGGCACAGGTCGTCGTTGAGGTGCTCGGGCGCCATGCCCAGCAGGTGTGCGTATCCAGCCGCGGGTATGCCCAGCATACGTACGGCGTTGACGTTCAGCCGGGTGAGGGCGGAGGAGGTTGTTCCCTGATGTGCATGCGAGACCACAGGGGTTGAGCATAGACCAGCACGAAATACCAGATGAGTGGCGGTGCTTGGGACCTCGTGTCCCCATCACGGCGTGGAGAGTCCCCTTGTGGCGCGTTGGGTCCCCTTGCTGGCGCGCGGTGCCATGGGCCGAGGCACCTTCTCGGCCATAACGTGGCCAGGTCGGTCGGGTTGGTACGGGTGTCTCGTGCGGGCGGGCCGTGCGATGTGTGTCAGACGTGTCAGACGTGTCAGACGTGTCAGTCGTGTCAGTCGTGACCCCGGGAAACGGGGTCATCTCCGGCGCGGAGTGCGGAAGGTTCCCGCGGGAACGGACTCCCCCACGGGGGTGGGGGGCCCGCGATCCTGGGAGCGGGGTCACCTCCTGCACTCCGCGCACGTGAATCGGGTGGGTGACGGAGGGGATCCGGCGCCTCCTGCTGCCAGGCGGTACGGCAAGCGCTGCGTCGGGGCCGGGCAGGGCCTCACTGCCGGGAAAATCGTGTGCTTCGGCGGGCAGCGCCGCGTTATGGTCCCGCCATGAACGTCATCGGCTTCCACACCACCGCGACCGCGCGAGCGACCAGCTCGCCGGTTGCCGCCGCCTGACGTTCCCCTCTCCCCGGCGACCGGAAACGGTCCGTCGGTAGTGCCGTGGCACCCCTGCCCCGGTCGGATGACTGAACGGTCCCGTTCTCCGGTGCCTCCCCGCTGTGACGCGAAGGAGTCCACCTCATGAGGACGGAAGACCTGATCAGCACGTTCGTCGAGTACTTCGAAGAGCGCGGCCATCGCCGGATCGGCGGCTCGACGCTGCTGCCACCGCCCGGCGACCCTGTCCTGTTCACCACCTCCGGCATGCACCCCCTCACTCCGTACCTGGAGGGCCGCCCCCATCCGCTGGGCAAGCGGCTGGTCAACGTACAGCGCTGTCTGCGCACCACGGACCTGGAGGAGGTCGGCGACGCCACCCACCTCACGGTCTTCGAGATGCTCGGCACCTGGTCGCTGGGCGACTACGACGGCCCGCTCAGTCTCGACTGGGCCTACGGGCTGCTGACCGAGGGACTGGGCATCGACCCCGGCCTGCTGCACGCCACCGCCTACGCCGGCGACGGCGGCCGGACCCGACCGGACACCGATTCCCTTCGGCTGTGGCAGGACCGCGGGGTCCCCGTCGAACTCACCGTGGAGGACAACTGGTGGTCCAACGGACCCGTCGGACCGTGCGGCCCCGACTCGGAGATCTTCCTCTGGAGCGGCGACGGCCCGCCCCGGTCGACACCCACCCGCGACGACCGCTGGGTGGAGGTGTGGAACCACGTGACGATGAGCCACCGCCGGCTCGACGACGGTTCCCTCGTGCCCCTTCCCCAGCGCAACGTCGACACCGGACTCGGCCTGGAACGGCTGGCCTCACTGCTCCAGGGCAAGTCGTCCGTGTTCGAGTGCGACGTCTTCGACCCCTGGCGCCGCCTCGTGCCGGCCCTGTGGCCCCTGGACGAACGGTCCCTGCGTCTGGTCTGCGACCACCTGCGCTCGGCCGTCGTGGTGCTCGGCGACGGCGTGCGCCCGGCCGGCACCGGACGGGGCTACGTACTGCGCCGCCTGGTGCGGCGGGTGCTCACCGTGCTGTGGCGGGACGATCCCTCGCGAGGTGTCGAAGACCTGCCGGAGGAACTGGTCCAGCACACCCTGGACCACTTCCGGCAGGACGTGCGCCCGGGCGACGTGCTGGGGATGCTGCTGGAGGAGGAGCGCCGGTTCCGTCGGCTCCTGGAGCGTGGTCGGACGGTCCTCGCCCGCCCCCGCTTCCAAGGCCCGCTGACCGAGGAGGACTTCCACTACCTCCACGACACCCATGGTCTGCCCCGCGACCTGATCACGAGCCTGCGGCACGAGTGACGACGGGGGCAAGCGCCGCGTCCCGTCAGGACACCGGACCGCTCCCGTCCCGCAGTCGTTCCGCGAACGCCCGCGCGGCGGCCAGGTCCCCGGTGTCCGGCCGCTGCCTGTTGATGCCGCCGACGCCCGAGCCGAACCCCACGAGGTCGGCGCCGGCCAGTTCCCCCAGGTCGACCTCCGCGGGGGCGACGACCTTCGCGCCCAGTACCGGGGCCATGGTGTCGGCGACGCGACGGGTATTGCCGTGCGACACGGAGACGCACACGATGACGGTCCTCATCCTGACGATCCCTTCTCTCGCTTCCGAAGCGAGGACCGCGCAGCCGCCCCGGATGTGACGCCGCCCCCATGTGACCGCGGCCACATGCGCCGGGGGAGCGGCCGGCCGGCTGGCGGGCCCGGTGGCCGGTGCGGGGTGACCGCGGACGTGCGCGGACGCCGACGCGCAGGACCGGGAAACCTGCATTCATCACGATTCAGGCATATATCCTCACTTTCCGTAGCGAGGCTGACGTACTCCTGGAGGCATCATGAGCGAGCGGCCGGTCCTTCTGCCCTACGCCGACCCGGCCTTCGTCGCGGACCCCTTCTCGCTGTACCGGCGACTGCGCGAGGACGGCCCGGTGCGCCGGGTCGTCATCGCGGGCGGCCTGGACGCCTGGATCGTCACCCGTTACGAGGACGGTCTGGAGGCCCTGTCCGACCCGCGCCTCAGCAGTGACGTACGCGACGCCTCGGACACCCGGCTCCTGGCGCAGCTGCCCGACACGGAGCGCGAGTCGATGCTGAGCAACATGCTCCGCAGCGACCCGCCCGACCACACCCGCCTGCGCCGCCTGGTCTCCAAGGCGTTCACCGCGCGCAGGGTGGCCGAGATGCGGCCCCGGATCCAGTTCCTCACCGACCAGCTGCTGGACAAGGTCGTCCCGGCCGGCCGCGCCGATCTCGTCGCGGACTTCGCGCTGCCGCTCCCGGTCACGGTCATCAGCGAACTGCTCGGGGTGCCGGTGGACGACCGTCACGACTTCCAGCGCTGGACCGACCGCATGATCATGCGGGGCGCGGAGCCGCCGGACCCCGCCGTGGTGAACGAGGCGTGGCAGCACATGCGCGCCTACGTGACCGAGCTGATCCGGGCCAAACGGGCTCACCCCGGCGACGACCTGCTCAGCGGCCTCATCACCGCCCGGGACGAGGAACAGCGGCTCACCGAAGACGAGTTGATCGCCATGGTGTTCCTGCTGCTGGCCGCCGGCTACATCACCACGGTCAACCTGATCGCCGGCGGCATCGCCATGCTGCTCGCCCACCCCGGCCAGCTCGACCTGCTGCGCGCCGACCCCGAACTGCCGGCGGGCGCGATCGAGGAGTTCCTCCGCTACGACGGCCCGGTCAGCCCCGGCATCGCCCGGTTCGCGCGCGAGGACGTCGAGATCGCGGGCGTGGCCATCCCGCGCGGCGCGACCGTACTGATCGCCTCGGCCATCGCCGACCGCGACCCGGCACGGTTCCCCGACCCCGACCGCCTGGACGTCACCCGGCAGGACAACGCCCACCTCGCGTTCGGGCACGGCATCCACTACTGCCTGGGCGCCCCGCTGGCCCGGCTGGAGGGACACATCGCCATCGGCACCGCCCTGCGCCGCCTCCCCGGACTCGCTCTTGCCGTGGCTCCGGACGAGATCCGCTGGCGCCCGGGCGGCCTGCGCGGCCCCCTGAGCCTGCCGGTGACCTTCACCCCCGGCGGCCGGGACGCCAAGGGCTGACGCGGTCCCCAACGCCAGGTTCCACGGTCGCCCCCCGAACGACCAACAGCTGGGGCGGAGCGCATGGGAGTTCCGCACCGCGGTGGCTCGGCTCGTCTCGGGGGAGACGGAAACGAGGGCGCAGTCCGAGGTCGAACCGACCGCCGCGTACTCCTTCAGCTCCGGTCCCGGGAACTGGATGACGGACTCGTATGCTCCGAACTCACCGCATGCCCTGCCCGGTGAAGCGGGACCGTCCCGAATGCCTCGACGCCACAGGTGGCGTGCGGTGCGGCACCACGGTGCGCGCCCGGGCCGCCGGGCCCCTCGGCTCACCCGGACGGTACCGTCGCCGGCCGCAGGCGGATCCTGGTCGCGGACGGGAGCGCGGTGGGTTCCGCGGCCGGGTCCAGGGGGTGGTGGGCGGGGTCGCCGGGGAGTTGGTACTCCCAGGCCAGCGAGCGCGTCACCACGCCGGTGACGGGGTGGTCCCGGTAGTAGTGGACCCAGTCCGGCCAGCTCAGGGTCCGGGCCTCGGCGGCCTGCGCGCCGAGCCGCCGGCGCTCCTCCGCCACGGTCTCCTCGATCCGCTTCGCGGTGCGCTGGACCAGGGTGATGCTGTCGGCCCGCATCGGGGTCTTGTAGCCGTTCGGGCAGCGGAAGGGGGCCGTGGTGCGGGTGACCCGGTCCCCATCGGTCCACTCGACGGTGACCCGGCCGTTGTCCTCCAGGGTGATCACCGCGTCGATCGAGGCGTTCCACCACAGTGCGCCGCGCCCGATCCAGCCGATCGTCAGCGTCCGGTCGGGTTCCAGGCCGTGGCGGGACACGGTGCGTTCGGCCCGTTCGTGCGAGGGTACCCCGAGGCGGGCCGCGGCCCGCTTCACGGACTTCACCAGGACGCCATGCGGATGCATCGAGGTGGTGACCTGGTAGTGCAGGGTCCACAGCGCCTCCATGGCGCCGGGGCCGGGCAGATCGCCGAGGGCGGTGAACGCGGCGCCGGCGATGCCGTGGTCCACGCGGTAGTAGGTGTCCATGGCCTGCGCGTTCTTGCGCGCGACGAGGGCGAGGGCGGCGCTCAGTCCGTCGGTGTCCTCGCGCAGCCAGCCGGCGGCGAGGAGGAAGCCGATCGCCAGGCTGCGGGCCCGGGAGGGCGGCTTGACCTGCCCGAGGTCGCGGATCACCGCGTCGGGGTCGCTCATGTTGTGGAAGGACCCGTCCCGGGCCAGTTCGCGCACCGCGTAGCGCACCAGTTCAGCGGCGCCGTCCGCCTTGAGCAGTGCCTTCGCCCGCCGCTTCCACACCGCGTCGACCTTGTAGCGCCAGTTCCAGAACGCATCGGCCGTCGCGAGGTGCAGCAGCAGTTCGGTCAGGTCGGGCGACAGGCCGGTGAGCCGTTCGCGGGTGCGGCCGCTCCAGTCGTTGCCGGGTTCGAACAGGTTCGTCACAAGATCGTTCATACGGTCATCCTGCGGCACGCCGCTGACAGCGCCGGGAGCCGGCTCCGCCCAGGTGAGACGAGCGGGGCGGCCCGCCCGCAATCGGCTTGTCAACTCCCTTGTACGGCACGCAAGGTAGGTGGCCATGACCGTGGGGAGCTGGAAGCGCGGCGATGTCGTCCTCGGGCTGTACGAGGTGCTCGACGTGCTCGACGGCGGCGGCATGGGGCTGGTGTACCGGGTCCGGCACCGCGAGTGGAACACGGATCTCGCGATCAAGGTGCCGCGTTCGGAGCCGGCCGCCACGGCCGCGCAGCGCGCCCGCTTCGAGGGCGAGGCGGCACCTGGGTCGGGCTCGGCCTGCATCCGAACGTGGTCAACTGCCTGTACGTGCGCCGGGTCGAGGATCACCCGCGCGTGTTCGCCGAGTGGGTCGACGAGGGCCTCGGGGTCGGCGGCCGCGTCCTGCGGGGCGAGCGCCGCCAGTCGGTCGAGCAGGACGGGCGGGAGCGAGGCGCTCAGCAGGCTCTGCTCGGGCGGGGCCGCCGCCACGGTACCGAGGAGGTGTCCGGCGGAGCCGCCCAGCCCGACGACGGTGTGCTCGCTGCGGCCGCCGAAGTGGACGGTGCCGCCGTCGCCGATCGCGCCCCACTGCATCGGCAGGACCCCGTGGACGTACTGCCCCGGCTCGTCCACGTGCCCGAGGTCGGCGTGATCCTCCAGGTGACGCGGTACGCGCTCCAGCCGGGCGACGCGGTCGGCCCCGGGAGCCTCGATGCTCCGCTTCGCGCCCGCCACGGTCAGCCCGAGGCTCAGCTCCGTGACCCGCTTGCGCCCCCATGCCGGATCGATCTGCGACAGCAGCATGTCGACCTTGGCGTCACTGATGTACAGGTAATAGCGGACCGACATTCCCGCTGTCTCCCCTGCGCGGCACGAGCCTGGCCATGGTACCCACCAACTCCCGCCCATGGCCGAACGATCCGGCCAACCGCCCGCGGCTGCCGGGAGCCGCGGGCGGCACCGCTCAGCGCTCGTCGTGGGTGCCGACCGCAGCGCCGGCGAAGGAGGAGGCGGCTGAGCCCCGCTGAGGAGCCCCCAAGGTCAACGACGGGCCGACTGTCCCGAACATGCCGAATCCGCGCCGAGTGGCGCCGCGTCACGCCTCGGGCCGGTCCCGGAGGCCGAGCCCGCGGCGTGCGGGGGGCGTGGGTACGGGGGTGCCCTCGCGCAGATCAGGGGAGGCGGCCGCTGCCTTCTCGTGCCAGCGGCCGTACCGCTCGGCGAGGGGTACGGCGGAGACGCCGTGCAGGAGGACACTGAGGCCGACGGTGATCGCGACCACCCTCCCCAGGAGTTCCACCCCCGGAACGTGTTCCTCCACGACGAGCAGCGCCAGCACCACGGACGCGAGACCGCGTGGCCCGAACCAGCCGATGTACGCCACCGTGCGGGGCCGTAGTCCGCTCCCGGCAAGCGAGAGGGCCACCGGCAGCATCCTGACCACGGTGAGGCTCAGCACCGCGTACAGACAGATCCGCCAGCTCAGATGCTCCAGTGCAGGGCCGAGCAGCACCGCCCCGAAGACGAGGAGGCTGATCGCCGCCAGGAGTCCTCCGAGGGTTTCGCTGAACTCGACCGTCCGGTCGGGGTCTTCCTTCTCACCGCCGACCGGGGAGTGGCGCATGGCGAACCCGCAGGCGAAGCCGGCCACCCAGGCGGCGATGAAGCCGCTGCCTTCCGTCACGACGGCGAGTTCGTACGCCGCTGCCGCGACGGCCGGCAGGTAGACCTGCCGCCACTCCCATGCGACCCATCCCCGGGAGCGTGACCACTGGAGCAGTCGGCCTCCCAGCCACCCGATCAGCAGACCGATGGCCGTGCTCAGCACCAGGGCGCGCCAGAAGACTCCCGCGACGCCCTCCTGTGCGTAGTGCGTGCCCGGGATGGCTGCGAGGAAGAGGATGAAGAAGGGCAGCACCATGCCGTCGTTCAGGCCGCTTTCGACATTCAGTCCGTGACGTACGAGCGCCGGTACCCGCGGGTGGGACATCGCGGTCTTTCCGAGGGCGGCGTCGGTCGGGGCGAGGATGGTGCCGACCAAGGCGAGCTCCCACATCGTCAGCCCCGGCAGCAGGGGCCACGCGAGGAGCCAGCCCGCGCCGATGCTCAGGGGCAGTCCGATACTCAGCAGACGACCGGGCAGAAAGCCACCGGTCCGAAGGTCCCGTCTGCGCACCGACAGGGCATCGGTGAACAGCACGAGCACCAGAGTGACTTCGAGCAGCGCAACGATCGGCGCGGCGTCCTGCTCCAGGTTGACGATGTCCAGCACGGCCGGCCCGAGGAGAACGCCGCAGCCGACGAACACGATCGCCGACGACAGCGGCGTCGAGGACAGCCGACGCGAGCCCAGCGCGTACGCCGCCGTGACGGCCGCCACCGTCGCAACGGTCCAGGCGCCACTGCTCATGTACCAGCCCTCCAGATTCACCCGCCGGACCCTGCCGGCCGGTCGTCGGCGCCTTCGCCCCGGTCTGCGACGGCCCCGCTGATCCCGCAGGACCACACCCGTGACCACCTTCTACAGGTCGACTGAGCGCGACAGGCCGACGTCGGCAAGGACACGCCGCGTGGGGCCACCCAGGAGCTGGAGCGGCGGGGGGCCTGGCCACGGCGCGCCCGTTCGGTCCGCGTCGCCATGTCGGCGGACCACATCACTGCACCGCGTGTCATCCGGATGCCGCAACGGAGACTGCATCACCCGTCTGGCCGACCTGGAGTGCCGTCCGCTGCCGCACCCGGAAGCCTAGGATCCGCCACTAGACGGAGGGACGTCGCCTGCCCCCGTCGGGAGTCGCCGGGCCACCTCGTGATCGGAGGAGACGGAATGCTGCTTCGCGCCGGCAGGACTTCCTGGAAGCGCTTCGCCGCCGTTCTCGTCCCCAGTGTCACGGCGGCAGCGGCCCTGGGTATCAGCATGGCGCAAGGGGCGCTGGCCGCGTCGTTCTTCATCTCCGGCCAGAAGTTCCCGGTGTCCGTGGACACTCTGAACGCCCATGGACTGAGCATCTACGGCATGGTGGACGTGACCAGGAAGGGCGCCCTCGTGCCGGTCGTGGTCACCGGGGCCAGCCGTGCGGAAATCAGCGGGCTGTGCTTGTCGGTGGTGGTCCCGATCCCGGTCCTGGGCCCGTACACGCTCAGGCTCACCGGCGGCGAAAAGAGCCAGGTCCAGGCGAAGAACTTGTTCCTCGACGCGACCTCCCTGTCGATCGGGCAGGCAAATTTCGACGGCATCGACATCGGTGTGGCGGCCGGAGCCGTCAGCAAGGGCCCCATCAATCCGGCGGACAGGAGTTCCCGGTTCTTCGATCCCAACGGCTTTGCCCAGCAGGCGGATTCGGCCACCCTGAGCGACGTGCACGCGACCACGGTCGCGGTCTCGGCCGCGACGTTCAACATTCCGGACCTCGATGTGCAACTCAAGCAAGGCCAACACGAGTGCTTCTGACCCCCGGAACGGAACACTCACCTTTCACGCCCACTCGCCCCATGCACCCGCCCGCCGCGCACGAGGGAAAGGCCACGTGTTCCCCAATCCATTCGGCAGACGCCGGAATTCACGCGTCGCTGCCGCCGGCGCCCGACAGCGATTCAGGATCTGGCGGAACGAACGTCCCTTCTGGGCGGGACTGTTCACGCTCGCGGCGGGGCTGCCCGTCATCTACATCCCGTACGCAAACCTGAACTTCGGCGCCATCCCACTGGCACTGTCGACCGTTGGCGGCTCGGGGTCGCTGATCATCGGGGTCCTCCTCGTGGCCCTGGGCATCTCCCTCTGGTTCCACCAGCAGGTGCGCGTGCTCGCCGGGATCACGGTCATTCTGCTTGCCCTCATCTCGTTTCCCGTCGCCAATTTCGGAGGCCTCCTCATCGGGTTGTTCTCCGGCCTGATCGGCGGATCCCTGGCCTGTGCCTGGATCCCTCCGACGGGCACCACCGAGCCACAGCCCGCAACGAACCGTGCACCAACGACCATCCCCGCGCGTGAGGAGCACGGTGAGAAGTGACGACCTGACCGGTCGTACAGCAAGCGGACAGGAACCAGGGCCCGGCCATCCGAGCAGCGCGATGAAGAGCCGCGTGACCGGCCGACTGCTGAGGCCCCTCGTCTGCGCGCTGGCAGCAGCAGCGCTGTCCGTGGTCCTACCGCTCGCCACACCAGCGGCCTCGAAGGCGTTACTCGCCGACGGTATCCGCACCTCCAAGACACCAGCCGGGACCGGCACGCCGACCGACCACCCGCCGACCCGCCCGGCGAACGCCCCCTGGGTACTGCGCGCCGACAGGCTCGTGCTCCACGACAGTGCCTTCCACGGCGTGGTCACCGTGCGGACTGCGGCCGGGTCCGAGCGGGCCCTGAAGTTCACCGTGCGGTCGCTGGACATCGGCGATCTCGACCTGACGGTGGGCCGCGGCAGCTCCGCAATGCGCCTGCGGGCCAAGCCCACGACCACATCCACGGTCACGGGCAAGGACGTGGTGACTCTGTACACCCAGAAGCTGTCCGGCACAGTGATCGGCCTGGGCGGCGCTCCGCTGCCGACGGACCGCAGCGTCACCGTCACACCCGACGCCCTGCCCCCGTGGCTCGCTCACCCCGCTGTTCCCACCCGCACCCTTACCTTCGAGAATGTGACCGTCTCACAGATCGCCTCGGTCAGCGGCAACATGTCCATCACCGGGCCGGCCCTCAGCACCACTGACGGGTAACCCGCGCAATTCGGCCGCCCGCGGAGAGGGACGCGTGGCTGGACACTGTGGTCATCCAGCGGGCGAGGCCTCCGACGTGCAACTTCCCCCACACGCTACAGGCGGTGGCGTACTGCGGCGCCGGTGATGCCGGGTGCGTGCCAGGCTACCGAGGCTGAAGGGTCTTTACCGTGGTGAGCGTGGCATGCGGTCCAGTTGCTGCATCGCTTTGCCGAAGGTCTTGTCCACACGACTGCGGCCGGCGCGCAGGCCCTCGGCTTGGACGCGGTGCGGCTCCTGCGCTCCGGCGGGGCCAGTCCTTGCGGGAGAGCTCGGCGAGGACGTGGGAGGGTGCCGTGGCACCAGCCGAGGTAGCCGGCGGCTGGTCCCTCTACGTCAAGGACGGCCACCTCCACTACGCCCACAACTACGTCCAGCGAGCCCTGCACCACGTGGTCTCCGGCGAGAGCGTGCCCGAGGGGCGGCATGCGCTGCGTTTCGAGTTCGAGCCCACCGGCGCCCCGGACATCGCCCACGGCAAGGGCGCACCCGGCCTCGCCCAGCTCTACATCGACGGCCGCCTCGTCGGACAGAGCGACATGCCGGTCACCACCCCGATCACCTTCAATCCGGGCGGCATGGCCTGCGGCGCCAACCCCGGTTCTGCCGTCACCCCCGACTACCAGGCCCCGTTCCCCTTCACCGGCACCCTCCACAGCGTCACCGTCGACCTGTCCGGCGACCTCATCGTCGACGCCGAAAGCGAGATGCGCATGCACATGGCCCGCCAGTAGGCCGGCTGCCCCACGACAGGCCGGTCACCGGCGAGTCCACGCGGGCAGGTGCAGGCCAGCACCACCCGGCCGGGTGCGCGCAGTCCAGGAGCTTCCTCCATCGGTGGTTGAGCCCGCCGCGCCGCCCGCGGCCGCAGCGTCCCAGTCGGCGAAGACGCCCGACGGACGGGTTGATCGGCGACAGCGTCCGCGCAGACGTGTCCTGAACGGCACGACGCGACGCCCCCGCGGCCGACGGGCCGCGGGGGCGTCGAGCCGAGCATGGGCGCGCCGTGGTCGACGTACCCCTGTGCACCTCCGTCCTCGCCCTTGATCACCGCAGTGAGATCATCGGACCTGGACCGGACGTGCGCAGAGAGGCTGAGCGTGACCCAGGGGCGAGTGACGTATGAAGTGATGACCACGGTGCACCCACCAGCCGTCGCCTGGAGCGATCAACATGGGCAGCAGGGCGGAGCCGCCCGGCTCTGCCGCGATGTCAACGCCCCCGCGTTGGACCGGCTCCGCTCCGTACGGGCCTTCCACATCGTTCCGGATGGCCAGGCTCCGAGCGCCCGTGTCGTCACCGAGCAGGCCCTGGGATCGCGCCTCAGCGGCCGCCCCGCCGTCTACCGTGTCGAGGACCCGTTCGGCATGCCGCTCGGGCGGATCACGCTGCGCCGCCGCCGTTTCCTCCGGTTCGGCCGGAAGCGGTGGACCGTGGAGCCCGCGGCGGGCCCCGTGCTCCACGGCTACCGGGGCCGCCTCGTGTGGTGGGCGTTGTGGTGGCCGTTCGGCCTCCCCGTGAGTTTGCTGTGCCTCATCCTCTCCATCCTGGGCGATGGTGACGGCGGGTTCGATTCACCCCGGCGCATCATCTGGCGCGACGACTCGGGCCGGGCGCACTTCGTCTTCCGCGGCATGGAGGCCGACGACTTCCAGGTGCTGGTCCCCGGCTGGGACCCCCGCCTGGTCACCGCGCTCGTGGGTCTCCACCAGGCATGTGAGCCATCGGAGGCAGCGGGAGCCGACGGCTGGTACGGGCCGTGAGGGAGCCGGGAAGGGAGGGGAGGCGCTCCGGCTGTCAGAGGAAGTCCGGGCACGCCGCGACGAAGCCCTCCGAGACGGGCTGCCACACGCCGTGGTCCTCGCGCGCACTCAGCCGGTCCGCTTCCTCGGTGGCCTCGGTCAGCTGGGCGGTGGTCAAGTGGACGGCGGCCTCGAACACCCGCCCGAGGTGACGGCAGAGGAGTATCGGGCGCAGTTCGTCCGAGTACGGCTCATCGACGACCGCGAACAGATCGGGCAGGGTCCAGCCCAGCGGGCCGGCTATGGCACAGAGTTGGTACCGCCGGTGCGGACTGGGGTCCCAGTTCGACACCATCTGGAACAGCGTGCTGCGGGACAGTCCCATGAACGGTAGTTCCTGGAGGCCGAAGCCTCGGTTCCGGATCAGCCCGTTGAGCACGGAGGCGAGGCCCGTCTCGGCGGGGCGGTGGTACCGCGAGGTCGGCTGCACGAAGGGTCCTGGGGCGGCGACGCGCGGCAGCGAGCGGACGAAGCCCTCCAGCGGGGCCAGTTGCGCGTGGTCGCAGTGGCTGGCGCTGTAGGCGAACTGCCTCATGACCTCGGCGTCACGCTCCGGGGGAAGGAGTTCCGCCGGCACCGGGTGGCCCGCGATGACGAGCAGGTCGGCGGCTGGTAAGTCGAGTTCGGTGGCGAGTTGAGTGAGTCGCTGCTCCGTGATGTCGGTTCCGTTGGCGGCGAGGTTGCTGAGAAGGTGGGCCCGTTCCATACGAGGAAGGTAGTGGGTGGGCCGCCAAGTCCGCCCAGCTGGAAGGCCCTTCCGGCAGGCCGTGGGCCGCGCCGCCCGCACCCGCACCCGCACCCGCACCCGTACGGCCCGCCGCCGACCGGTCGGCCACACGGCGGCGCTTTCCGGACGTTCGCACCGTCGGGGCCCTGCTCCGTGACAGCGGGCCGGTGTTCGGGGCACCCGCGGGAGTGGCTGCGACGTGCAGACCGTGCGACACCACCAGAACAGGGAGGAACAACCATGCTGATCACGGTTACCCGATCCGGAGGCTTCGCCGGCTTCGAGAAGCTCCGCGCACTCGACACTTCGGGCCGCGCGGACGCGGCGGAGTTGGAGGAACTCGCGCAGCGGGCCGTCGCCCCCGTGGCCGACGGCTACCACTACCGGATCACCGTCGACGACGAGGTGCTCGACCTCCAGGACTCCTGCCTGTCCGACGCCCAGCGGACACTGATCCGCACCGTCCTCGGCGAAGGCGCCTGACGACCAGGGAGTGATCCCGCCCCTACCAGTACTCCTACCCGCCGCGCTCCACCTACCGCCCGTTGGAGGAAGGTGCCTGGAACACCCGGGACATCTGGGCCAGGGACCTGGAGGCGTACCAGGTCCCCGAACTCAACCTCTACCTCCACGTCCCCTTCTGTCGCTACAAGTGCGGCTTCTGCAACCTCTACACCGTCATTTCCACCGACGAGGACCTCTACGACGCCTACACCGACGCCCTCTGTACCCAGATCCGCGACCACGCCGAGGTCATCCAGGCCCGCCGGCTCCGCACCGTCTAGACCTGTACGTCGCGGCGGGCGGCGGCGGAGACCCGGTCGGTACGACGATCACGGCAGCGGCCCTCACCAGAGCCGGGGCCTTCACAGGAGCCTCGGCCCTCACGGGAGCCTCGGCCGATACCGGCGCCGTGGCCGGCACCCCCGGTACGGCTGGAGCCCGCCCCCTGATCGCGACCTACGCCTGGGAGCGCCCGGAGGTCGACCCGACCCCCGGCCCCCTGGGCGCGGCCGACTTCACCGGCCCCGCGCCGGAGGGCGGACGGTACGGCGACACCCTCCTGCTGACCCCGGCGTCGCGGCCCGTCCCGCCCGCCGGATCCACCCTGCCGCGCCTGGCCGGGGACCTGCCGGCCCGGCTGCTGCTCCTGGACCCCTGCCGGGGCCTCGCGGCCATGGCCGCGCAGATCCGCCGGCTGGCCGACACCGTCGGCGCGCGGCACGTCCGGATCGTGGACATGGGCGGCGACATCCTCGCGCACGGCGACGAGGAGATCCTGCGCACCCGGCTGAAGGACGACTCCCCGCTCCTCACCCTCCGCTGACCAGGCGGCCGTCAGGACGAGGGGAGCCGGCCGAGCCGGATCAGGGCCGGTGGAAGCGCACTTCCGGGAAGCGGGCCGTCGGGCGGTCCAGGAGCGGGGTGTTCCGTCCGCGCAGGTGGGTGTCGACGAACGCCGTCAGGTAGGTCCTGGTGATGGCGTCGGCGCGGTCGCCGTCCAGTTGCTGGAGCGGCATGCCGAGCTGTTTGGCCAGCGGTGCCAGGTCGGTGAAGGACAGGTGCCCGGTGTCGTCGACGCTCAGCCAGCGCTTCCATCCGGTCAGTTCGGTCCAGGTCTCGTCCCAGGTCGGGTCGGCGCCGCCGGGGATGTGGCTGGGCTGGCCCAGCATCAGGAGCGGCCGGTCCAAGGGGGTGTCGTTCGGGAACCGGAAGTTGCCGTCCATGTTGACCGCCGCCTTGACGCGGGGGTCGCGCAGCATGGCCGGGATCGTGCTGAATCCGCCGGCCGAGTGCCCGACGACGGCGACGCGGTCGGGGTCGATGGGTGCGCCGCGCTTCCAGGCCGTCCGTGCGCCGGTGAGCTCGTCGAGCACGAAGGAGATGTCCTCCGCGCGGACGGCGCCGACCTTGGGGTAGTCCCTGTCCACGCACGCCAGGCAGGAGGTGGTGCGGCCGTCGGGGAACGAGATGCCGTCCGCCTCGTAGTTGTGTCCGATGCCGGCGACGGCGTATCCGCGGGCCGCGAACTCCTCGGCGAGGCCGGTGAGGGTGGCGCGTGGCATGCCGAAGCCCGGTGACAGGACGACGAGGGGCAGTCCGCCGCGGACCCTCGCCGGTGTGGCGTCCACCGTCGAGTGGGTCGCCACCTTGGCGAACAGGTCGGCCGGCAGGTCCAGTCCGCTGGAGGCCACGTACTGCGCGGACTCCTCGGCCGTCATGTAGGGCGCGGGCGTGCCCGAGGGCCTGACGGCCGGGTACCAGAGGGAGACCATCAACTCCCGCTTCTCCGAGGGGACCCACGGGTCGGCCCGGTTCTCGTCCTTGAGGTGGACGGTGGCCCGGCCGACCGGGTGGTGCCCGGACGGCGCGGGCAGCACGAGTGCGGCCGAGGGCGGTGGTGAGGGGCGGGTGTCGGCTTGGGCGGTCGTGGCGGACAGGGTGCCCGCCAGGGCCGTGGCAACGGCGGCACCGACCAGGAACAAGCGTCGTCGCATCGAGTCGTCTCCATCGATGTCTCTCGTGGCATCCGGCCCCGTGCGGGCCGATGCCTCGAACGCTATGCGGGGCGCGAACGGCTGCCATCGGCTCGGGGATGTACGTCGGCAACCGCCGTACATCCCCGGGTTGACGCCCGCCGGCCGATGTTCTCGGGATGCCGTGGGAGCGTGTCGAATGCAGGCTGGGGGCATGTCGGACCGTACGGAGATCGTCGTTCATCCGGTGTCGCCGAAGGGCGGCCGGAAGGTCACGGTGCACGCACTGGGTGTGGACGCGGACCTGGGCCGGGCCTTCGCGCCCGGCGACGTGAGTGAGTTGCTGCGCCTGGCCGGCCTGGAGGACGTGGACCTCTCCGAGGACGGGCCGATCAGCTGGGAGGGCGGAGGGCCGGAGGTGTGGACCGCCGGCAGCTGACCCGGTCGGTGGCGCGGGCACATCGCCTGCCAGCGATCCGCCGGCGTGCACTACATGACCTTCACGGTGTTCGCGAACGCCGGGCGCCGCGTGCTCCCGCTGATCACGGACCCGGCGGCAGGCGTGCGGACCGGCAGCGCCTGGGTCCTGCGTGCGATCCGCTGCGAGGACCCGGCCGCACTCGACGCGGTGCGGCGCCAGGCCGCCGTGGAGGACGACCCGACGGCCCTCGTCTCGCAACTCCTCACGGTGGGCACGCTGTCCGGACTGTCCTCCTCCGTCGTCGCCGATCCGTCGCAGGAGGGCAGAGCGTGGCTCCGGCCCTGGCTGGAACACGCACACCCCCTGGTCCGGCTGGCGGCCGCCGAGGGCGTCCTGTCCGCGGGTACCCCGGACGGCGAGGTGACGGCAGGGGCGGGGCGGGCGGTGGCCCGTACGTTCACCGACACCGGGAGGGGCTCGCTGCCGGACGTACCGTGGTGGCCCGGTGGCAATGGACCTGTCGGGCGCTTCGCCGAGCTCTTGGCGCCCCACCCGCAGGAGACCGCGACCCTGGGCCGCGTGGGCGCACTGGCGGATCACCGGCGACCCCGAGACGGCACTCCGGGTGTGCGGCGCGGCGGCACGGGCCGGCCTCGGCCGCCCGGTGCTGCGCTACCTGGCCGACCTGGGCCCGCTGGCCGCGCCGTACGCCGACGCGGTACGGCCGCTGCTGACCTGCCCGGGGGAGTGGAGCCGGGTCGGAGCGGCCGAGGCCTGGTGGCGCATCACCGGTGACGCGGCGCCGGCGGTCGAGGCCCTGCTGCCGGAACTGGCGCCGCTGGCCAGTCACCGGGTCACCCCTGTGACCCTGCGGACCGTACGGGCGCGGGGCGCGATCGGCCGCCCCGCCGCGGCGGCCCTGCCCGTACTGCAAGCGGTCATGTCCTCGCGTCGCCGCCACGGCGGCGACATCCTGCGGGACGAGGAACTGTTCCGGGTCACGCGGAAGGCCTTGTCCTGCATCGTCCAGCCCGTCACTCCTCCGGGGGATGGATCACCTCCACGCCCCGGTCCCGCAACTCCTTGACCACCGGCGAGTCGTCCGGCGCGTCCGTGACGATGAGCGTGATCTGGTCCACCGAACAGATCCGTCCCAGCGCCGTACGGCCGAGCTTGTCCGCTGTCGCGACCAGGATGACGCGTTGCGCGGCGGCCACGGCGGCGCGCTTCACCTGTACGTCGTCGAGGTTGTACGCGGTGGCGCCCTGGACCGGGTCGATGCCGCAGCAGCCCAGGATGAACGTGTCGAAGCACAGGTCCTTGAACGTCTGGACCGGAGTGTGGCCGTAGAAGGAGAGCTCCTCGGGGCGCACCTGCCCGCCGGGCATCAGCAGCCGGATGCCCGGATGGCCGGACAGCGTGAAGGTGGCGTGCAGGGAGAGCGGGGCCACCGTGAGCTGCCGGGCGGCCATGGCGTGGGCGACGGCCACCGCCGTCGTGCCGGTGTCCAGGGCAACGGTCTCGCCGTCGGTCAGCAGCGCGACCACCGTGCGCGCCAGGCGTTCCTTGGACCGCGCGCCGGACATCGCGCGGATCGCGTACGGCGGCTCGACTCCGCCCGGCAGGTTGCTCACCGCGCCGCCGCGCACCCGGCGCAGTGCGCCGCGGGACTCCAGGACCTCCAGGTCCCTGCGGATGGTCATCTCGGATGCCCCGGTGGCCGCGGCCAGCTCCGCGACCGTCGCGCGGTTCTCCTTGATGAGCAGCGCCACGACGAGCTTGTGTCTCTCCATCACGTTCACATGTCTGCTTTTAGCACAGACGGAGGCCTGGAGGGAGCCGATGTGCACACCGGATCTGTTGAAATGAACATTCTGTGTGAGTAATCTTCGGTCGGTGGTGTGGGATACGCGCCGTAATGAACATCATTCATGTTCATTTGTTGATGAGTCAGGGGAGGGCGATGTCCGCGATGTCTGCCACCACCAGTGAGGCCGACCTGCCGGATGCGGGCAGGCCCCGCCTCCTGACCACCGTCGCGATCATCGCCTCCTGCGTGGCGTTCGTGGTGATCGGCGCTCTGCAGGCGCTGTACGGTCCGGCCATCCCGGCCCTGCGCGAGGAGTTCGGCATCAGCCCTGCCGTGGCCGGGCTCAGCCTCAGTGCCCACTTCGTCGGCGCGCTCCTCGGCGTGCTGATCTACCACCCGCTGCGGGGGCGGCTGAGCAACCGCCTGCTGCTCGGTGGCTCGTACGTCCTCATGGCGGCCGGCGCCGTGGTCTTCGCGTTCTCGCCGAGCTGGATCCCGGCGCTGGGCGGCACCTTCGTCATCGGCCTCGGGTTCGGCGGCATCGACTACGGCCTCAACCAGCTGTTCTCCATCGGCTTCGGCCACCGCAGCACGGCCATGCTCAACCTGCTCAACGGGCACTTCGGCGTGGGCGCGATCGCGGGTCCCGCCCTCGTCGGGTGGCTGGGTGCGGAGCACTACCCGGAGATCTTCATCGGCATGGGTGTCGTGTGCCTGCTCCTCCTGTTCACCCTGGGCGGGGTGGCGGCGCGCGAACCCGGGCCCGTCGCCGGGGAGGGTGCGAAGGCGGGAGGGGCGCGCGCCTTGCCGGTCATCGCCGCGTTCATCGGCGTCTACGTCCTGCACGTGGCCATCGAGACAGGAGTCGGCGGCTGGGAGCCCACCCACCTGGAGGCCGTCGGATACGGAGCCGCCACCGCCGCCTCGGCGACGTCCGCCTACTGGGCCGCGATGACCATCGGCCGCTTCGTCGTCGCGCCCCTCAGCCTGCGCTGGTCCGCGCCGTCGATCCTGACCGTCTGCTGCGTGGGCATGGCGGGCTTCCTCCTCCTGGCGACCGTCCCGGCCCTCGCCCCGTACGCGTACTTCGGCGTCGGCCTGATGATCGCGCCCATCTTCCCCACGTGCCTGCCCTGGCTGAACCGGGCCGTACCGGGCGTCGCCGCAGCCGGGGCCTTCGTGATCGCCGCCTCGATGATCGGCGGCGTGGCCTTCCCGCCGCTGCTGGGCGGCGTGATCGACACGATGAACATCACGATGGTGCCGTTGGTGCTGTTCGTCCTGGCCGCAGCCTGCGCCGCGCTCAGCCTCTGGCTGCGCGGGAAGGCCCCGGACCCTGGAGCCGTGCCGGGCCCGCGTGGCGGCGGCGTCCAGCGGGACACGATCACAGCCGACGGAACAAACGGAACAAACAGAACCCACGGAACCTAGGAAGGAACCATGCGAGCCATTCTCTTCGACCTCTTCGGTGTCATCGCGCGCGTGCAGTCGCCCGAGTCGCAGGCCGTACTGGAGCGTAAGGCCGGCGCCGCCGACCCCGACCGCTTCTGGGGCGCGTACTGGTCGCAGCGCACCCCCTACGACCGGGGCGATGTGGCGGGACCCGCCTACTGGAAGGGGATCTGCGACACCCTGGGGATCCCGCTCGACGCGCGTCTGACCGCCGATCTGATCGCTGCGGACCTCGCGAGCTGGAGCGAGGTCGATCAGCGCAGCGTGGACCTGCTCGGCGAGCTCGCCGGCCAGGGGTTCAGCCTCGGCCTGCTCTCCAACATCCCCGAGGAGCTGGCCGAACGGTACGTGGCCACGCAGCCGTGGCTCGACCGGTTCTCCGTGGTCGGCTTCTCCTGCCGCCTCCGCAGCGCCAAGCCGGAACCCGCGGCCTACGAGTGGTGCGTACGGGGACTGGGTGTGCCCGTCGAGGAGATCCTCTTCGTCGACGACCGGGCCGAGAACGTGGAGGCGGCCCAAGCCCTGGGCCTGCGCGGACACGTGTTCACCTCGGTCGACGCGCTGACGGCCGCACTCGCCGCAGCCTCGTGGTGAACGACCGCGTCCCGGCGAACGGCGCGCCGGTGCATTTGTGGACGACCCTCTGCCGACGTACAGCGACGCGGCGATACTGAATCTAGGCCGACCGCTCGATCCTTGGTCTCTGATCACCGTGGGTGGTCGCTGCGGGCATACCCGCCGAGCGTTCCGTTCGGCAGGTCGAAGGGTCGAAGGGTCGAAGGGTCGAAGGGCGGTAGTGATGGACGCACCGGCGCCTGGGTTGGGCGAGGGGCCCGAGGACCCGTTCGCGCTGCACAACTCGGCCTCGGCGGTACTGGACGACCACGGCAGGGTCGTCGGCTGGAGCGAGCGCGCACAGGAGCACCTCGGCTTCCCGCCCGAGGAGGTGCTGGGCCGGGCAGCGATCGAGTTCCTGTTCGATGCCCGTGACCATGAGGCGGTCATGGAGGCGGTGGCCGCGTGCCTGCGCGACCGGGGCTGGTCCGGAATCCTGCCCGTCCGGCATCGCAGCGGGCAGCGGGTGGAGCTGGGCTTCCGCGCCCGCGCCGTCATCCGCGCCGGCTCGGCCCGCGAGTGGTTCCTCGTCGTCGCCCCGGCGGAGGAGGTGCGCCAGTGGGAGACGGACCGGTCGGTCCTGGACGGTCTGTTCCTGCGCTCCCCGATCGGTCTGTCCGTCCACGCCCCCGACCTGAGCATCCTGCGGATCAACCGGGCGCTGGCCCGGTTCACACAACTCCCCGCGATGGAGATCCGGGGCCTGCGCATCGGCGACTTCCTCATCGGTCCGGACCTGAAGACCATCGAAACCCGGCTGCAACGGGTGCTGGAGACGGGCCAACCCCTGATCTTCACCGAGCAGCCCTGCCGCCTGAGGAGTGACCCCGGCAACGAGCGGGTGGTGTCGGTGTCCGCGTTCCGGATGGAGGACCCCTCCGGCGGGATCCTCGGCGTCACCCAACTGGTGGAGGACGTCACCGACCGCTACCGGGCCCGGCGACGGCTTGCCCTGCTCAACCGGGCGAGCGCCCGCATCGGGACCACACTGGACCTCGGCCAGACCACCCGGGAGCTGGCCGACGTCGCCGTCCCCGACCTCGCCGACGCCGTCTCGGTGGATCTGCTGGAGTCGGTGGCCCGCGGCGAAGAGGCCGCCGAGGAGACGAGCGGACTGGTCCGGAGGATGGCCGTCCACTCGGTCGTGACAGAGGCACTGCAGGTGATGTACTCCGCCGGAGAGGTCTTCCACTTCGACCCCCGTACCCCGCAGGCCAGGTGCCTCGCCGGACAGCAGCCCGTCCTCGAACCAGTGCTCGAGAGCAGCCCCGCCTGGTATTTCAAGGATCCGGAGCGCACACGGCGCGCCCTCGGTCTGGGGGCCCACTCGCTGATCGTCGTACCGCTGACGGCCCGCGGTCTGCTCCTCGGCCTGCTCAGCCTGTGGCGCGCCAAGCGGCCCGAACCGTTCGAGGAGGACGACCTCACCCTCGCGGAGGAATTCGCCGCGCGCGCCGCCCTGTGCATCGACAACGCCCGCCGCTACACCCAGCAGCACGAGGCCGCGCTCATGTTGCAGCGCAGTCTGCTGCCGCGGGAGTTGCCCGAACACAGCGCGGTCGAGGTCGCGCACCGCTATCTGCCGGCCGATCCCGCCACCGGCGTCGGCGGCGACTGGTTCGATGTCATCCCGCTCTCCGGAGCCCGCGTCGCCCTCGTCGTCGGCGACGTCGTCGGCCACGGTCTGCACGCTGCGGCCACCATGGGCCGCCTGCGCACGGCGGTGCACACCCTGGCCAGCCTCGACTACGCCCCGGACGAGGTCCTCTCCCACCTGGACGACCTGGTCAACCGCCTGGCAGCCGAGCAGGAGCCCGGTGACGGGGGCGCACAGGGCGAGCAGATCGTCGGCGCGACCTGCCTCTACGCGGTCTACGACCCCACCTCCCGGCGCTGCACCCTGGCCCGAGCGGGCCATCTGCCGCCCGTCGTGGTGACCTCCGACGGCATCGTGAGCGTGCCCGACCTCCCCGAGGGGCCGCCGCTGGGCCTGGGCGGACTCCCGTTCGAGTCCGCCGAACTGGAACTCGCCGAGGGAAGCCTGCTGGCGCTGTACACCGACGGCCTGGTCGAGGCCCGTGGCCTCGACGTCGACGAGGGACTCGCGCGGCTGCGAGACGTCCTGTCCCGGCCCGGCCGGTCGCTGGAGGAGACCTGTACGGCGGTGCAGGCCGCCCTGCTGCCGGAGCACCCACCGGACGACGTCGCACTGCTCCTCGCCCGCACCCGCGTGCTGGCACCGGAGCAGGTCGCGTCCTGGGAGCTGCCCGCGGAGCCGACCGCCGCCGCACGGGCGCGGCACCTGACGGAGGCCACACTGACCGGGTGGGGCCTGGAAGAGATGGCCTTCACCGCCGAACTGGTCGTCAGCGAACTGGTCACCAACGCCTACCGGTACGGCGGCGGCACGCCGCTGACCCTGCGGCTCATCCGCGACCGCAGCCTGATCTGCGAGGTCTCCGACCGCAGCAGCACCGCTCCGCACCTACGGCGGGCGCGCACCACCGATGAGGGCGGGCGCGGTCTCTTCCTGGTGGCCCAGTTCACCGAACGGTGGGGCACGCGCTACACCCGGGACGGCAAGACCGTCTGGACGGAGCTCCCCCTGGCCACAGCGGCGGAGGGGCACTCCGCGGCAGCGGCGACCCTCGCGCTCAACTGGTGACTTCGGGGTGGCCGCTCGGAGTCACCCTGCTGGGAGGGATCACCACGGGACCTGCCGGTAGTCCTTGAGGAGGATGCCGTGGACGGGTGCGCCGGCCTGCCCTTGCACGATGGGGTGGTAGATGCGGGCGGCGCCGTCGACGATGTCCAGCGGCGGGCGCCAGCCGGTGGCGGCGTGCCATTGCCGGGCGGGGAGGGGCTTCTCGTCGGTGATCCAGCCGGTGTCGACGCTGCAGGTGTGGATGCCGCGGGTGGCCAGGTCTGCGGCGCTGGTGCGGGTGAGCATGTTCAAGGCGGCCTTGGCCATGTTGGTGTGCGGGTGGTCGCTGGTCTTGTTCCGCACGGTGAACTGGCCCTCGACTGCCGAGACGTTGATCAGGTAGCGGTCCGGGTGCGGGGAGGCATCGAGAAGAGGGAGCAGGCGGTCGGCGAGCAGGAACGGTGCGACGGCGTTGACCAGCTGGACTTCCAGCAGCTCAGTCGGGTCGACCCTTCCCAGACGCAGCGTCCAGGAATTGGTCGCGGTCGTCTCGGGCAGCAGACCCGCCTCGTCGACGGCCTCCGGTGGCAGGGGCGCGGCTGCTGCTGAGGCGCCGGCCGTGTGTGCGGTGCCGGCCAGGGCGTGGGGCGCTCGGAGCCGTGGGGCGAGTTCCGCTGTCCACGGCAGAGGCGCGGTGCGCGGGCCGGGTACGGAGAACCCTGGAGCGGTCCAGATCTGTGGCGCGGTGAGTGACGCGGGGGCCGGGGTGGTTTCGGCGGCGGACAGCGCGGTGTACGCCTCAGGAGAGCGGCGTAGGGTCTGGGCGGCGTTGTTGATCAGAACGTCCAGGGGCAGACCCCGGGAGAGCATGTGGTCGGTGAAGGCGAGGACCTGCCGGGGATCGCGCAGGTCCAGGGCGGCGATCTGCAGCCGGTGCCACCACTCCGCGGCGCCGGGGGCCGCCGCGAACCGGCGCACCGTGTCCTGGGGGAAGCGGCTGGTCACCGTGAGCTCGGCTCCGTCCCGAAGGAGCATCAGCGCGGCCTGGTAGCCGATCTTGACGCGCCCGCCGGTCAGCAGCGCGCGTCGGCCGGTGAGGTCGGTGCGGGCCGTGCGGTGGGCGAGATTCTCGCCGGCGCACTCGGGGCACAACAGGTGGTAGAAGTCGTGGACTTGCCGGTAGTGGTTCTTGCAGACATAACAGAGTTGGGGGCGGTTCAGCAGTCGTGACGGTCCGTCACTGTTCGGCGTACCGTCCGGCAGCTGTCGCGCCGCCGACGCTCCGGGGCGGGGCTGAACGTACTCGCGGTCCGCCAGGCCTCGTTCGGGCGCGGCCGGGGTGGTCAGAGCGGCCGGAGCGGCCGGGGCGGTCAGAGCGGCGTCCATCACGCGGTCGGAGGCGCCCATCGCGGTGGCCGCGAGCAGCCTCGCGTCGGCCGCGGCCCGTTCCGCGCGCGCCTCGGCACGGCGTCGAAGCCGGCCGTCGCGAACGAGGGTGCCGGCAGCCCGTTCCAGCAGACGGCGCTGGGCATCGTCCACGGGCAGCTGCCGTGCCCGGTGCAGCAGGTCCAGACAGGTCTGTATGAGCTCACTATCCATGGGGTGCCTCACGTGTGATGGGTCGTTCGCGGCTCTCTCCCCACCCCCGCCTGGTGGCGTCGCTCGCACGGGGAAGACCGGGCCCCGCGGAGTGAAGGGCAGCCGGGCTCCGGTGGGGAGGAGGAAGGCGTGCTCACGGCGGACGCGCAGCACGTCGCCGCGTCCGTCGGTGGTGATCAGAATAGGCCGTCGGCAGAAAAGGCAGGTCGGTTTATCAGCCAGGACCCGGCTGTCCACGGTGCGGGCAGCTGTTTGACCGGCTCGCGCCGCCCCGGCTATGTTGCGCGTCATGTACCGATCCGCGCTGCTGACGACACGAGGTCATGTCGACCTGAAGCGTGTCTGCTCCGCCGCGTGTCAGTGGTCCTGACCGTACGGCGACCGCGCGGATCCCTCGTCTTCGTCCTGCCCCCAGTGGGCCCGGATTCCGAACTCCCGCAGTGTCCCCGCGTTCTGGTGAACAGCGCTCCCTCCGTGGAGCTTCCCGCGCACGCCCATGCCCGGAGTCGGCCTCCCGTCGCGAGCCCGCCAGGCCCGGCTGTTGCGTGCCACCGCACAGGACCTGGAAGGCCCCCATGGACCGATCGAAGACCTCAGCCGAACGCCTTGCCCCGCTGCGCCGTTCCGACATCCCGTCGGCCGGCGCGAACCCGCTGCGGAGGACGTCCGGTACCGGAGCGGTGCTGGGCGCGGTCCTCGACCACGGCCCCGTCGCCCGCAGTACCATCGCCCGGCTCACCGGACTTTCGCCCGCGTCGGTCAGCGGCCACTGCGCGGCTCTGCTGGACAGAGGACTGGTCAGGGAAGGCCCCGAGACCGCCGGTCCCCGTGGGCTGGGCCGCCCGTACATCCGGGTCGAGATCGACACCAGTCGCTTCCTCGTGGCCGGGGCGCACATCGCGGTGCTCCATACGACGCTTTCCCTGATGGACCTGACCGGGCGGATCGTCGTGGAGGAGCGCCGGCCGCACGAGGGCACCGAACCCGGGCGGGTGCTCGCCCGGGTGGCCGCGGGACTGCCGCGGCTGCTGGCCGCGCACGGGGCGGGGCGGACCGCCCTCGCCCTGGGAGTTGCCACCGGGCACTGGGTCGATCCCGAGGCCGGAGCCGTGGTGCACCATCCCCAACTGGGCTGGCGGGACGTCCCCGTACGGGACGCGCTCGCCAGGGCGACCGGTGTGCCCGTCCACCTCGACAGCCATTCGAGGGCCCTCGCGCGCGCCGAGCAGCTCTTCGGCGACGCGGCCACCCGCGGCAGTGCCGTCGTGCTGTTCGTCGGCAACGTCGTCGACGCGGCGTTCGTCACCGCGGGCGCCGTGCACCAGGGGCCGCGCTTCGGCGCGGGCAACGTGGCGCACCTGCCGGTGGGCACCACCTCCGCCGGCGCGTTCTGCACCTGCGGTACGGCAGGCTGCCTCCAGTCCGAGGTCTCGGAGCCGGCCATGGTGCGCCGCGCCACCGAGCGGGGCCTGCCCGTGACGAGGTTCGCCGAACTGCTGGACCTGGCCGTCGCGGGTGATCCCGTGGCGGAGGTGCTGTTCCGGCAGCGGGCCAGGCTCATGGGCAGGGCGGCGGCGGTGCTGCTGGACATGTTCGATCCCGAGGTGTTGGTCGTGGTCGAACCGGGAACGGGCCGACTGCCCGCGTGCATCGACGAGTTGCGGGCAGAGGTGGAGGCGCGGTCCCTGGTGTGCGACGACGCCGGCCGGTCCGTCGTGCCGAGCAGTTTCACGGGTTCGGTGCTCGCCACCGCGGGCGCGGCCGTCGCGTTGGGCGCCCTGCACGACGACCCGCTCGGTCCGTGGCCGGCGCTGCCCGCCGTCTCATGACCCGGTCGCCGGCTGCCTGCCCGCCCCGCCTCCGGGCGGCAGCCGGAAACCGACTTAATTCAGAAAGTTGCATTGTTGACCGGGTCGTCTCCCGAAAGGGAGGATGGATTCATGAACAGCCCGCAGAGGAATCGACGGTACGCGCACCGCTCCTGTTGTTGACACGAGAGCCGGCGGCGCTTCCACTGCCGTCATGACGCGCTGCGCCCTTCCTTTCGCGTACGCCTTTCCCCGGCATTTCTGAGCTCGACCGGCACCGTGCCGGTCCGCGCTCTGCCGCGCCCATTCCGCCGTGATCCGCTTCCTGCTGCCCATTTCCGTACCCCGATTCCGGCGGACACCGCGCAAAGGCAGCGCACGGCACCCTTCACCCTGGGGGAACATTGAGCATTTCCTTGTATTCGAATCCGGCACCGAGCCTGGTCGAGCCGGCCCGCTTCAAGCAGATCTTCCGGGCCTATCCGGGCGGGGTCGTGGTCGTCACGGCCGACTCCGGGGCGGGTCCGGTCGGCTTCACCGCCACCTCGCTGACGTCGGTGTCGCTCGAACCGCCCCTCGTCTCCTTCGGTATCGCGAAGAGCTCCTCCTCGTGGCCGCACCTGGAGCGGGCCGGGTCGGTCGTGGTCAACTTCCTCGACTCCGCGCAGGAGGACCTGGCCAGGCGTTTCGCGACCAGCGGCATCGACCGGTTCGCCGCGCCGACCCGATGGCACCGGCTGCCGCAGGGCGAGCCGGTGCTCGACGGGGTCACCGGCTGGCTGCGCCTCGCCGTCGAACAGCTCGTCCCCGCGGGAGACGCGCACATCGTCGTGGCCCGCGTCACCGAGGCCTGGCAGGCGGAGGACGGCCGGCCCCTGCTCTTCCACAACGGCGCTTACCACTCCCTGTGAACACCGGCGACCGGCTCATCCCCGTCATGAGAACAGGAACTTCCATGCCCACCCCCTCACCCTCTCCCCGATTGGGGCGCAGAGGATTCCTCGCCCTCGCCGGCGGCACTCTTCTGGCCGCCGCAGGATGCGCCCCCCAGACCACGAACGCGGCCCATTCCGAACCCGCGGGCGAGCTGCCCACCGGGCCGCCGCCCGCGGGAACGTCGCTGGCCGTGGCGGTGCGGACCTCGCAGATCCAACTGGCCGCATCCGGACTCGACAAGAACCTTCCCTTCAAGGTCTCCTCGTGGATCAACCTCAACGCGGGACCCGACATCATCCAGGGATTCCGGGCACGCTCGATCGACGTCGCGAGCAATGCGGGAATTCCGCCGATCCAGGCCGAAGCCATCGGTGTGAAGGCCCGGATCGTCGCCGTGCAGGAACGCCACCACCCCACCTACACGTTCGCCACGGCGCCCGCCTCGTCCATCAGGACCGCCGAGGACTTCAAGGGCAAGAAGATCGCCTTCTCCCAGGGGCAGGCCCAGGGCGTGGTCGTCCTGCGGGCCCTGAAGAAGGCCGGACTCGCCAACTCCGATGTCCAGCTGGTGGCGCTGCCGAGCACGCAGTTCCTCACCGCGCTCCAGTCGAAGCAGGTCGACGTCGCGCCCCTCGGCGAACCGACGCTGACCAAGTACCTGACCCAGTACGGCAAGGACGGAGCCCGCGGCGTGCCGACCGACGTGGTCGACCTGCTCACCGTCCTGTGGGCGCCCCTGGAGGTCCTGAACGACCCGGCGAAGGCGGCCGCCGTGCGCAGCTACGTCACGCTCTGGGCGCAGGGCGTGGCCTGGGCGTGGGACAACTCCGACCAGTGGATCGACGCGTACTACGTCAAGGACCAGGGCGTCAGCGCGGCCGACGGCCGGCGCATCGTCGATTCCCTCGCGAAGCCCCGGTTCCCGGCGAACTGGGACAACGCCATCGCGTGGGAGCAGGAGACCGCGGACCTGATGGCCGAAGGCGGCTTCGTGCCGAAGCTCGACGTCAAGACGCTGTTCGACCGGCGGTTCGAGGGCCTCGCGGCCGCCGCCGTGCCGGCCGGATTCCGGGCGGGCGCATGAGCGAGGCACTGACGGGTCTGCGCGTGCAGGCACCGGCACCCGAGCCCGTGGCGGACCGGCCCGAGTCGGTGACGCCCGAGCAGGTGGCGGACCGGCCTGAGTCCGTGACGCCCGAGCCCGTGGCGGACCGGCCCGAGGCAGTGACGCCCGAGCCCGTGACGCCCGAGCAGGTGGCGGACCGGCCCGGGCCCGTGACGCCCGAGCCCGTATCGGACCGGACCGGCGCCGAGGCGGAGCCCTCCGGTCCGGCCGCCGGACGACGGCGCCCCGCGGCCCGCAAGGCCCGGCGGCTGGGACCCGGGCGCGGCGTCCCCTTCGGCCGGCTCCTGGGGCCCGCGCTGCTCGTCGCCGTCTGGTGGGCGGCGTCCGCCGCGGGCCTCCTCGACCCCCGCATCCTCTCCGGTCCCGGCACCGTGATCGCCACCGCGGGTGATCTCGTGGCGGACGGCCGCCTGCAGGGCAACGTGCTCATCTCGCTCCAACGAGCCGGTCTCGGCCTGCTGTTCGGTGTCCTGACGGGCGTCGCGGCCGCCGTGCTCGCCGGACTCAGCCGCACGGGCGAGTACCTCGTCGACGGGCCGCTCCAGATCAAGCGCGCCATTCCGTCGCTGGCCATGCTGCCCCTGCTCATCCTCTGGCTCGGCATCGGCGAGCAGATGAAGGTCACGGTCATCGCCCTCGGCGTCGGGGTGAACATGTACATCAACACCTACGCGTCGCTCACCAGCATCGACAACCGCCACGTCGAACTCGCCGAGGTGCTGGGGCTGAGCAGATGGCGGTTCCTGCGCAAGGTGGTCCTGCCGGGCTCCCTGCCCGGATTCTTCGTCGGGCTGCGGCTCGGCGTCACCTCGGCCTGGCTGGGCCTGATCGTCGTCGAGCAGATCAACGCCACCAGCGGCATCGGCTACATGATGTTCCAGGCCCAGCAGTACGCGCAGTCCGACGTGATCATCGTCGGCCTGGTGGCCTACGGGATCTTCGGCTTCTCCTCCGACGCACTGGTGCGCGCGATCGAACGGAGGGCCCTGTCATGGCGACGTACGCTGGCGGGCTGACGGCCGCATCCGGCACCCGGGTACGGGACCTCGCCCCCGCGGTGCGCACCAGCGGGCTGATACGCCGCTTCGGTGATCGGATCATCCTCGAGGAACTCGACCTGACCCTGGGCGCGGGCGAGTTCACGGCGCTCCTGGGCCGCAGCGGCTCCGGCAAGTCGACCCTGCTGCGCGCCGTGGCCGGCCTCGACCACGATGTCGAGGGATCGGGTGAACTGACCGTACCCGAGCGGGTCTCCCTCTCCTTCCAGGACTCCCGCCTGCTGCCCTGGCTGCGGATCCTGGACAACGTCACCCTCGGACTGCGCGGACCCGGCGTACGCGAACGCGGAGTACGGGCCCTCGCCGAGGTCGGACTCGAGGGCCGGGAGCGTGCCTGGTCCCACGAGCTGTCCGGCGGCGAACAGCAGCGTGCCGCCCTGGCCCGCGCCCTGGTGAGCGACCCCGAACTGCTCCTGGCGGACGAACCGTTCGGCGCCCTCGACGCCCTGACCCGCATCCGCATGCACGGACTGCTGTGCGAACTCTACGAACGCCACCGCCCCGCGGTCCTCCTCGTCACCCACGACGTGGACGAGGCGGTCGAGCTCGCCGACCGCGTGCTCGTCCTGGACCAGGGCCGGATCTCGGTCGACCTCGCCGTCGACCTGCCCACCCCCCGGAGCCGGCGCCACCCTCGCTTCCAGGAGTACCGGGACACCCTGCTCGCCGCGCTCGGCGTGGCGGAGCACCCCGTACCCACCCACCACCAGAAGGACGACCCCGATGTCGCGAACGCCTGAGCGCAAACCACTCCACCTCAACGCCTTCCTGATGTCGGTGGGCCACCACGAGGCATCCTGGCGGCTCCCCGAGAGCCCCTCCGACGGCGGCACCGGCATCGCGCACTACCAGAACCTCGCCCGCATCGCCGAACGCGGCCTGCTCGACTCGGTGTTCCTCGCCGACGGCCCCGTCCTGCAGGGCGACCCCGGCCGACGGCCCTCCAGCAAGCTGGAGCCGACCGTCCTGCTGAGCGCGCTCGCGGCGGTGACCAGCCGGATCGGACTCATCGCCACCGCCTCCACCAGCTACAACGAACCCTTCAACCTGGCCCGGCGGTTCGCCTCCCTCGACCACGTCTCGAACGGCCGCGCCGGATGGAACATCGTCACCACGGCCGGCGCCGAAGCCGCCCGCAACTTCGGCCTCGACGACACCCCGCTGCACCACGACCGCTACCGGCGCGCCGCCGAGTTCGTCGAGGTCGCCACCAAGCTCTGGGACAGCTGGGCCGACGACGCAGTCGTGGCGGACAAAGAAGCCGGCGTCCACACCCTGGCCGACCGGGTCCGCCCCATCGACCACCGCGGTGAGTTCTTCCGCGTCGACGGCCCGCTCAACGTGGAACGCTCCCCCCAGGGGCACCCGCTCCTCGTGCAGGCCGGATCCAGCGAGGACGGCAAGGACTTCGCGGCACGCTACGCAGAAGCGGTATTCACCGCACAGCAGACCCTCGACGAGGGCATCGCCTTCTACAAGGACGTCAAACAGCGCGCCCTCGCACTCGGCCGGGACCCGGACGGCATCAAGATCCTGCCCGGAATCGTCCCCGTCATCGGCGACACCGAGGCCGAGGCCCGCGCACTCGACGCCGAACTGGACCGGCTCATCGTCCCCGAGTACGCCAAGCGGCAGCTCGCCCAGCGACTCGGCATCGCCCCGGACGCCCTGGACCTCGACTCCGAACTGCCCGACGACATCCCCACCGAGGACGAGATCGAAGGCGCGAAGAGCCGCTACACCCTCGTCGTGGAACTGGCCCGCCGCGAACGGCTCACCGTACGGCAGCTGATCGGCCGGCTCGGCGGAGGCCGGGGGCACCGCACCTTCGCGGGCACCGCGGAGCAGGTCGCCGACACGATCGAGCACTGGTACGACAGCGGGGCAGCCGACGGCTTCAACATCATGCCCGCCGTCCTGCCCTCCGGGCTGGAGGTGTTCGTGGACCGGGTGGTCCCGATCCTCCAGGAACGCGGCCTGTTCCGCACCGAGTACGCCGGCACGACCCTGCGCGAGCACTACGGCCTCCCGCGCCCCGCCAACCGCCTGTTCGACGACCCCGCCGCGCAGGCGGTCCGGCCCGGCACCGGCCTGGTGGAGGCCCGGTGACGGGCTGTCCCACGGCCACGACGGAACCGGCCGCCGCGCACGACACGGCGGCCGGCCCCGGCGGCTCACCACCGGCCGACGGCTGGGCACGGCGGATCGCCGGCTACACCCTGCGCCACCGCACCGACCTCGTCCTGGCCTTCGGAGGCGCCGCGGTGGCGGCCGTCGCCACCGCCGTACTGCCGCTCGTGCTGCGCCACGTCGTGGACGACGTCGCCGCCCGCGACGGCGGAGCCCTCGCACCCTGGATCGTGCTCCTGGCCTGCGTCGGAGCGGTCCGCTTCGGGGTGTCCTACGTCCGCCGCTACCGCTCGGGACGCCTCTCCCTCGGCGTCCAGTACGACCTGCGCAACGACGCCTTCGCCGCCCTGCTGCGGTTCGGCGGAGCTACGGCCGGCCGGACGCCACCGACACGGAGGTGGAGGCCGCCGCCCGGGCCGTCGGAGCCCACGAGATGGTGGCCGGACTCGCGCACGGGTACCTCACCCAGGTCGGGGAACGCGGCCGGGGCCTCTCCGCGGGCCAGCGCCAACTGCTCGCCCTCGCCCGGGCCGAGCTCGTCGACCCCGACATCCTGCTGCTCGACGAGGCGACCGCGTCGCTCGACCTCGCCACCGAACGCCGGGTCACCGCCGCCGTCGAGGCGCTCACCCGGCGCCGCACCACCGTCGTGGTCGCCCACCGCCTCACCACGGCGGCCCGCGCGGACCGCGTGGTGGTCCTCGACGGCGGGACCGTGGTCGAGACCGGCACCCATGCCCAACTGCTGGCCGCACAGGGGCCGTACCGGCGCCTGTGGGACACCTACCGGACGGGCACCGTCGGCACCCGTCCGGTTCCGGCCGACACCCTTACCGATCAACTCGTCAACGGGAGTGCACGATGACCGCATACCGCCTGCTCGGACGCACCGGCGTCAAGGTGAGCCCGCTCTGTCTGGGCACCATGATGTTCGGGGCCCGCGGCAACACCGACCACGCCGACAGCGTCCGCATCATCCACCGGGCCCTCGACTCGGGCATCAATTTCGTCGACACGGCCGACGTGTACTCGGCCGGGGAGTCGGAGAGCATCGTCGGCAAGGCGCTCGCCGGCGGCCGCCGGGACCAGGTGGTGCTGGCCACCAAGTTCCACGGCAGCCTCGGTACGGACCCCAACGAGCAGGGCAACAGCCGGCGCTGGATCATCCGCGAGGTGGAGAACAGCCTGCGCCGGCTCGGCACCGACTGGATCGACCTCTACCAGGTGCACCGGCCCGAGCCGGAGAACGACTTCGACGAGACGCTGGGCGCACTCAGCGACCTCGTCCACCAGGGCAAGATCCGCTACATCGGCACCTCCACCTTCGAGCCCTCCGCGATCGTCGAGGGCCAGTGGCTCGCCGAGCGCCGGGGCCGCGAACGGGTGGTGGCCGAGCAGCCCCCGTACTCGCTGCTCGCGCGGGGCATCGAGCGCGAGGTGCTGCCCGTCGCCCAGCGGTACGGGCTCGGAGTGCTCAGCTGGAGCCCCCTCGCCGGCGGCTGGCTGTCCGGCCGCTACCGCAAGGGTGCCGAACAGCCCTCGTCCAGCCGGATCGACCGGCAGGCCGCGCGCTTCGACATCGCCGACCCCGAGAACGCGGCCAAGCTGGACGCCGCCGAGGCCCTGGCCCAGCTCGCGGAGGAGGCCGGACTGACCCTGGTCCACCTCGCCCTGGCCTTCGTCCTGGAGCACCCCGCCGTCACCTCGGCCATCATCGGGCCGCGCACCTTCGAGCAGCTGGAGAGCCAGCTGGGCGCCGACCGGGTACGACTCGGCACGGACGTGCTCGACCGCATCGACAAGATCGTGCCGCCGGGCACCAACCTGTCCACCCGGGACGCCGGATACGTGCCTCCCGCACTGTCCGACCCGCAGCTCCGCCGCCGCCCGCGCACCTGACCGGGCGACCGACCGACGCCCGCCTGCCTGTCCGCCCGCTCCTGGCTCCCGTCGATCGGATCCCCCGTGCTTCCCGCCGGCTATACGGGCTGCTCTCGGGCCCGGGTGTTCGAGGACCGCACGGCAAGGATCGCGATGTCGTCGTCGAGCCGTCCGTCACTGTGGTGGAGCAGGGCCCGATGAAGCCGCTCGAGCAGTTCGCGGGGCGGCGCCGGGCTCTGCTCGCGCATCCACTCCGGCAGCGGGAAGAACTCGCCGTCGCGGTCCCTCGTCTCCGTGACACCGTCCGTGTAGAGCAGCAGCTGGTCACCCGGAGTGAACATGAGGGTGTCGACGCAGTAGTGGTCGCCGATGAGCGACGCGAGGTTGAGGGGCGGAGAGGGGGTGGTGGGCTCTACGACGCGGATCTCGCCGCGGCGCACGAGCAGGGGCGGCGGGTGCCCGCAGTTGAGAATTCTGACGCGGCCTCCGCCGTGCGGGATCTCCGCGAGGAGAGCGGTCGCGAAGCGCTCGGGCAGGTCCAGGGCGGGGAACGCGGCGCTGTGGCGGGAGATGCTGGCCTCCAGGCGATGGACGACGCCCCGCAGATCGGGTTCGTCGTACACGGCCTCCCTGAAGCTGTTGATCACCGCTGAGGCCGCCCCCACCGCGGACAGGCCCTTGCCGCGCACGTCGCCGATGAGCAGCCGGACCCCGAACGGCGTGTCGACCGCCTCGTAGAAGTCTCCGCCGATCCGGGCCTGCTCCTGGGCCGCCACATACAGCGACTCGATCTCGACGTCCTCGATGCGGCGCGGCAGCGGGCGCAGCAGTACCTTCTGGGCCGCGTCGGCGACGAGCCGGACGTGGAGGAGCGTTTTCTCGCGTTGGAGCCGGACATGGCTCGCGTAGGCGGCCGCCAAGGTGACCGCGATGATCGCAGCCGCCGTGTAGGGCGTCCCCAGGTCGGTGTAGGCGAAGCTCAGGCCGATCATGGCCATCAGGCAGAACGTCCCCAGCAGGATCGTGGGGAGCACCGGCCACATCGCGGCGGCGAGGGCGGGTGCGGCAGGAAGGAGCCGGCTGAAGGCGAACTCCCTCGGCGTGGAGAACGCCAGGGCGGTGATGAGGACGGTAACGATCACCGGTGACAGCAGCGCTGCGTCCCACCGGCGTCCGTAGAGAGGGCGATGGCGCCCCGACCGTCTTGGCCTGATCACAGAATGCATCATATCGGTGTAAAAAGACCTCGGCTGCGACAGTACCTACCGCTCACGCTCGGTGATCAGCCGCCGGCGCCTCAGACGCGCCCGGTCCGCTCGATCGAGGCCCCCACGCTCGGCCGCCACGACGAGATCGCCGTCCCGCACACAGGCCACCGAAGCCGCGGCAACCCAGCGGCACCCGCTCAGCCGAAGCTCACACACAGTAACCACGATCCGGACCTCGGTCACGGACCCGCGGCGGCCAGGCAGGCCGGGACGGGACACCCGTCGCAGTGGGCATCCGGACGGCAGCTGCTGTTCGTGAACATCTCGTTGCCGGCCTGCGCCTTTGCGGCCAGGTCCGTCGATACTGACCCCGCGATCGAGGAGCGGTGGGGGCAGCGGTGGACTGGACGATCTGGGCTGGGCTGGCGGCCGGCCTGCTGATCTCGACGGTGACCGCGCCGGTCGGCGTGTCCGGGGCGGTGTTCCTGCTCCCGGTCCAGCTCAGTGTCCTCGGTGTGCCCAGCCCCGCGGTCACGCCGACGAACCTGCTGTTCAACGTGGTGGCCGGGCCCGGCGCTCTCTGGCGGTACCGCCGCGACGGCGCTCTGGGCGGCGGACTGGCGCGGCGCCTGGTTCTCTGGACGCTGCCCGGCGTCATCGTCGGCGCCGCGGTCCGCGTCTTCGCCCTCCCCGGCCCGGACGTCTTCCGCGTACTGGTCGCCGCCCTCCTGCTGCCCCTCGGAGCGTGGCTGTGCCTCCGCACCCTGCGCCCGGCCCGTCAGCACCCCGACGCGGGTCCCGACGCGGCCGATCCGTCGGCGCCCGTGCTCGCCGGCCTGGCCCTGACGGTCGGGGTGGTGGGCGGGATCTACGGGATCGGAGGCGGTTCCCTGCTAGGGCCCATCCTCGCCGCGCGCGGCATGCCCATGGCACGCATCGCACCGGCCACGCTCGCCGCCACCTTCACCACCTCCGTCGCCGGGGCCGCCGCCTACGCCGTACTGGCCCTGACGAGCCCCGGCGCCGTCGCGCCCGACTGGTGGCTGGGCCTGGCCTGCGGCCTCGGCGGACTGATCGGCGGCTACCTCGGCGCCCGCCTTCAGTCCCACCTCCCCGAAGCCGCCCTGTGCCTGCTCCTCGGCGCCCTCGCCGCCGGCCTCGGCGCGCTGTACGCCGTCCAGGCCCTGCGGTGGGCCGTGGCGCCAGTAGGGTGATGTACGCCCGCGTCGCCGCCGCCGACGGCACCGTCGACCCCTCCGAGCGGCAGCGGGTCACCCGGCTGATCACCAGGACGGAGGGGGTCCGCCAGCGCATGCCGAGCCGAAAGGGACTGTCATGGACCACCTCCCCGCGGACCCGACGGCGCTTCACCCCTTTCCCGACCAGCCGCGCGTGGTGTTGCTGAAGCCGCTGGTGACCTCCGAGCTGATCGAGGTCGGGGAGTACTCCTACTACGACGATCCGGAGGACCCGACCGCGTTCGAGACCCGGAACGTGCTCTACCACTACGGGCCGGAGCGACTCGTCATCGGGAAGTTCTGCGCGCTGGGCACGGGGGTGCGGTTCATCATGAACGGCGCCAACCACCGTATGGACGGCCCCTCCACGTTCCCCTTCCCCATCATGGGCGGCTCCTGGGCCGACCACTTCGACCTGCTCACCGGCCTGCCCGGCAGGGGAGACACGGTCGTCGGCAACGACGTCTGGTTCGGCTACGGCACCATGGTCATGCCCGGAGTGCGCATCGGGCACGGCGCGATCATCGCCTCCGGCGCTGTCGTCGTCGACGACGTCCCTGACTACGGCATCGTCGGCGGCAACCCGGCCAGGCTCATCCGCACCCGGTACAACGACGACGACATCGCCCGCCTGCTCTCCCTCGCATGGTGGGACTGGCCCGCGGAACACCTCACCGCACACGTCCGGACCATCATGTCCGGCACCATCGACGACCTCGAAGAGATCGCGCCCCGAGTCTGACCCGCCGACAAGGCCCGCGTGTCGCGGCAGGGCAGGGCAGGGCAGGGCAGACCGGCAGGGCGGGGCAAACGTCTGCCCGGTCCGCCACCACAGCGGGGTGGCGGCCTCAAGGGGGGCCGCTCCGTGTCCGCGTGGGTCACACACAATATTTCCACGCAATGTAGATTCCAGGCTCCGACACCTGGTGCATCGGAACCCCTGCGTCCCGATGCCCGGACACGAGAGGGATGCGACATGGGTGTGAGCCTGTCCAAGGGCGGCAATGTCTCGCTGAGCAAGGAGGCTCCCGGTCTGACCGCGGTACTGGTCGGCCTGGGCTGGGACGTCCGCACGACCACCGGCACCGACTACGACCTCGACGCGAGCGCGCTGCTCGTCGGCGAGTCGGGCAAGGTCGCCTCCAGCGGCAACTTCGTGTTCTACAACAACCTCAAGAGCCCGGACGGTTCGGTCGAGCACACCGGGGACAACCTCACGGGTGAGGGCGAGGGTGACGACGAGGTCATCAAGGTCAACCTCGCCGCCGTCCCCGCGGACGTCTCGAAGATCACCTTCCCCGTCTCCATCCACGAGGCCGAGAGCCGCGGCCACAGCTTCGGTCAGGTCCGCAACGCCTTCATCCGAGTCGTCAACCAGGCCGACGGCGCCGAACTCGCCCGCTACGACCTCTCCGAGGACGCTGCCACCGAGACCGCGATGATCTTCGGCGAGCTCTACCGCAACGGCGCGGAGTGGAAGTTCCGCGCCGTCGGACAGGGCTACGCCTCCGGCCTGGCCGGCATCACCGCCGACTTCGGGGTGTAACGAGACAGGTGGCTGTGGCGGGCCGGGGTGCACCCGACCCGCCACAACAACCCGGTCCGGCTCGGGTGATCCGGCCAGGGCACGACTGGAGGGCCGCCGTTCGCTCCACGCCGCGTGGGTCGGTCACCTGGTGCTCGGCGCAGATGCCCGCACGCGACTCACGACGCCTGCGGGCTGTCATCGCTGCCTTCCACGCCTTGAGCGACGGCCCCCCGGCAACCTCGCCCGAGGCGATCGGGCTGCAACAACGGCCTGAGACGCTGGTCCCTTTGCCTCCGAAGGGAGACCGTGCCGGGGACGGTCGAGGGAGGTTCGGCGTAGGCCACGCAATCGGCAATTTTGCCGCCGCCCGCGGGCTCCGTCAACAACCGTCACCTGTCCAGCGCACACCGACACCGCGCTGCACCGTGAGGACGACCGTTCACCGGACCAGTACAACCTTCCGCCCGCCGCGCGAGTCGCATCCCGGACGTACCTGATCCACCAGGGAGAACGCATGAACATCGCGGGCGGCAGACCAGACGGCAGACGAGGCAAGGCGGCCGCGGGGCTGCTGCTGGCGGCGGCCCTGACCGCGGGCTGCACCGCCGCGGACCCGGCCGGTCCCGCGGCTCCGAAACCGCTCCAGGCCACGGCCACCGCCGCGGGGGGCGGCGCACCCTCCACGCCGGTGCCGCCACCCGCAACCCGCCCGCTCGACGCCGCCGAACTGCTCACGGCCGCCCTGCCGGACGGCGAGATCGGCCCCGCCGGATCCAGCGAGAAGAAGGTGTACGCACGCGACCTGGCGTGGGCCCCCAAGTCCATCAGCGTTCCCGATTGCGTGCTGATCGTCGACCCGTACCGGGACAGGTCGCAGCCCACGACCGTGGTCCAGACCTTCCGCAGCGAGGAGAATCTCGAGTGGACCGGCGCGACCACACTCACCGCCCACCCCGGACCGGCCGCGGCCGCCGCGGAGTTCAACCGGCTCCGCAAGGGCCTGCAGGGCTGCCGCGAGTTCCGCACGCCCGGCGCCGGCGTCGGCACACGTACCACCCTCGCCGAGGGACGGGCGCCCGCGCAGGGCGACGAGGCCGTGGCCTACACCCTGACGTCCTGGACCGATGTCAGTGACATCAACCCCGACGCGAAGGAGATCCGCACCATCCGCAGGTCCACGGTGGTGCGGATCGGCTCGGTGATCGCCGAGTTCGAGCTGGAGCCGTCCCCCTCGGTGGAAACCATGGAGTTCCCCACCGAGCTCATGACCCGTCAGGTACAGCGGCTACGCAACCTCCGCTGACCGCCGACCGCGGCTTGTCGATCAGACGCTCGGCGATCCCGCCGAAGGCGGGGAGAGCGAGGAGGGCCGCCGCGTGGTCGACGGGAGCGGCGAGGGCGAGGACGATCCAGGCGGCTGAACGGGCGTCACGGGTGGCGTTCGAGATAGATGCTGGTGAAGACGGCAACCTTGGCCCGCAGGACCCAGGGGTCGAAGGGCTTGGCGATGTAGTCGACCGCTCCGGCGGCGTAACCGCGGGCGGAGTGTTCGGGATCCGTGCCCATCGCGGTGAGGAAGATGATCGGCACGTCACGGGTGCGTGGTCGGCGTTTGATGTGCGCGGCGGTCTCGTAGCCGTCCATGTCGGGCATCTGCACGTCCATGATGATGACCGCGAAGTCGTCGTGGTCCAGGAGGGCTTTGAGTGCTTCGCGCCCCGAGGAGACGGCGACGAGTTCCTGGTCGAGGGTGGACAGTACGGCGCTCATGGCGAGCAGGTTGTTGGGCTGATCGTCCACCACGAGGATCTTGGGCATGCCCTTGGGCGCCGGCCCGGTGGCGGGCAGGGGGACCGCGGTCTGCTGAACCTGTTCGACGGCCTCGAGCTGCCGTTCCAGGAGCGCGCACCGTTCTTCCGCTTCGCTGTGCTGCTTCTGGGCGGCGAGCAGCTCCGTGCAGAGCCGGGCCACTTCGTCCTGCAGGGTGTCCCGTTCCCGAAGGAGTTCGGAGACGTCGGGGTGGGCGGCCGCCAGGCGGTCCGCCCGTTCCCGCTCGGTGCTCCATTCGGCTTCCAGGTGGTTCAGGCGCACTTCCAGGTCGGCGATGCGGTGCTGGCGATCCAGCAGGGCGTCCCCCAGTACGTCGCCGCGGACGGTAGAGCGGCGCGAGACCCTGTCGGCGTCGGCGAGCTGCTGTTCCAGTACTTCCATGGCGTGCTTGGGCGAGGTGCTGACGGTGAGGGCGGCGCGGTGCAGGCCGCGTAGGAGCTCGATGGCCTCGGGGGTGGCGCTCAGCCCCCGGTGCTCGGCGAGGTCGGTGAACAGATCCATCACCACCTCCCAAGGAGGCACTCGGGTTCCGCTCAGGTAGCGGGAGAGCGTGCCCGGATCACGGGTCCGGCGGGCAGCATACCTGCGCACCGAGACGTCCAGCCCGTCGAACAGTTCCCGTAACGCCTGTGCCAGAGCCCGGGCTTCCTGCGGTAGAGCGTGCCCGAGCGGCCGGAGTTCACCCACGACGGTTCCCCCTCCCGGCGCCCTTCCGGGAGGGGGACTGCCCCTCGGAGTCCGCCGCGACCAGCCGATTGAAGAACGGCACCGCGAGGCCGGCGGCCGCCAGACCGCACAGCAGGCTGCGGGCCGTCCCTTCGCCGGCGAATGCCGTCAGCACGCCGGCGACGGCTCCTGCCAGGGCTGCCAGCAAGAGCACCAGAGCCGCCCGCAGCGACAACAGTGAATGGTCCATCACGTCCCTCGTCTTGAAATTCGCACCAGGCCGGACCGGGCGCTCCACGGCTCTTCCGGCAGAAGCCGGAGGAGAGACCCACAGCATGGAACGTGAACGGACCGTTGCGCCCGGGCAACAGGGATATCGGCAACGTTGGCGGACATCTGGCACCACGGGGCAGTCCTTGCAACGCCGTTCCCGCCCGTCAGCGGGCATACCGACGGATCCGGAAGCGTGGCAACGGCCGCATCGGTGTCGGGTGTTGCAACAGGCCGAGACCGAGACGCCGCCGACGGCAATCGTTCGGGCAGGGTGCGGGGTGATGAGCTACCACGACGAGACGTCCCGCACCCTTTCATACGCCTCCCACGACTGCCTGGAGGGCCTGCTGCAGCGGGGGCGCGGCCTGGGCGCGATACGGGCGCACCAGGATGCGGACGAGGCCGCCGCGTTCGTGTACGACGGGATCCGCCGGGACTGGAATTAGGACTACCAGACCGACATCCGCTACCTCTACCAGGCGCGGCTGATCCGGGACTTGAACCTGTCGCCGAAGCCGGTCGTCGACCAGCTGGCGGGGGACGAGGAGGAGTGGTCGCGGGCGGCCGACGTGCTGGTGCTGCTCGCCGTCGCCGGTTCGGACGAGGCCCGCGAGGGGCTTCGGACGTACGTACGGGAGGGTGAGCACTGGGCCCGCGTACTGGAGTCGGTCGCGGACAGCTGGCCGGGCGAGTGGTGGGAGGACCTGGGCGACGTCGCGCGGGCCCGGATCGGCGGGGAGGAGGATCTTCCGTGGTCCTTCGAGCCGTGGAGCCGGTTCGGGCTCGAGGTGCCGGGCCGGCGGTTTCCTCCGCGACCCTCGCTGGACGGGCTGAGCGACGAGGAGCTGCTCCTTCTGCTGGCCGCCGACGACACGGAGTCCGGCACGACCTCCGGCACGACCTCCGGCACGAAGGCCGACGCACTGCGGGCGCTGGCCGGCCGGGAGCCGGCCGAGGGACTGCTCCCGCTGGTGCCCTCACTCGGCACCGGGAACGGCCGTCGGCCCCTGCCCTTCCTCCGGCGGGCGGTCGACCGACTGGGAGCCCTCGCGGTGCCGGCGGCCCGCGGGTGGGCCGTGGACGAGCGGGAGTGGCTGTCCCGGCTGGGGACGGACGTCCTGGCCGACCACCCCGGCCCCGAGGCGATACCGGGGCTCGTGGCCGAACTCGCCGACCAGTGGGAGGCACGCGTCTGGTGCGGCCCCGACGAGACGGCGAAGCGGCTGGCCCGCTTCGGACCCGAAGCCGCCGACGCCGTTCCCGTCCTGCGGGCCTACTGGCTGCACACCCCGCACTCGTACGAACGGGCCGGCTACCTGCAAGCGCTCGCCGCGATCGACCCGACCGGGCTGGACGACGCGTACACCGAGTCGCTCTGGGACTGCGAGAAGCGGACACGGCTGCTGGGCATTGCCTCGGCACCCCACCGACCACAGACCATGGAACGGATCGCCGTGCTGCGCGACGACACGATGCGCTGACGCGATGTTGACGCGGCCCTCGCGGAGGTCGGTCGTCGGAGGAGCCGATGGTGCGCGAGCCCTCCGTGGTCCAAGGGCTCAATCGGCCCGGACTCCCGCGCGCGGGTCGACCGGTGTGAGGACTCCGAGCCGGTCCTCGATCGCCTGGGCCGCGCCCAGGCACAGGTCTTCCCGGAACGCGCGCCCGACGATCTGTACTCCGCAGGGGAGCCCGTCGGCCATCCCGGTCGGTACGGCCACACCGGGTACGCCCACGAAACTCGTCACGGTGCACAGACGCATTCCCGACCCGACCCGGTCCCTGCCAGACCTGTCACGCGACTCCAGCCCCGGCTCGACCGGCGGCTCGGTGAAGACCGGGCCGAGCAACAGCGGGTAGTCGTCGAGGAATTCGGCCCACGAGCGGCGGATGTTCATCCAGGTGCCCATCAACTTCATGAACTCGTCCGCGCTCGCGGGCGGAGTCTGCTCCATCATCATCTCGATATAGCGGTCCCCGCCCTCGCCGAGCAGTTTGCGCACCACCGGCCAGGTCGGGGCGAACTCGGTCACGGTGATCCGGCCGTACGCCTCCAGGGCCTCGTCCATCCGCGGTACGTCCTGCACCTCGCGCACGTCGTACCCGGCGTCGCGGAGCGCGTCGGCCGCGGTCGCGACGGCTCCGCGAATCGTCGGGTGGACGCCGTGCCCGCCAGGATCCGCCACCACCGCGACCTTCACCCGTCCGGAGAGCGGCTCGCCGTACGCCGGCACCGGCACGGCGCGCGGGTCTCGCGGATCGGTCCCGGCCAGCGCTTCGTAAGCGAGCCGAAGATCGCCCACGCTCCGGGCCAACGGACCGTCGGTGACCAGGATCTGGGACGCCGGGCCGGGGTCGTCCGGGCCGAGAATGCGGTGGTCGGCGGGGAACCGGCCCGTGGACGGCTTCAGCCCGGCCACACCGCAGAACTGGGCCGGGATGCGCACCGACCCGCCGGAGTCGTTGCCGAGCCCGAGCGCCGCCATGCCCGTGGCCACGGCCACCGCGTCGCCCCCGCTGGAGCCGCCCGGAGTCCGGCTGCGGTCCCACGGGTTGACCGTGTCCCCGAACAGCTCGCTGCGCGTGTGCATCCCCGCCAGGATCAGGGTGGGGATGTTGCTGTGCCCGATGGGGATGGCCCCTGCCGCGCGCAGCCGAGCCACGGGGGGCGCGTCGGCCGGCGCCACCAGATCGCGGAAACGCTCCGTGCCGAACGTGGTCGGCACGCCTTCGATCGCGGTGCTCTCCTTCACCGTGAAGGGCACGCCCGCGAGCGGCCCCAGCGCTTCACCGGCGGCCCGCCGACGGTCCATCTGTGCCGCGGCCTCACGTGCGCGCTCCGCCAGGAGCTGCGTGACCGCGTTCACCTGCGGGTTGACCTCGGCGATCCGCTCCAGGTGGCTGTCGACCAGTTCGACCGCCGAGACTTGTGCGCTGCGCACCGCCTCCGCCTGCGCGGCGGCCGGCATCTTCCACAGGGCGTCCTGCATGGCTGTTCCCTCCCCATCCCGTACCGATGCGCTTGCATCGGAATCGAACCGTACCCCTGGAAGCGATGCGAGCGCATCGGATAAAGTGCTGCGCAAGCAGAGCGCCGTGCGATGTGCAACGAGGAGGGGACCAGGCATGCCCAGGCAGGTGGATCACGTGGGCCGGCGCCGCCTCATCGCCGAGGCCGTCTGCCACCTCGCCGACGAACGGGGGCTGGAGGGTGTGACCCTTCGCGACGTCGCGGCCCGCGCGCAAGTGTCGATGGGCGCCGTTCAACGGTGCTTCCGCACCAAGGAAGAGATGCTCGTGTTCGCTCTCGGGTACATCGGCGAGCGGATCATGGAGCGCGTTCAAGTCCGCCTCGTCAGGAGTCCTGCCCAGTCGGCCGGCACCGCCCTGGGGTACGCGGCCACCGAGATCTCGCTGCTCCGGGAAGAACACCGGGCCGAGGCCAGGGTCTGGCTCGCCTTCGTTGCGCAGGCGACGGTCAGCGAGGTGCTCGCGAGGACGCTCAAGGCGAACTACGCCACTTTGCAGGAGGCGTTCACCCGCCTCATCTCGGAAGCCGGTGAGGGCGCCGGCCATGCCGTGCCCCTCGATCCGCAACGCGAGGCCCGCGCGCTACTGGCCCTCGCGGACGGCCTCACCGCGCACGTCCTCATCGGCCACCTCACCTCGCAGGAGGCGTACGACGTCCTCCACGCACACCTGGCCGGCCTCTGGGGGCACCGGTCGTAGGGCGAGACCAGGAGACCAGGAGACCAGGAGACCAGGAGGCCGGGGCACCCGTCCCCGCCGGCGCCTCAGCCGGGTGTGCTTCGCCTCGTGGCATCGGCCTGCCGCCATTCCTCGGCTGCCTTGACCATGGTCCGGCCGACGTGCTCGAAGAAGTGGCCGATGTCTTGCATCCGGGTGCCGGCGGGTGTCGCGGTACCGAGGACCTGGGCGCCGCGCAGGGCGAAGTCGGCCAGCATGGTGTTCTGACGGGCGCTGGCCATCCAGCCGCGGAACCAGGCATCGGCGTCGATGACGTACCGGTCGCGTCGTCGGCCGGTGTCGCGCTCGCGCCGGATGAGCTCCTGCTGTTCGAGTTCGCCGACGGCCTTGGAGACGGAGGCGGGGCTGACCTGGAGGCGCTGAGCGAGCTCGGTGGCGGTCAGGCTGCCGCCATCGGTGACGTAGAGGCACGTCAGTACCCGGGCGGTCATTCGCGGGAGACCCGTGCCGATCATCATCTCCGTGAACTGTTCCTCCAGTTCGAGGACGGCCTCCGGGTCGCGTCCGTGTACGTCGCTCACGGTCGGGGAGGTGGTCGGGGCCGCGGGCTGCTTGCGGCGGCGGGCGCGTCCTGTGGTCGCGCGATGTGCCGCGTCGGCCCGATAGGCGGCGGGGCCGCCGTTGCGGGCCACCTCCCGGGTGACGGTGGAGATGGGCCGGTCCAGGCGGCCGGCGATGTCGGTGTAGGTGAGTCCCTCCCTCAACCCCTCGGCGATCTCCTGTCGTTCGTGGTGGGTCAGTCTGCCTCCGGGCATCGGCATTGCCTCCGTATCAGGTCCGCGGGTGTGGCCAGTATTGCGTTCGCGGCCAGCCCATTGCAAACATCGTTGAGGTTGTATTTGCATTCGCCTCCATGGTCATTGCAAGAGATTCTCGCTCCTACCTGCGCAATCTCTGATCTAGCCGCCTTTCTGATTGACGAAAGAGTGAATGCAATTTAGCGTTCAGTCATTCGCGAACGAGCGAAGTGATCTGAGCAGGCCCGGACACGGGCTGCTCGCCGGCCTGATCGGAGCTCTCATGACGCCCTTACTCACGCACGTGCGTGCCTGGCACCGGCCGCTGGTGGTCTGTGCCGCCCTCATGCTCGGCTTGGTGCTCGTCTCCGGCGTCGGGACCGTCGTCGACGGACGGATGCTGCTGGACGAGTCGGTGTGGGTGAAGCCGCTCAAGTTCGGCTTCGGCTTCGGCCTTTACGCGGTCACGCTGGCATGGCTGCTGACCAAGCTGACCAGGGGCAGGCGGCTGGGACGATGGCTGGGCACCGTCTTCGCGGTAGCCGCCACCGTCGAGGTGGGCGCCATCACCGCCCAGGCGGCGCGCGGCACCTTCAGTCACTTCAACGCGGACCAGACCGACCCGGTCACCTTGGCCCTGGTTCCCCTCCTCACCTTCGGCGTGATGGTCATCGTCATCGCGCAGTTGATCCTCGCGATCGTCGTCCTGATCCAGCGCACGGGCGGAGCGGCGCTGAACCGTGCCATCCGCTCCGGTCTCGCGCTCGCCACCTTCGGCATGGTCGTGCCGGTCTTCTGGATGGTCACCGAGATCCACTCCCGTACGGTGACCGACGCCAACGGCCACTCCGTGCAGATGTACCAGGGCCACGGCATCGGTGACCCCGACGGCCACGGCATGCCCCTCACCAACTGGAGCGTGACCGGGGGCGACTTCCGGGTACCGCACTTCTTCGCCCTGCACGGCATCCAGGTGCTCCTCCTGATCGCCGCGGTACTGGCCGCATTGGCCGCCGAGCACGTATGGCTGCGCGACGAGAAGGTACGGGCCCGCCTGGTCGGCAGTGCCGCCCTCGGCTACACGGGGCTGGTCGCGGTGGTGACCTGGCAGGCGTGGCGCGGACAGTCCCTCATCCATCCGGACGCCGCCACCCTCCTGGCCCTCGTCGCGGTGCTGCTGCTCACCGCGGTGACCACCGCACGAGTGATCGTGACCGCCAAGCGCGCCACGGCCCGACCGGCCGAGAGCCCGGAACCTTCCCGGTCGGCGCGCTGACACCACTTCCCTGCCCCGAACGAACCGAACTCCTGCCCACCGCAAGGGGGGCGGACAACCGCCCCGGCCACCTCCTGGCCTGGTCGGCCGGCTTCCGCCTGACCCGCGAGTACGTCCACTACGCCACGGGCCCCTCGCGCCGCACAGCAGAGTGCCGCGCCGGACGGACGTGCGGGTGTCCGTGTCGAGACGCCGCCACATCGCGGGATCGCGGACGAGGACGGCCGGGTCGATCACGGCCCGGCCGCCTTCCGTGTCCCGGAGGATCATCCGCTGAGACACCCCGTCGGACCACCGGATCGAGACGGGGGAGTCGGTGCGGACGGTGTCCGTCACCAGCAGTCCGCGGGCGCTCAGCAGACCGGGCCGGGTGGAGACCCGGGGCGGCAGCAGGATCACGAAGACGAGGGCGGCCAGGCCGGTCCAGAGGGCGCCGCGGGTCGTGTCGAGCCGGCCGACGCCCGCGTCCAGCGCGAGCAGGGCAGCGAGCAGCAGGGAAGCGACGCCAATCGCCGATCGCCTCTCGCCTTCACCCTGGTCGCGTTCCTGGTGACCTGGATCTTCGGCGCCGACGTGGACGCTCAGGGCGGCGCGTACGCCACCGGTGTCCTCGTCCTGATCACCTCGGCGGCCGTCGCCGTGACCATCGCCGCCCGCCGGGCGCGCGAGCGCGGCTGGACCATCGGCTTCGGCGTCATCTCGGCCGCCCTCCTCCTCCACGTACGCGACGAGACCGGGCAGCGCCCCCACATCTGCTTCGAGTGGACCGAGGGAACCCGATGGCCAACTTCCTCCGGTTCTGCCTCTTCGGCCAGCGCGAAGTCGCCCCCGTCACCCGCGAGGTCATCCGCGAGGCCGAACCGGACCGCGCCCGCCGCCCCCACGTCCACGCCGGCTGAGCATCCGCGTCAAGACGCCGACAGGAATCCCGCCGGACCCTCGCCACAGGAAGGGTCCGGCGGGATTCTCACTGATGTGACCACTCGCTCCCGCCCCGACCGCGCCATGCACCGGACCGTACTCGTCCTCGCGGCGGCCGGCCTGACCCTCATCGCCACCGGCGCCGTCCTGGACGCCCTGTGGCTGCTCGGCATCGGCGTCTGGGGAGTGATCACCGCGATCGCGATCGAGCTCGTCTACCGCCCCTAGCCGCCGATGTCCCTGCTGCGGAAGTCCTCCAGCGTCTCGCGCCTGACCAGCACGCGGGACGTGCCCTCGTGGACGGCGATCACCGGAGGACGCCCCACCATGTTGTATCCGGAGGCCATGGACAGCTGGTACGCGCCCGCCACCGGTACGGCCAGCAGGTCACCGGGGTGGATGTCGCCCGGCAGCTCCACGTCTGCGGCGAGGACGTCCCCGGCCTCGCAGTGCCGGCCGACGACCGTGGCCGTGCAGGTGTCGGCGGTGGAGTGGCGGCCGATCAGGCGGGGTGCGTAGCGCACCCCGTACAGGGCGGGGCGCGGGTTGTCGCTCATGCCGCCGTCGACGGCGACGAAGACCGTTTCGCCCGTGTGCTTGACGGCGAGCACGCGGTACAGGGCGACCCCTGCGGGACCGGCGACGGCCCGCCCCGGTTCGATGACGAGCCGGGGCACGGTCAGACCCGCGGCGGCGCAGCTCTCGCGGACCTCGGCGCGGAGGCAGCGGGCGAGGGCGGTGAGGTCGAGGGCGGGTTCGCCGGGCCGGTAGGCGATGCCGTGGCCGCCGCCCATGTCCAGCTCCGGCAGGATGATGCCGTGCGCGTCGCGGATGCGGGCCATCAGGCCGACCATGCGGCGCAGGGCCACCAGGTAGGGCTGCACCTCGGTGATCTGCGAGCCGATGTGGCAGTGCAGGCCCGTCAGTTCGAGCTGACGCCGGCCGAGTATGCGCGCGATGGCGTCCTGCGCCGACCCGTCGGTGAGTGAGAGCCCGAACTTCTGGTCCTCCGTACCGGTGCGGATCTTCTCGTGGCCGCCGGCCGAGACGCCCGGCACCACCCGCACCGTCACCTTCTGGATCCCCTCGGGCCCGACGGCGGCCGCGATCCGGGCGATCTCGGACGGACTGTCGATGACGATCCGGCCGACCCCGAACCGCAGCGCCGCCTCGATGTCCCGCGGCGACTTCGCGTTGCCGTGCAGCACGATGCGCTCGGGCGGGAACCCCGCGGTGACGGCGAGCTCCAGCTCACCGGCGGAGCAGACGTCCAGGCCCAGTCCTTCCTCCTCCACCCAGCGCACCATCGCGCGGGAGAGGAAGGCCTTGGCGGCGTAGAGGACGTCCGCTCCGGGGAAGGCGTCCCGGTACCTGCGGCACCGCCCGCGGACCTCGCCCTCGTCCAGGACGTAGGCCGGTGTGTCGAACCGGTCGGCGATCTCTCTCAGGGACACCCCGCCGACGGCCAGGTCGCCGTGCGGAAGCGGGGTCGTGGACGCGGGCCATACGGACAGTTCACCGGTACTGGTACTGGTACTGGTACTGGTACCGGCACCGGCCGGAGTCGAGGAGAGGGCGGCGGTGGTCATGGTGAAGGTCCCCTTCAGGCGGTCCGGGCAGCGATGTCGGGTGTCTGCAGGACCGGAGCAGTGACCGGACCAGTCGCCGTCCCGGTGACCGCGGGTGCGGTGAGGGCCGGGTCGACGGTCAGCAGCGACGCTCCGATCGGTTCGGCCATCGTGCGGAGCGCGGCCTCGGAGAGCCGGATCCAGCGCTGGCCGGCGCCGAGCGTCGCGGCCAGCCGCTCCGCACTGGTGAAGCCCACGGCAGTACGCGCTCCCAGCGGGGTGCGGAACAGGCGTACCGCCACCTCAGCCCTTCCCGGCAGGACCGGCACGTACAGGGGCCCGGCCGGGACACGTTCTTCAGGCTCCGGGTCGTCTTCGTACTGGAACAAACACATGAGGCCCTCCCAGAGGAACCACGAGTGGCGGTTGAGGCCCCGGATGCGGGGAGGCAGCCCGGGGCACGGCAACGAAGCTATCCCCGCGTTCCCCCGTCCGAGGCTGCTCCGTAACGGGGCTCTAACGGCGAGCGGCCAAGTCCATACGGATCACTGACGCCGGATCCGGGCTGCGTCGGGAAACCGGCATGGTCACCGCTCTCGGCGTGAGAGAGCCGTCAACAGCCGCACCGAATTCTCCGCGGAGCCCTTTCATGTGAACCAGCGGACGAGGAAGCAGGAGGCACAAGCCGTGCGGAGAGTCGTGGTCGGTGTGACGGGCAGCCCGGGAAGTCTGACCGCGCTGCACAGGGCGGCAGCGGAAGCCCGCGTGCGCGATGCGGAACTGCGGGTTGTCCTGGCCTGGCAGTCGCCGGGCGGTGAACTCGGCAGCCGCAACGGGCTCGGGCCCGCTGCCCTGGAGGAATGCCGCGCCGCGGCCGTCGAAAGACTCCGCGAGGTCCTCGGTACGGCCTTCGGGGCGGCGAAAGCGGGTGTCACTCTTGCCGGGCTCACGGTGCGGGGCACTGCGGGCGCGGCCCTCGTGGACACCGCCCGCGGCCCGGAGGACCTCCTCGTGGTCGGCACGGGCTCCCGCGCCCCGCTGCGCCGCCTCGTCCGCCCCTCGGTGGCCCGCTACTGCCTCGCGCACGCCGCCTGCCCCGTCCTGGTGGTACCGCCGTCTCCGCTCCAGGCCGAGCCGCAGTCCGTACACCGTCGCAACGTCTGGAGAATTCCGCTGGACCCGCGGGAGCCGGCCCCATGACGGGAACCCATCACGGTCACCCGTGCGTGAACAGTTCGCTCGTGCGCGTCAGCCGGTGGTGGCCGCCCGACGGCGTGGACGGGCCCGTGCGGACCGAGCCGGCCGTCACCAGGATCCGGCCGTCGGCCAGGGGCACCGCGGCGAAGCCGGTGCGGCCCACCGTCATTCCGGCCGCGGCCGACCAGCTCCGGGACAGCGGGTCGTAGCGTACGGCGCTGCTCAGGCCCGCGTCGTGCAAGGGCTCCGTGCTGCCGCCGACGACCAGGACCTCGCCCGAGGCCAGCGCGACCGCCCGGTGCAGGGACCGGCCGCAGGGCATGTCCGGCTCCCGGGTCCAGGTGCCCCGCCCCGGGTGGTAGCGCTCGGCGGTGGACAGACTGTACGGGTCCACCCGTCCGTCGGGACCGATGTCTCCGCCCGGGCCGCCGCCGGTGGCCAGCACGGATCCGTCCGGCAGCGGTGTCAGTTGGTGGGCGGTGCGCGGCGAGGCCAGACCAGCCGTGGGAGCCAAGGTACCCGTGCCGGGGTCGTAGCGCTCGCAGTGCGCGAGAGCGACGCCCCCCGACACGTCCCGGCTCGTCGCGGTCCAGCCGCCGGCGACCAGGACGCTGCCGTCCGCCAGGGCCACCGCCGGGTGGTGCGCCCTGCCGTCGGCGAGGTCGCCCGTCGCGGTCCACCGTCCGCCGCCCGCCGGGTCGTAGACCTCGGCCGAGGTCAGCGAGCGCTCCGAGTCCCCCGAGCGGCGGTCGCTGCCGCCCACCACGAGGACCCGGCCGTCGGCGAGCACCGTCGCGGAGTGCGCACAACGGGGCTGACCCATGGGCGCGGTGTCCGTCCAGTGTCCGGCCACCGGGTCGTAGACCTCGGCCGTGGTCAGCGGACGGACCGGGAAGGCCAGTGGGCCGCTGTAGCCACCGGTCACCAGGACCCGGCCGTCGGCGAGGACCGTGGTCGTGTGCATCCGCCGGGCCGTGCGCAGCGGCGCCGTCGGCGACCAGGTTCCCGTGGCCGGCGTGAACAGGGCGGCCTCGGCCGTCGCGGTCAGCCGCGCGTCCGCCCCGCCCGCGAGGAGGACCCGGCCGTCGCAGAGCCGCACCGCGCCGCTCGCCGCGCCGAACACGTTGCGCTCCCACGGCAGGTCGCCGACGGGCGCCCAGTGTCCCGTGCTCATGGTGTGAACACCTCCGCTTCGCTCGCGGCGACGTCCGCGGCGAACACCGGTGCGGCGACGCCCGTACGGGAGACTCCGCCCGCCGCGAGCACCCGGCCGTCGGCGAGCGAGGTCGCGCCGAACGCCCAGCGCCCGGTGTGCAGGGGCCCGGCCGGGGACCAGCGGCGGGCGACCGGGTCGAAGCGCAGCGCGCTGGGGAAGCCCACGTCCAGGGCAGCGGGGTCGGCGCCCCCGAGCACCAGGACCTCTCCGGAGGGCAGCGGCAGCGCCCGGGGGTAGGCACGGGTCCACGGCAGCGGCGCCTCGTCGTGCCAGGTGCCGGCCGCCGGGTCGTAGCGCTCCACCCCGGTCGGGCCGTACGGGTCGAAGCGGGCGTCGTCCGAGCCCGAACGTCCGCCGCCCACGGCGAGGACGGTGCCGTCGGGCAGCGGGACGGCCTGATGGCCGAACCGGGCGTCGCGCATCGCCCCGGCCGCGCTCCAGGTGTCGGTCTGCGGGTCGTAGATCTCGCAGAGGGCCAGCGCGGTCGGCACGATGCGCCCCGCGGCCGCCATGCCGCCGACCGCGAGGGGGCGTCCGCCCGGCAGCGGCGCCGCGATGTGGTGCCAGCGGGCGTCGGCCATCTCCCGGGCGGGTGACCAGGTACCGGTGTCCGGGTCGAAGAGCTCGGCGGTCGTCAGGGTGGCGACGGTCCGTGCGTCACGGGGCCGGTTGCCGCCCGCCACGAGCACCCGGCCGTCCGGCAGCAGCGTGGCCGAATGCCCGTACCGGGCACCGGACATGGGTTCGGCCGGTGTCCAGGTCCCGCCCTCGGGGTGGTAGAGCTCGGCGCTCGCGAGGGTGCGCGGCGGGAAGGCCTGAGGCCCGGTGATGCCGCCCGCGGCCAGGACCCGGCCGTCCCGGAGCACCGTCAGCGAGTGGGTGCGGCGCGCCTCGGACAGCCCGCCCGTCCCGGTCCATGTGCCCCGGGCCGGGTCGTGGAGCGCCGCGGCGGGCAGGGCCTGCAACAGTCTGCCCGCGCCGCCGGCGGCGAGGACCCGGCCGTCGAGGAGGGTGACGGGGCCTTCGTACTGGCCGTGCCAGTAGACCAGCGGGAACGGCAGGGCACCGGCCGGGGCCCAGCGGCCCGAGACCGCCGACAGCGGCGGCGGCCGGTCACCCCCGTCCGTCACGACCAGACGCATCGTCGTCCTCCTCCCGGGTGAGGTTCGCGGGGGTGTAGATCTCGGTGGTGGCGGTGACCTCGTCCTCGCCGAGGACGGGCGCCGCAGGCCCTGAGCGGGTGAGTCCGCCGATGGCAAGGGCCCGGCCGTCGTGGAGCGCGACCGCGGCCGGCGCCCAACGGCCCTCCACCGTGCCGAACTCCGTCGACCAGGTGCGGGTGCCCGGGGCGTAAACCATGGCGTTCTGGTAGCCGACGGCGAGCGAGATGTCGTCCGTGCCGCCGACCACGAGCACCTCGCCCGAGCGCAGCAGGACCGCCCGGTGGTGGCTGCGGCCCCACGGCATGTCCGTGTCGGGGCTCCACGTGCCGGTGCCGGGGTCGAACCGCTCCGTGACCCACTGGCTGTAGGGGTCGAACGCCCAGTCGTCGGGGCGGAAGCCGCGCATGTCGCCGCCGGTCACGAGCACCCCGCCGTCGGGCAGGAGGGTCGCCTGGTGACCCTTGCGGGCGCTGGTCAGGGTGCCGGCCGGTGTCCAGTCGCCGCTGTCCGGATCGTACGTCTCGCAGTACCCCAGCGCCCCGTAGTGGCCCCGGCCGGCCGCGAGGACGCCGCCGACCATCAGGACCCGGCCGTCGTCGAGCGGCACCGCCGGGTGTCCGAAACGGGCGTCGGTCATCGGCCGGGCCTGCGTCCACTGCCCGGTGACCGGGTCGTACAGCTCGGCCGTGCGCAGGGTGTACGGGGAGGGTCCGGGGCGGGCGGTGGCGCCGCCGGCCACGAGGACGCGGCCGTCCGGGAGCCGGGTCGCCGAGTGGGAGAAGCGGGCCTGACGCAGGCCGCCGGTGGGCGTCCAGCGTCCGGCGGCCGGGTCGAGGACCTCGGCGATGGCGAGTCCCTCGGCCGGGCCGTCGGGAGCGCGGGAGATGCCGCCGACGGCGAGGACCCGGCCGTCGTCGAGAAGGGTCACGGTGTGCAACCTGCGGGGTGTCCACATCGGTTCGGGCGCCGACCAAGCGCCGGCGACCGGATCGTAGACGGCCGTGGCAGCGGTGGGCGTGCGGCGCCCGTCCTCCCCGCCGGCGAGGACCACCCGACCGTCGTCGAGGAGGACGGCGGCGTCGGCGGGCTGGCCCCAGAAACCGGGATGGGGAAGCGGGCCAGTGGCGGTCCACGTGCCGGGGGCCGCGGCGGCCCCGGCCCGGCTCGCGCCCTCCGGACCCCTGCAGGGCCCGACGGGCCGACTGATGTGTACGCCTATGGAGAGGAAGCGCCGCGGGCCCGCGTGAGGGTGAGGCGAGGCGGGTCCGAGACCACGGACCGAAGCGTCGATCCGGTCCGATCGGTCCGATCGGACCGATCGGATTGGTCTGGGGGCATGCAAAACATGTGGTGCGGGCTGCTGCCCGAGGGGATCATGGGCTGCCGCTGTCCCGCACCGGGACGGCGGTTGTTCGCGTACCGCCCCGGGAGGGACCCTGTATGACCCTTGTGCCTTTCGTCCGACGCGTCTTCGGCGACGGGCCGTTCGCCGAGGTCGGAGAACCGGCTCTGGCCGTCGTTGACGATCGCTCACGGCTGGTCGCGGTGGGCGGGGACCTTGGGCACCTTCAATGGAGCGGCAGTGCGGCCGCCGACAGCAAGTGGACCGGCCACCGGATCGGGGTCTACGAGCGGGACGGCCTGCGGTGCCGGCACCTGGTGCGCTCCCGGTATCCCGTGCAATCCCTCGCCTTCCACCCCGTACTTCCCCTGCTGGCAGTCGGGACGGGACGCTACGACGGCGGCTACTCCTTCGAAGGCGAACTGCTGCTGATCCACTTGGACACCGGCGACGTGGTGTCCGCGCTGCGGTACCCGCGGGAAGTGCTCAGCGCGGAATGGCTCAGCCGGACGGAACTGCGACTGGTCCTGGCGCCGTGCGATGACTGGGACAACCCGCACGCGCGGGAGCAGGGGCATGCAGCCGTCATCGCTCGCACCGACTGGCGCGCAGTCGGGCAGAAGGCGATCGAAGCGGAGGAGCTGGCCGCCCCCGCAGAGCCGACCGTCCGCATGGATCTCAGCGGGGAGGCACGCCGCCTCCTGGCGGATCTCGCGACGGCAGCCGGCCGGCACTGGTCCGTACGCCGGCGGGTGTGGGCCGTCGAAGGACTGGCGGACGGCCGCGTGCTGGGCGCCCTGGACGGGACCCTGGCGGAGTCGTGGCTGCCGTCGGGCGAGCGGCAGTGGGCGGTTGAGGACGAGGAGGGCGGTCGGCAGCTGCTGCTGTCTTCCGACGGCACATCGGTCTGGACCAACGCCGAACGTCAAGGCCGCCGGAAGGGAGGGCGCTGGGAGACGTCCGCGCCCCGCATCGCCCGGATCTCGGTGGACGACGGGCAGGTGCTGGAGACCCTGAGCCCGGACGTGTGCGCGGTCCTCGTCGCAGGTGGCAACCGGATGGTCCTGAGGCCACTGGGTGGCCGCCGGAAGCACCCTGCACGGCTGATGCTGTTCGATCTCGACGGCCCTCGGACCGGACCGGACGTCGGCCCGTTCGACGTGTTCAACCACCCGTTTCCCGTCCGTGGCGCGCGCCGCCCGTACGCCTTGGTCGGCATGGACCCGGACAAGCCACACCGGGACAAGTGGGTCACTGCTCTGGATGCCGACGGGACACCGCGCCGGCTCTTTCCGCACTCCTGGGTACCGGAGGAGCATCATTTCGGCGGTCCGGCGGCCGAGATCGGGCAGTCCCTGGTGTACGCCGGCACCGTCCACCACGGTCACGGTCTTCAACCTGGCGGCGCCTACGTGGTACGGCGGTCCCTGAGCGGCGCCGTGCAGTGGGAGCACCGCACCGATCACCCGGCCACCGCCCTCGATACCGACGGGAAGACGGTGTACGTGGCCTACAGCTCCGGAGCCCTGGCAGCGCTGGACGCCGACGACGGTTCGCTGCGCCGGCACACGCACCTTGAAGTCGACGGCGCGCCCACGGCTGCGCTGTCCCTTTCTGTAGCGCCCCAAGGCCACTTGCTCGTGGGGACCGTCGACGGCCGGATCCTGGAGTGCTCGGTTGGGCGGTGACCGAGCCGCCCTACCGGTGGGGCCGTCCCGCCTTGATCAAGTAATCGGCTTCCTCGGACAGTTTCGCCCGTCGGCTTCCTTCGTCGGCGATTTCGATCTCCCCCCGCAAGGCCAACTCCGTGCGCATCACCGTCGATCTGGGGACGGGTACTCGATGGCCGGGCTTTTCCGTGAACGGCCGCAGCTCTGCCGCCAGAGCCTTCGCATCCGCCGATGCGCCACGACGGAGTAACAGGAAGACCCGGGCCAGCCAGTCCGCGGGGATCTGCACCATGAAGTCGGTTATGCCGGCGCAACGACACGTCCAGCCGATCCGTGTCGCCCAGCCGCCCGCACGGCCCAAGGGCTGTGTTGAGCGCCAAGGCCGTGGTCAGTTGATGGATTCGCCGTCGTGACTGCCGCTCACGCAGGTCCAGATGCCGGCACCGGAGTCGTACTCCACCGTTCCGCCACCCTGCACACACGCCGGCCCGTCGATGGCAGGTACAGCAGGTACGGCTGCCTGCGCAGTGGGACCCAGGGCGCCAAGAGCGGCCAGTAGCAGAGCAGCGGTGAACCCGAGAAGTCGTGTACGCATGGGAGTTCCTCTGAGGATGAGCGACACCAACACGTCATGACCAGCTTCACCCCGCGCCGGGTCGAGCGCACTCCGATGGGTGTGACCCCGCAGGGAGGGGTAGTACGGACCGCTCCAGGGGCGCGTCCTGCGGACACGCGGCAGGCTGATGGTATGGCGAACACGCCCGAGGTAACCGTAGGGGCGCCTGATGACCTCGGCTGGCGGAAAGTCACCATCGACGGGAAATCCGCGGGCAAGGTGCGGTCCCTCAGGGAACTCGAAATACTCCTGCGCCATGCCGGTTCGGAAGTCGGGCACGACATCCATTGGGTCGGCGGGGGCGACGCTGTCTGGCCGGATCGAGTGGTGCATCGACGAGCGGTCGGCGGAATCATGTTTGTCGGCTTCCTCCTGCCCGCATGCCTGCTCATCAAGATCGGCTGGGCGGACAGCCGTGATGCCCTGACCTTCGGCGGACGAATCGCCGGATATACGATCCTTGCCGCAGGCCTGATGATGCTGATCGCCTCGGCGGCCACTCTCGACTATTGGCACAAGCGAAAATGGCGCTATTCGGGAGTCGCTGTTCTGGTCGGAGTCGTCATCGTATTTCTCGGCAGTTCCTCGCTTCTCCTCCTGCAGATCGGCGAACATTTCAACAGATGGTCCGCGATCGCAATATTCTTCCTCATCGGGTCTGTGGCGGCGGGTATCGGACTCATCAGATCCCGGGCGTGGAAGGGTCTGCGCAATCCCGGGAGAATCGCGATCGGGGCGATCATCCCCACCCTCCTGGCCAGCATCAACCTGGCGTATGCGCAGTTCTACGTCCCCTATGCGACCATCCCGCTGATCATGAGCGGAGCCGAATTCAAGGAGGCGAGCGCGGATGGAACGGGGGCGGTGGTGTACGTGACGGTGCATCTCTATGTAAAGAACGACGGCCAGATTCCGGTCTATGTGCTCGGCAGTATCTACTGGATCCATGGCGGGCCCGCGAACATTACTTCCGAGGACAGGCCCCCTTTGTTCAAAAAGATCTATGATGGCGAGTTCGTCACGCCGGCGGGTCGCGTTCTGAATCCAGGGGAAGAAATCGCGCAGGATGCGGTCGTCGAGATCCCCAAAAACGCGGACTACGAGGCAATCAGGGCGCAGACCGAAGTGTACGTGGTCAGGAAAGACAGGATGATACTGCCTGCCGGTTACGAGCAGTCCCGGGTGACCGTCGAGGAGCTCACGAGGCAAGGGAAGGGGCTGGGCCCTCGGGAACCTCACGATGCGAAATACAAGAATGAATCCCGGATTTCAAACAGCAGTGAGATTCTCAATGTGACCCGGGGTCAGCAGCGTATAATGGTGTGGCGCGTCTCCAATGGTGAGTGGCCGCGCATAGATGTGGCCATGTCGCCGCCGGGCGACAGGATAATTTTCGATCCTAAATTTCCCTACTTCAACCAAAAGATCATTGATCGGTATGGTCTCGCGAAGGTGCGGGGCTCCACCGCGCAGACGCCCTTCAAGGAACTCCAGGAGCAGGCCGGCTCCACCGAAGAAGGCGCAGGCCAGGACCAGTCCCAGTCGGGCGGGTAGCGGGCCGACGGCACGACGCGGCCCCGTGCGCGGCGCAGTCGGCCCGGTGCCGGCCGAGTTCTGCGTACCACCGGCCCCAGTTTGTCGGCGCCGGTGGCGAACGGCACGATGACCGCGGCTGCCAGAATGAGCGGGGCGCAGACGGCGAGCAGAAGCCCGGGCTACTCGGCATGCGGATAGAGCACATCGCGCTCCGGTCCCGTCACCACCGCTCACGCCGCCCAGATGACGACGCAGGCCACCAGAGTCCGATGGCGGTGAGAGCCTTGCCGACCAACGGCTCGGTACAGCCTGCTCGGGCCCTGTGGGACACATTGCGTGGCGGGGGCTGTGCCGGGGGCTCCCGGCCTGCCTCCACGCTGATGGCCTGCCTTGACCCGTCGGAAACAGCGCCTTCGAGCGACTCGCCGGCCCCGGCGATGGCTGTGCCCTCGTCAAGCAGGGTTTTCCAACTGGACGGCCGGTGCTGGCCTCATGGGCTTGCCCACACAACTCCTCCAGCTGCTCGCGCACCCCTGCGTCCAGCGGCCGCCCGCACTCCGCGAGGAAGCTGTTCAGGGTGGCTATGAAGCCGAGGTCAGCGAAATGAGTCGATGTTCTCGCTTACCCAGTCGTCGTAGGTGCGCAGCGGACGGCCGGTGATGTCACCCACGGACGGCCGCTGGTCGGCCGTCCACTGAACGAGTTCGGTGAATCGGGCGCCGTACTCTTCAAGGGCGTACAGCGTCACGTCGATCGCACCGGCGGGCCAGCCAAGATGTTGCCAGATCGCCCGGCTCTCGTCCGGCGCCAGCTCGATCGTATCGATGTCGCGGCCGAGAGCAGCAGCGATGCTCCGTACGCGTGAACGTGTGCTCAGCGGCGGGCCCACCGCCTCGATGACCGTCCCGGTGAAGTCATCGCCGATCAGGGCCGCAGCCGCTACGGCGGCGAGGTCCTCCTCGTGAATGAAGGGGTAGTGGCCCTGGTCGAGGAAAGCCTCACGGATCACCCCGTCGGCGCGGACGGTGTCAGGCCAGTCCGACCCTGTGGCCGGGTAGGTCCCCTCGATGACGGCACCCATCACAGCCGACGGCCGGATGTGCGTCCAGGCGATGCCCGAGCGCTCCACCGCCTTCTCGATCGCCAGCCAGAACCAGGTCTCCGGCGGATTCGCCTCCTCGTACTCCGGCCCGTGTGACGACAACAGGACGATCCTCCTGGCGGCGGCGTTCCGCGCCAGGGTCAAGGCGTCCTGGACCGTGGAGGGATGGGCTCCGGCGAGGAACGCGGACTCGACCCCGTCGAAGGCTCGGGCGCACTCCAGCGGCCGGGTGATGGAGCCTTCGACGACTTCGACCGTGTCAGGCCAGCCGCCGCACTGGTCCCGCTCGGCGATGACCCGCACGTGCCGGCCCATGGTGAGCAGTTGCCGTGCCAGGCACCGGCCGACGATCCCGGTCGGGCTGGTGCCTTCGCCCTTACGGGGGCTGACGACGGTCAGCAGGTAAACGCCTTCGGCTTCCGGTGCCGTCTCATTCTGCTCGAACCTCTTCACAGCAAGACCCTTCGACGCGTTGGCGTGGATCTTGCACCTGGCCCGTCACCGGACGGCCGCTGCCGTGCCGCATGGACGCAGAACCAAGGCTGCGGATCGAGATCGAGGATCCTACCAGGGGCTACGACAGGCATGCAGTAGGCCATAGCGTCGAGTTGGGAGAGGCTCACGCCGGCTGCCCGGTCGAGTGCGCCCGGTTGCTCAGCGGCTGCTGTCAGACCCGTGGGCGATGATCGGGCCATGCTGCGCGCGAGAGATGAACATGGTCGCCTGGTGGGAAACCCGAAGCCGTCGGCGTTGAGCCGGATGGTGGCGAACCTCGGCCGGGGCAACGCCTTTGTGATCGTCGAGCGAGTCGACGACGGGGCGGACGGCGACTGGTACGTGCAGGTGTGGCTGAGGGATGACAACACCTATCAGCTGGAGTTCCGTGAGGGGACCGCGGCGGAGCACTACCAGACCCGGACGATCTCCCAGGATCGGGTGATCGCTGCCTTGAGCGGCTGGGCTGAAGGGCGTCCGGACTGGAAGGACGCCTTCATATGGAACAACATCAGCACCTTGTTCGCGGACGCGGACTGACCCTGCCGTCCAGAGGGTCGGCAGGGTCGGTGGCCTGCGTCTGTCGAGTTGCGGCGCATCGGGATGACGTCCCCTGGTTCGCCGTCGGCATGGCCTGGTTTGCGAGTTGCTCGTCGGCATCAGGACGTCTGTGGTCGCTGAAGTCCCTGGAGGAGGAGGGCGATCAGCCGTCGGGGGTCGTAGCGGGGGTCGTTGTCGCGTCCGATGCAGAGGTTGCCGATGCCGCGCATCAGCTCGTAGGGCTGTGTGCCGGGCCTGATGTCGCCGGCCTCGACTGCGGCGTCGAGCAGGTGGGCGCAGACGGGCAGCAGGCGGTCGAGGAAGTAGGCGTGCAGCGCGGCGAAGCGGTCGCTGTCGGACTGCAGGGCGTCGGCGAGGCCGTGCTTGGTGACGAGGAAGTCGACGAAGAGATCGATCCATTGGTGCAGTGCGTCGAGCGGTGAGTCGGCCATGGCCAGCAGGTTCGGGCCGGCTTCGGCGCATGCCTCGATCTGGTGCTGGTACACGGCGGTGACGAGGTCCGCCCGGGTCGGGAAGTGGCGGTAGATCGTGGCCATCCCGACGCCCGCCTGCGCCGCGATCTGGCGGATCGGCGCGTCGACGCCGGAGGTGACGAACACCTCGGCCGCGGCAGTGAGCACCGTCTCCCGATTGCGCTGGGCGTCAGCCCGCTTGCTTCGGGACGGCGCATTCCCCGCAGGATCCTCGGCGGCCATCACGTTCTCCTTCGACACCGTCGATACCGATTGACAAAACGGAGCGACGCTCCGGATACTAAATGGAGCAACGTTCCGTTTCAGCTTAGCCGAAACGGGATGCCCCTGACCGTCTTCTCCGCCCGCCGGCTACAGGAGGCCGGCGGGCGGCAGGCGCCACCGAAAGGGAGCCCACATCGTGAGCACATCCACCGCCGCCGACGCCTTGCCCGCGCCCGTCCCGGTTCTGTCCTTCAGCCCTGTGGTCCTGTCCGTGCCCGGACGTCCCGTGGATCTCCAGGTACGCGTCTCCGCACCCGCGACCGGTACCGCCCTCCCCGTCATCCTCCTCTCCCATGGCCACGGCCCCTCGAACCACCTCTCCTCGCTCAACGGCTACGCTCCGCTCGCCAACTTCTGGGCGGCACACGGATTCGTCGTCGTCCAACCCACCCACCTCACTTCCAGCACACTGACCCACCTGGTCGCCGACGCCCCCGGCGCACCCGACTTCTGGCGCTCCCGAGCCGAGGACATGACCCACATCCTCGACCGGCTCGACGTGATCGAGAACGCCGTGCCGCAGCTCGCCGGACGGATCGACCACACCAAGGTCGCCCTCGCGGGACACTCGCTCGGAGGCTTCACTGCCGCCCTCCTGCTGGGTGCCGGGCTCACCGACCCCGACACCGGGAACGTGGTGCATGTCGTCGAGCCCCGGATCAAGGCGGGAGTACTGCTCGCCGCGCCCGGCAGGGGCGGTGACGTCCTCAACGGACCCATGGCCGAGCGGTGGCCGATCATCGGGGCCGTCGACTTCTCGACCATGACCGCACCCGCGCTGGTCGTCGCCGGCGACAAGGACGACTCCCGGCACTTCACCGACATGGGGCCGGCCTGGCACGCCGACTCCTACACTCTGGCCCCCGGCCCCAAGACCCTGCTCACCCTGTTCGACGCGGAGCACGGGCTCGGCGGGATCGCCGGCTACGACGCCGCCGAGACCACCGACGAGAACCCCGAGCGAGTCGCCGCCCTGGCCCGGCTCACGGCGGCCTACCTCCACACCCAGCTCCACCCCGGCGCCTCTGCCTGGCAGGTCGCCTGCGAGGCGCTGGCGACCGGACCCGACCCGGTGGGACACGTCGAATCGAAGTAGAAGCCCTCCGCAGCCACGGTCCCGTAACTGTTCGCGTCGCAGCCGACCGCGGACACTGCTCCGACTGATGAACAAGTGCTGCTGGTGCTCGGGTTCCGGCACGACTCCTGTGATCCCGTGGCGGCGGTTGGCGGTGTCCCGGAAATGGACTCGCCCGCGGAGAGCGAGATCTCTACCCTGGGTCGGAGCGGGAGCGCGCGCATTCCCGCAGGTTGCGGTGCCGTGGCAGAGCGGCCCATTGCGATCGACGTGGGCGAGGTCCTTCCCACGGCGACTGACGGAGACGGGGCGGGCCTGCCCCTATCTGTCCGCGGGTTCGAATCCCGTCGGCACCGCGGCCGACCTGGACTTGGTCCAGCGCAAGGAGTCACCACGTCTGCAGCCGTGGGTCGATGGCGGGGCGTTGATACCGAGTGCGGTAGCCGGTCGGCCTGTCGTGACGAGGTGTTGGTGTCACGCCGCACCAGACCGGCCTCACGCCGACGGCCCGGTCCGCCGGACGGGCTGGTCCGCACCACCTCGGGTGTGCGCCAGTGGAGCCGGTCTGGGCCGGAATCGCAGTGCCCGTCAGCGAGGAGGAGCAGGACGCAGTCCGCTGTCCCACTCGCTGGTGTGCCTGCGAGTGGGACAGCGGGGTTGAGCCGCGTTCGACCGTCCGGTTACCTCTGATGCGTCCGGGGATCAGCGACCCGGGCGCACTTGAACCGGAGCGTCGTCGGCCTCTTTTCTGCTCGCCCGGGAAGGATGGGTCAAGGATCTCGTTCGACCCACGATGCCCCGAGTCTGCCGTGAGACCGAATGTCTACTTGGTCAGATACGCGTGGGAGATGGTCTGTTCAACGGCGTTGCCCTGCTTGTCGACGGCCTTGGCCTTGAAGGAAACGCTGCCGCCGGCCTTGGGGTTGGTCACCTCGACCCGACCGTCACGCACGGTCAGCTTGTGCCAGTGGGCTCCCCCGTCGTACGAGGCGTACACCGACAGGGACTTGAGGTTGTTCCCGGCGGCAGAGCCCTTCACGGTCACGGGGACCCGCATCTTCGCCCCCGCCTTGGCGGTGTTGTCGAGGGACAGCGCGGGGGTGAAGCGGACCACGGAGACGGGGAGAGCGGTGACTCCGGGGGCGTATTCGGAGGAGAACGTCCAGCTCGAGGTGACGCGCGTGGAGACACGGGGGGCCAGCGTGCTCCGGTCGATCATGGCTGTCAGGCGGTAGTCGGCTCGTTCGGGCTCCGCGATGTAGAAGACGTCCATCGGGTTGATGCTCGAACTGACCAGCTCGCCGTTGCGGTAGAGCTCGGTGCGGGCTTCCGTGTGGGGCATCCCGTTGAGGTTGAAGTGACCGTTGCCGTCCGAGAAGAGGGGAAGATCGCCGTTCAGGGTTTCGTCGGCGCGTATGAGGCCGGCGCCCGGAGGCAGGTCGGGGCCGAAGACACCCACGTTGAATGTCTGCTTGTACGAGCGACCCGGCTTGAACTGCTGTCCGTCCTCGTAGTGGGAACTCTGCTCAACGTCGTTCATGTCGACCTGGGTGAACTTGGACCACCAGGTGGGGCTGGACGAGAGAAGGTGCATGGTACCGGTGTAAGGAAGGGCGCGCGGAGTGCCGAAGCCGCCGCCCTGCTCCGAGCGCATGGTGACGAAGCCGAGCTGGTTCTTGGCTGTTGCCCCGAGCCGTTGTTCGACCTTGGCGAAGTCGCGGGACTTGGGGTGGTGGGTGAAGCCGGTCAGGAGCGTGTCGCCCTTCGGCGCGTAGGTCAGGTGGTAGTCGTCGTGCCCGGTCGCGCCGGTGGTGAACGTGACGGACAGCGCCTGACTCAGCGGCTGTTCGCTGAGGTCCACCTTCGGACCCATGTGAGCGGTGCGGAACCGCTCGAACGACTTCGTGATGAGTCCGTACCCGATTCCTGCTCCGCTCGCCTGCGCCGTGTACAGGGCGATGTGGCCCATCGCCTGCTGGGCGTGCTCGTTCGGTACGGTGACATCGATCGGCTTGGTGGTGCGTGCGTCCAGCGTCACCGTGGTGTCCGCGGTGATGTCGAGTCTGGGCTGGTTGATCCAGTCCATGCCCTGGGCGTAGGAACCAGCCGGATCCACCTTGAGTACGGAGTTGACGAGGTATCGGCCCTTGGGGACGCGTATCGAGTACTGGCCCTCGTTCAGGGGCGCGAAGGTGGTCTCCGCGGGGCCGGCCAGGCCCTGCAGGGTGGCATTCCAAGCCGGGGCCGGCATGGGCTTGCCCGTGCGGTCCAGGGGTTTGAATGTGACGGTGTACCGCTCCGACTCGCGCTCCACGCCCACGGCGGTGCCGACGCTCTGTCCGCCGCCCGTGGCGGTGATCCGCCCGGAGTAGGTACCGTGCAGGTCACCTCCGAGGCGGGTGTCGGCGGTGACCTGCACCGTGGCCTCGCCGTGCGCCGCGATCGTGACCTGCTCGTCAACCGTGAACATGCCCTGGGGCGCGGGGTTGCCGTCCGGCCCGGTCGCGTTCACGGTCAGCTTCAGCGTGACCGAAGCACTCCCCGTGTTGCGGTACGTGAGGTTCTTGGCGACCGGCTGGTCGCCGGTGTGCGGCCACTGCGCGAGACCGAAGGAGAGTGAGGTCTCCCGGCTGATCACGGACTGCTTGAGTGCCCTGCCCAGGTCGACCCTGCCGGAGCCCTGCTCGAACGCCGTGTGGGCGCCCGGCTTCGTCGAGCCGACCAGCGCCTTCTTGATGTCGTCGGCGCTCCAGTCGGGATGCTGCTGGGCGAGAATGGCCGCTGCACCGGCCACGTGCGGCGTGGCCATCGACGTGCCGTTGAGACCCTTGTAGCCATTCACGGGCGGAGCGCCGATGTTGGCCAGCAGGCTGTCTTCCGGGATGGCGGCCGCGATGTCCACTCCGGGTGCCGTCAGGTCCGGCTTGATCGCACTGTCACCCACGCGCGGGCCGGCGCTGGAGAAACTGGCGAGCTGGTCCTGCTTGTCCACCGCGCCGACGGTGAGGGCGGCGTCCGCGCTGCCGGGCGTGGCGACCGTGCCGGCACCGCCACTGTTGCCGGCCGCGATGACGAAGAGGGTTCCACTCTCCGCCGACAGCTTTTCGACGGCCGCTTCCATCGGGTCGGTCCCCGGAGCATCGGTCGAGCCGAGGCTGAGATTGGCTATGTCGACCTTCTCGGCCGCCGCCCACTCCATGCCGGCGATGACACCGGACATGGAGCCTGTGCCCTTGTCGTCGAGGACCTTGGCGTTGAGGATCCGAGCGCCCGGCGCCACACCCTTGTGGGTGCCGCCGGACTTCGCCCCCGTGCCGGCCGCGATGGACGCGACGTGCGTGCCGTGACCGTACAGGTCCTTCATGTTCGGTGACGCGGAGAAGTTGCGCTCGGCGACCACCTGCCCGGCCAGGTCGGGATGCGTGGAGTCGACTCCGCTGTCCAGGACCGCGATGCGGACGCCGGCTCCGTCGAACCCGGCGTCCCAGGCCGCGGGAGCGCCGATCTGAGGCACGCTCTTGTCGAGGGTGGCCTCGACGACACCGTCGAGCCACACCGAGGCGATGCCCGGCGCGGCTGTGCGGTTCGTGGCGTCGGCCGTCCCGCTGGTGAGCGTGGACCACAGCTTCGCGGCACTGTTCACGGGTGCGGTCACGGCATCCGCGTTGATGCTCGGCAGGGTGCGCTGCACCTCGGCGCCGGCGGTTGAGTACAGCGCCGTCCTGGCCGCCGGGCGAGCCCCCTCGTACATGACGATGAGCCGCACGTCCTGGTGCTTCGCGTGGAAGGGCGAGCTCAGCGTGGTCACATCGAACAGGCGCCGGTCCAGCCGGCCACTGTCGATGAGAGCCCGCGCGTCAGCGGGCACAGCGTAGGTATGTTTGCCGACGGTCTCAGTGAAGATGGGGATGTCTTCACGTCCCTTGGCGGGATATCTGGCGACGACCTCGCCCTTCGCGTTCACCGCCACCCGGTCGCCGGTGATCAGCGGGATCCACTGCTGCGCGCCGGCCGAGGCATCCTTGCCGGGGAGGCTGGACGTCGAAGCCGAAGGCGATGCTGTGCCGGCGGGATTTGCAAGTGCCAGGGATGTCGACGGTGTGCCGGCGACCAGCAGCATGCTGATCCCCACGACCGTGCTGAACGCTGGTCTCGTGAACTCGAACCTCATGGTTTCCTCTCGCTCGTACACCTTGCGCCCACGGATGGATCGCAGGGTCCGACCCGAGACGAAGGCGCGCCTTGCAGCACGGAACCCCCGGCAGGGCAGTGGGACGTACGGCTGTACTGCCGCCGACACACCGCCGCCGATCGATGTCGACCCTGTTGACATCCGGCCCCGGACGGGCCGAAGCCACGAGCGGGAGCCTTCTTCCGTGCACCGGTGATCACCGGCTGTGGGAATGATCCGCCGATCAGGCCGAGGCGACACCGGCTTCATGCGGCGCAACTGCGACATGACCCAACTGCGACATGCACGCGTGCGCCATCAGGCTGGAGCAGCCGGCTGGGCAACGCGGGGGAGCAGATGCCCCCTTAGCCGGATGATCGTGATCTTCCCTCTCCCGGGCCGAGCCTGCTCTCGTGCCGCTCCTCCTCGACACCTGTGCGGCCCCACCTCGCAGAGGGGTGCCCGATTGCTGCCTGTTGATACCGGGACAGGTGTGTGTGCCCGCCGTGGTACGGGATAACGGAAGCCAAATCGGGCAATGATCGCGGAAGGCGCCGCCTGTGTCTCAGGAGCAACGTAAACCGGGGCAGAGGCTGCGGCTGCCCGTGAGTGCGGCCCTGCCCGGCCGCCACCCGCACGAGGACAAGGCGCCCGTCACCGACCGGGTGGTCTTCGGCGTGACGGCCGTGCTGACCTTGGGCTTTGTGATCTGGGGCGTCACGGCCACCAGCGCGCTGGAGCGCGTCTCCGACACCCTGTTGAGCGGCCTGATGCACAACGGCGGCTGGGCCTTCGTCCTGGCCGCCTCGGGGTTCGTCGTCTTCGCGCTCTGGCTCGCCATCAGCCGGTACGGACGGATCGAGCTCGGCCAGGAGCACGAGAAGCCGGAGTTCAGCACCGTCTCCTGGGTCGCCATGATGTTCAGCGCCGGCATGGGCATCGGCCTGATGTTCTGCGGCGTCAGCGAACCCCTCGCGCACTACACCTCTCCGCCGCCTGGCACCGACCCCGCCGACTCGGCGGAGGCCATGCAGACGGCGCTCGCCACCACGCTCTTCCACTGGACGCTGCACCCGTGGGCCATCTACGCGGTCGTCGGGCTGGCCATCGCGTACAGCACCTTCCGGCGCCGCAGGCGGCAGACGATCAGCGCCGTCTTCATCCCGCTCCTCGGGAAGAAGCGCGCCGAGGGCGCAGCCGGCCGGGTGATCGACATCCTGGCGATCTTCGCCACGCTGTTCGGCTCCGCCACGTCCCTGGGGCTCGGCGCGCTCCAGATCGGCAGCGGCCTGCACGAGGTGGGCTGGCTGAGCAAGGCCGGGACGGGGCTGCTCGTCGCCATCATCGGCGTACTGACCGTCTGCTTCATCTTCTCCGCCGTCTCCGGCGTGGACAAGGGCATCCAGTGGCTCTCCAACATCAACATGGTGCTGGCCGTCATCCTCGCGGCCTTCGTGTTCGTCGTCGGCCCCACCGTCCTGGTCCTCGACCTGATCCCGACGTCCCTCGCCGCCTACTTCGGCGAGCTGCCCCAGCTGATCGGCCGCACCGAGGCGTCCACGGGCGGCGGTGACGTCGCCGACTGGCTGAGCAGCTGGACGGTCTTCTACTGGGCCTGGTGGATCTCCTGGACGCCGTTCGTCGGCATGTTCATCGCCCGCATCAGCCGGGGCCGTACGATCCGTCAGTTCGTCGGCGGCGTCATCCTGGTGCCCAGCACCGTGAGTCTCGTCTGGTTCGCCGTCTTCGGCGGTACGGCCATGCGCCTGAAGGAGCAGGGGAAACTCGGCGAAGCGACCACGCCCGAGGCGCAGCTCTTCGGTGTGCTCCAGGAGTTCCCGATCGCCGGCGTGATGAGCCTGCTCGTGATGGTTCTGGTCGGCATCTTCTTCGTCTCCGGCGCCGACGCCGCGTCGATCGTGATGGGCACCCTCTCCCAGAAGGGCACCTTCGAACCCGCCCGGTTCATCGTCATCTTCTGGGGCGTGGTGACCGGGAGCGTGGCGGCCGTGATGCTGCTCGTCGGCGAGGGCAAGGGCGACGCCCTCGCGGGCCTGCAGCACTTGACGATCCTCGTCGCGGCACCGTTCGTCCTGGTGATGATCGGCATGTGCTGGGCCCTCTGCGGGACCTCCGCCAGGACCCGCTGATCGTACGCGGCGAACTCGCCGAGGAGGCGCTGGAGGACGCCGTGATCGCGGGCCACGAGAAGTACGCGGGCGGCTTCGAGTTCCGCATCGGCCCGGCGCAGGACGAGGCACCCGGGGGGAAGAAGGACGACCGCGACCGCAAGGACCCGGGAGCCCCGCCCCCGCCCCCGGCCTCCTGACGGTCGCAGCCGCCGGACGCCGCCCGACCGGCCCCGGCCGGTCCCTGCCTGCCGGGTCCCTGCCCCCCGGATGGATGAGACTATGCGGGATTCAGGAAGCCGCGCCGTCTGACGTTGCTCCCCGGGCAGCAACCGGACGGCGGCGGCCCAGCAGGGCGCTTCCTGCGAGTACCAGGCCGATGGCGAGGACCTTGGCGGCCTGGTAGTAGCCGGTCGCCAGGTTCTCCGGGGTGCCGGGCAGCCGGAGGAAGACCCACAGGGCCGAGACAACCCCGACGACGATCAGTCCGACAGCCCCCCACGCACCGAGTTCCGCCCACCAGGGCCCCGGGCCGTAACCCCGCTCGTCGGTCTGCTCAACTTCCTTGTCGGTCAACGGTCTCTTCTCCTGTGCGTGTAGTGACGATCGAGAGAGAAGACGCAGGCCCGGTACGGGAGGTTCACCGGGCGACCGTTCCCTGTGGGGAGCCGGCATCCCCGACTCGGGTCGAGGTTGTCCCTCACCCCTACGATCCCCTGCGGCTCCTGGTCGGACAGACTCTGCATGCGCTGCAGCGTCTCCTGCCCGATGCCCCGGATGAAGTCGGCGAGGGCAGGGTTCATTCCCTCGTGCACGAGGGGGACGCGCACCTTCCTGCCGACCACACGGAACTCATCCTTCTCCACGACCCGGTACCGCATGCTGCTGCTCCCTTCGACGGTGAGGCGGAAGGACAGCCGTGGCGGGGACTGCAGACTCGCACCGGACCGCCTGGCCTCGCCGGGACCGTCGCCGTGCACGGCGCGGAATGCACGCGTGCGCCACGGCCGGCCCGGTCCTGTCGCTGCTGGGCGCCCCGGACGACCTGATCGGGCCGGGCGCCGCCTCCCTGCGGGTGATGGCCTTCGCCGTTGCCTTCGCCGCCGTCTCGTTCACCCTCCAGGGCGTGCGCCGGCATCGGAGCCACGCGGGTCTCGATGTACACCGCCCTCAACCTGCCCCTCGGCCGCGACACCACTGGCACTGCTGAGCCTGGCCCCCTTCGTCGTGGCCATGTCCCACGCCGCACTGCTGCGGGCCGCCGGTGACACCCGGGCGGTCATGTTCGCCTCCGTGACCAGCGACTACCGGCGGCAGCCTCGGCAGACGGGTAGCCGTCATCCCCGGCCCGCTCGCCCGCTCGCCCGGCCCGCCAGGGAGGGGCCGTGACCGTACGGGGTGCGAAGCGGATGGGGGCGTGGAAGCGGGCCTTGCGGGCGGCGCGGCGGAAGACGGTCAGGACGGCCGGGCCGGCCAGGCAGATGCAGACGAAGTTGGTGACGGCCCGGCCGGTGTCCCAGCCGAGGGAGGTGGCCAGGTCGAAGGCGAGGTAGCGCTGGAACTGCTCGGTGAAGGGAAGACCGGGGAGGTAGGCGATGGAGCTGTTCGGGTCGAGGGAGAAGGGCCAGAAGGAGAGGTTGAGGAGGAAACCGAAGAGGTAGCCGGACACGGAGCCGTAGACGGCGAGCAGGGCGACCTCCCGGCGCCCCGTGGCCTTCGGCAGGAAGCCGGCCAGCATGCCGACGAAGGCGCAGCCGAACATCTGGTACGGCATCCAGGGCCCGACGCCGCCCGTGATGAGGGCGGAGGCGAAGAGCGAGGTGCAGCCCAGGGTGAAGCCGAAGCCGGGGCCGTAGACGCGGCCGGCCAGGACGAGGATGAAGAACACCGTCTCGATGCCGGCGGTCCCCGCGCCCAGCGGGCGGATGGCGGCGTTGACGGCCGACAGGACACCCAGCATCGCCAGGGCCTTGGAGTTGATGCCGCCCTCGGCGATCTCGGAGATCACCACGCACAGCACGATGACGAGCAGGACACCGAAGATCAGGGGCGGCGCGTAGTTCGAGCCGAACTTGCCCGGGGCGACGAGGAACGGCCAAAAGAACGCGACGACCCCGAGGAAGGCCGCCATGCCGATGACGATCCCGGCCCGGGCGCGGATGCGGATGGCCGCGGTGTACGTGCTCACGCGTCCGGGTCCGTTCCGTCGGCGGGGAGTACGGCGGCCAGCTGGTCCACGGTGAGGAAGGGCAGCGGGGCCAGGATCTTCGCGGTCTGCGGGGCGAAGACGGGGGAGGCGACGATGACCTCGGTGGTCGGGCCGTCGGCGACGACGTCACCCTCGGCCATGACCACGACGCGGTCGGCGGCCCGGGCGACGAACTCCACGTCGTGCGTGGAGATCACCACGGCGCGCCCCTCGGCGGCCAGGTCGTCGACGATGCGGATCAGTTCGCCCTTGGCGCGGTAGTCGAGTCCGCGGGTGGGCTCGTCCAGCAGCAGCACCCGGGGGGCGGCGGTCAGCTGGATCGCGAGGACGAGGGCGAGCTTCTGGCCCTCCGACAGGTCGCGGGGGTGGGTGGTGTCGGGGATGCCGGGAGCCAGTCGGTCCAGGATCGTGCGGGCCCGGATCCCGTCCGCCGACACCCCGGACTCGGCGTCTGCCTGGTCGAGTTCCTGCTTGACCGACTCCAGGTAGAGGAGGTCGGTTGGGGTCTGCGGGACCAGGCCGACCAACTGCCGCGCGTCCGCGGCGGAGAGCTTCTGCGGATCCCGCGGTTTCGGGCCGTCGGGAGCACCGACGGCCACGGAGCCGGCCTTGCGGGGACCGGACCCCTGGAGGGCCCACAGGAGGGAGGACTTGCCGGAGCCGTTGCGGCCCATGAGCGCGGTGACCTCGCCTCCGTGCAGGGTCAGATCGACCTCCCGTACGGCCGGCACGCCGTGGTAGGCGACGGTGACGCCGCGCGCGGTGAGCAGCTCCGTGCCGTCCGCGGCGGGAGCGGGCCGTACCGGCGGGGGAGCGGCGCCGGCCAGCCGGGTGCGCAGCGGTGCCGCGGCCCGGCGGGCGTCGCGGATCGAGAGGGGGAGCGGGTTCCAGCCCGCGGCGCGGCCGAGCTCCACGATGGGCGGGGCGATGGAGGACGTACGGAAGATCTCGGCGGGCGTACCGGAGACGACGCGGCCGTCGCCGGGGAGGTGGATGACGCGGTCGGCGTACTGGACCACGCGTTCCAGACGGTGTTCGGCGAGCAGGACGGTGACGCCCAGGTCGTGCACGAGCCGGGTGACGGCGGCGAGCACCTCCTCCGCCGCGGTCGGGTCCAGGGCCGAGGTGGGCTCGTCGAGGACCAGGATCCGGGGGTGGGCGGTGAGGACCGAGCCGATGGCGACACGCTGTTGCTGCCCGCCGGAGAGCTCGTGCAGGGCGCGGTGGCGGAGGTCGGCGAGGCCGAGGAGGTCGAGGGTCTCCTCGACGCGTTTGCGCATGGTGGCCGGGGGGACCGCCAACTGTTCCATGGCGTAGGCGAGTTCCTCCTCGACGGTGTCGGTGACGAAACCGTCGAGCGGGTCCTGTCCCACGACGCCGACCACATCCGCGAGTTCGCGCGGCGGGTGGTCGGCGGTGTCGCGGCCGTCGACGAGGACGCGCCCGTAGAGAGTGCCGCCGGTGAAGTGCGGGACGAGCCCGTTGACGGCGCCGAGCAGGGTGGACTTGCCGACGCCGGTGTGGCCGACGACGAGGCAGAGTTCGCCCTCCTCGACGGTCAGGTCCACGTCGCGCAGCACGGGTTCGGCCGTGTCCTCGTACTGGACGGTGACCTGGTCGAAGTGGATCACTTGGGTTCCTCGGTGCGCTGTACGGGGGCGGTCGATCGGGCGGGAGCGGCCGGTCGGGCGGGGGCGGCCGGGGGCGGTGCCAGGAAGCCGGCGGTCCCGGCGAGGAGGATCGCCGCGGCGGGTACCAGCGGCAGCGCGGGCCAGCTGAGCGGGTAGATGGACGGGTTGAGCTCGGCGGCGTTGAAGCCGGCGTTGCTGAAGAGGAGTACCGCGGACAGGACGCCGCAGCCCGCGACGGCCCACTCCGCGGCCCGCCAGGGGTCGGGCCGGTAGGTGGTGCGGGTGATGCGGCGGCCGCCGAGGCGGAGTCCGGCGAAGCACAGCAGGGCGCCCGCGCCCATGGCGGGGAGCCCGAGCAGCTTCGGCGCGGTGGCGTCGAGGAGGCCGTACGCCCCGGCGCACAGGCCGCACATGCCGAGCAGCATCAGGGCGCCCGTCAGACGGCGGGAGCGGCGGGTGGCCGTGCCGGCGCGGCCGTAGCCGCGGGAGTCCATGGCAGCGGCCAGCCGCAGGGACCGCTCCAGGGCGTCTTCGAGGACGGGGACGATGATGCCGCGCAGGGCCCGGAGCCCCTTGGCGCGGCCGGCCCGCAGCCGCTTGGCCCGGTGGACGCGCTGGACGCTCTGCACCAGCTGGGGTGCGACGCTGATGGACACGGTGACGGCGACCCCGAGTTCGTAGAGGGCGCCGGGCAGGACGCGCAGGGCCCGTTTGGGGTTGGCGAGGGTGTTGGCGGCGCCGATGCAGCACAGCATGCAGGCCAGGCGCAGCCCGTCGGTCGCGGCCGAGAGCAGCGCTTCCAGCGACACCGGCCCGCCGAGCTGGATGCCCGCGTACCAGTCGGGGGTGGGGATGTGGGGGAGGGAGAAGAGGAAGTGGTCGCGGGGCGTGATGCCCGTGGCGAAGACGGCGCGGAAGACGACGCGGATCGCGACGACGGTGAGCGCGAGGTAGAGGTAGTACTTGAAGCCCCGCGCCCAGGGGGCCTCGGTACGGCGCATGGTGATCACGTAGCCGAGGACCGCGAGGACGAGGAACAGCAGCAGCGGGTTGTTGGTGCGGCTCACCGCCGTGGCCAGGGCCAGGGCCCAGATCCACCACGCGACGGGATGCACGGTGCGGGGCAGACGGCGGCCGCCCGCATCCGGCGCGAGGCCGGACGCGGGCGGCTTGGCCGCGGCCGTGATGGTGCGTGACACGCGGCTACTCCGCACGACGGCGGCGCTTGGCCGCGAACACGGCGGCGGCGCCGATCAGCAGCACCAGCGCTCCGGTGGCGACGGCGGGCAGGTACGAGCCCGCGTCGTGCTGGGTGTCGGCGGCGGGCGCCGCGTCGACGACCGCGGGGCCGGGTGCGGGCGCGGCCTCGGCGGGGGCACTGGACGAAGGTGGCGCGGAGGGCGTGGGCGAGACGCTCTCGGAGGGGCTCGCCGAGGCCGAGGGGCTTTCCGAAGCCGTGGGGCCGGGCGCCGTGGTCGGCGGCGGCGGGTTCTCCGGTTTGGGGCCCGTGTTGACGCTCGGGGGGAGGGGAGCGGCCGTGCGGGTGTCCTTGGGCGCGGGCCCGCCGGTCGGCCTGGTGTTCTTGGCGCGCAACTGGTCGGGGGTGACCGTGGGTTTGCCCTCGGTGCCCTCGATGTTCGTGCCGCCGAAGATCCACAGGTCGACGCTGCCGGGCTTCGGCTTGTAGAGCATGGCGCCGAGCTGGCTGTACTCCCAGGTGTTCTGGCCGGGGTTCGCGTGCCAGTACGACCAGTAGGCGGAGGCGGGCGGGGTGAGGACGCAGTCGTCCTGCTGCGGGGTCGGGTACTGCTTGCCGCCCTGGTGGCCGCTGTAGCCGATCCGGCAGATGAAGGCGGGGCCGTCGTGGCCGGTGCCGGTGGTCGCCCAGCCGCCCTGGTTCAGGAGTTCGTAGCCGGTGGTGGGCGCGGTGCCGCAGGAGCGGTAGACGGGCCCGCCCCAGTGGCTGAAGTCCACCGCGAGGACGACACCGGACGAGGTCGTGCACTGGCCCATCGGCTGCGGGGCGGCCCCGGCCGGGCCGGCGGTGGCGGCGAACGCCGCAACCGTCAGTCCGAGCACGGACGTTGCGCGGGCGAGGGCGCGCATGAAGCGGGAGTTCATCGGTCCGCCTCCGCGGGGTTGCGGCGTGCGCGCGCCATGACGACGAGGCGCCAGCCGGCCAGCGTCAGCGCGGCTGCGGTACCCGCCAGCACACCGACCTGGACGCCGGTGGAGGCGAGGTTGCCGCCCGGACCGCCCGGACCGCCCGGACCGCCCGGACCGCCCGGACCGCCCGGACCGCCCTGCGCGACGGCGACGCCGCTGCCCGCGCCGCCCGTGGTCTCGCCGGGCGTCACGATGACCGGCGTACCACCCGTACCACCGCTGCCACTCGTACCACCGGTGCCGCCCGAGGTGGCCGTGGAGCTGGGGACGGGCTGCGGGGTGGTGCCGTCCAGGCTGCGGGTGAGGGTGCCGAAGGAGACGCCGGTGGTGCCGCTGATGGCCTGGGTGGAGGCCCGGACGTCGGAACCGGGCTGGCTGCCCTTGGCGACGTTGAAGCCGCCGTCGGCGTTCTGCTGGCTCGCGAGGAACGTGCGGGCCTTGGCGATCTGGGCGCTGTACTTGGCCGCGTCCAGCGAGAGCCCTTGGATGGCGAGGGCGGCGGAGTTGACGGAGTTCCCGGAGGCGCCTTCGAAACCGCCGTCTGCCTTCTGCTGCGCCGCGAGCCAGGCCAGCGCCTGGTCCACGGCACGCTGCGAGTCGGCGTCGGGCAGCAGGTCCACGGTCATGGCGGCCATGGCGGTGGAGTCGACCTCGGTGGTGCTGGGCTCGCCGATCAGGCTGACCCAGCCGCCGGAGGGGTCCTGGAGGCTCTTGAGGTACGCGATCGGCTCGGCCGCGGCGGCCGTCTCGCCGGCGCGGACCTGGGCGATGACGCCGAGCGACTGCTTGAAGACGGAGGTGGCGTAGGCGTAGTTGCCCTTGGACGCACACTCCTGGCGGGTCGAGGTCTTGGCCTGGCAGGTGATCTTGGCGAGCGCGGAGATCAGGTCCTGGCCGCCGAAGTTGCGGGGGTCGCGGCCCACGGCCTCGGCGAGCACGGCGGCCTTGCCGATGGAGCCGCCGGACGCGTACTTCGTGCCGACGAGGGTCCAGTCGTGGATGCCGCGGTTCTGGGCGTCCTTGCCGCCCTTGTCGAAGAAGTCGACGATGTTGCGCAGCGTCGCGTTGTCACCGCCGGTGGCCGCGAGGGCGTAGGCGCCGTCGATGGTCATGCCGTAGTCGGCACGGCCCCCACCGGGCTCGCTCTCGTAGTAGCGGCCCTGGATCAGCTGCTTGGGGGCGGTGAGGTACGCCACGCCCTTCTTGATGTCCGGTCCGTCGCCCGGCGGGACCGTCGGCTTGGGGGCGGTGGGCGTGGGCTTCGGTTCAGTCGGTGTGGGCTTCGGTTCGGTGGGCGTCGGCTTGGGCTCGGTCGGTGTGGGCTTGGGATCCGTGGGCGTCGGCTTGGGCTCGGTCGGCGTCGGCGTCGGGTCGGCCTTCTTGCCCGTCAGGGCCACCAGGTCGCTCTTGGCACCCGCGACGGCGACGGGGACGGTGGCGAACACGCGCGATGCGGTGTCGTCCGCCTCGAAGCCGAAACCGCCCTCGGGGAACTGGTGCTTGGAGAGCCACGAGAGGCCCGCGTCCGCGTGGCCGGCGTCGCCGAGGGCGCGCAGGGCCTGGGCGGCCCAACCGGTGGAAGCCGGGCTGCCGGTGGTCATGAAGGAGGCGGAGGGCCAGGCGCCGCTCGCCAGTTGGGACTTCTTGAGCTGGGCCCGCGCCCTTTCGACGGCCGCGTCGTGGCCGCCGGCCCGCTTGAGGGCCAGGGCGATCAGGCCCGTGGAGCTCGCGTCGCTGTCGCACCATTCGCCGGCGCGGATGAGGATGCCGGTGAAGCCGCCGTCCTCGCACTGCAGGCCATTCAGCCGGTTCACGGCGTCGGCGGGAGGCGTCACGCCACCGTTGAGGAGGGCGATGACGGCCATGGCCTGGGCGTCGGCCTGGCCGGTGGTCCGGAAGTCCCCCCTGGTCAGACAGCCTTCGACGGTCTCACCGTCACCGATGTCCCTGGGGCAGACGTACTTGACGAGGTCGCCGAGCAGGTCGTGGCCGCCGAAGGCACGGGGGTCCTTGCCGGTGGCCTCGGCGACGAGCGCGAGGCGCGCGGCGGCGCCGGCGTCGGGGATCCCGTCCTTGCCGGCCGGGTAGGCGTACGCGTCCGTCTGCTCGGGCGTGGCGAGGAAGTCGGCGGCCTTCCGGGCCGCCGGGCTCTCCCTGTCGGTGGCGGCCAGGGCGAATACGACCTCGCTGGTGAGGAAGTGGTTCGGAGTGGTGGAGCCCTCGTCGACGACGCGCTCCCCGTCCGTCAGCTTCCCGGTGAGCCAGCGGGTGGCGGCGGCCACGTCGACCGCGCCCGGCGGAACGGTCGGCGGCACGGTCGGCCCGGTCGGGTCCGGTGAGGGGGCGCCGCCGCCCGCGCGCACGTCGTCGGGGGAGAAGGTGGGCTTGCCCGAAGTGCCGCCGATGTCGGTGCCGCCGAACACCCAGGCGTCCACGTCACCGGGCTTCGGGGTGCGCGACATGGCACCGAGCGGGCTGTAGGTCCAGTTCTTCTGACCGGGCGAGGCGATCCAGTACGACCAGTACGCGGTGGCCTGCGGGGTGAGGACGCAGTCCTCCTTGTCCGGAGTGGGGTACTGCGTACCGGAGTTGAAGGAGCCGTTGCCCATGCGGCAGATGAAGGCCGGGCCGTCGTGGACGGTGCCCTCGGTCGTGAAGCCGCCGGTGTGCAGCAGCTCGTAACCGGTCGTCGGCGTGGTGTCGCAGCCGCGCTCGACCTTGCCGCCGAAGGGTCCGAAGTCGACGGCGACGACGGCGCCGGTGGTGGCCGTGCACTGCTCGATCGGGTCGGCGTTGGCGGACGAGGGAACCGTGAGGAGGGCCACTCCCGCACCGAGCGTCAGGAAGGTCGCGGTCACGAGGGAGAGGAGCCGCCGTCTCGTCCCCGATTGCCGTTTTGCCTGCTGTTCGGTCCCCACCGCAGCCCTCGTCTCTGCCGGGCGGCTGCGTACGTGGCGATGCGCCCCTGCACGGCCTGAGGCCATGGAGAGGCTGCGACGACCACACCGCAATCCGCGACGGCGCTCTTCGTACTGTGGCCCAACACCAGGCATTCCGGCTCGCCCGGGAAGAACCGGGCCTACGGTTGCGGGACAGCGCCGGAATTCGACCGGCTTCCCCTGGTGCTGAGCAGTTATCAGGCGGAGTGCAACACGGATCCCGACGACGCGTCAAGGTGGCCTGAGTCTCAGCGGACCAGCCCCGGGCGGAGGCGGTCCGCGTCACGGATCCGGTGGCTGGCGGTCCCTTGATCACTCGGGTAGCGTCCTGGGCTGCCACGTGGGGGAATCCGGTGCGATGCCGGAGCTGACGCGCAGCGGTGTGGGACGGCGGGGGCCGTTTCCGAGCCCGAATGCCCATCCGGCGATGCACCACAGAAGCCGTACCACGCGTTCCGGACGGCGGCTCTCCGGCCATGCCCCTGCCCCGCCACCGTGAGCGGGCTCCTTGCGGCGTGTCCAGGCAGTGGCCGGCGTCCGCCGATTCCAGGAGCAGGCCATGTCCCGTCCCCGCACGCCCCGTCCCCGCACGCCCCGCCGCCTCGCGCTCGCGGTGCCCGCCGCCCTCGGCGCCCTCGCCCTCACCGCGCTGCCCGCCTTCGCGACCTCGTCGCCGGCGCAGATCGCCACGTCGAAGACCAACGGCGTCGCCTACCTCAAGTCCCTCCAGGCGGCCGACGGTTCGTACGCCGGCTCCGGCCTGTCCAACGAGTGGGCGTTCAGCACCTTCGCCGCCGCCGGCACCGCGGTCGTCGACGTCGCCCCCGGCGGGGACACCACGAAGAACGCCCGGACCGTCTACCGCAACCTTCTGTCCACCGCGGGCTGGCCCTCCGGCGCACCGGTGGTCACCGACTACGAGCGCGGCACCCTGAACGCGTACGCCGCGGGCATCGACCCGGCCCGCGTGTCGGCCTCCCGCAACCTCATCGCGCACGTCTACTCGTACTGGCAGACCGCCGAGGCGGGCTACTTCGGGCCGTCCGGCAACTTCAACGGCACCGTCTTCGCGGCCCTCTCCCTGGGCGGCGCGAAGACCCAGGCCGGCGGCGCCCGTGTTCCGCAGGCACTCACCGACTCGATGGTCACGCGCATCCGGGCCAACCAGCACGTCGACGGCGGCTGGACCTACCAGAAGGCCGAGGGCAACCCCACCGTCCTCAACTCCGCGAGCGACGTCGACATGACCGGCGCCGCGATGGCCGCCCTCTGCGTCTCCGGCGTCCCCAACACCGACACCGACGTCGTCCAGGCCAAGAACTTCCTCAAGGGCAAGCTCGTCGCCAACTCCGGTGCCTTCAACTCCCTGTACGGGGTCAACACCAGCTCCAACGGCTGGGGCGTCGCCGGCCTCAACGCCTGCAGCATCAACCCGCAGACCGGTGACTTCCTCACCGTCAACGGCAAGACCCCGATCGACTTCCTGATCGCCAACCAGTACAACCCGGCGGGCGGCTTCAAGTACAAGCCGTCCGACACCACCCCGACCGCCTACGCGTCGATCGACGCGCTGCGCGCCGTGGCCGGTGGCGGATTCACCACGGCCCCGCCCGTCCCGGTCACCCCCGGGGCCCCGCAGTGGGTCGCGCAGTCCACCTTGACCGCCGGCACCGCCACCAAGCTCGCCCTGACCGTCGACGACGGCGCCGGCAACCTCAAGGTCTGCTCGGTGGCCTTCACGCCGACCGGTACGACCACCACCCTCGGCGACGTCCTGAACGCGGCGACCAGCGGCGCCACCCCGTCGGGCTGTGTCACCGGCGTCACCCCCTCGTCGGGCACCGGCACCATCACTAACGTCAACGGCAAGGCCAACAGCGGCGGCAACACCTGGAAGGTGAGCGTCGACGGCTCCGCCTTCGCCGGCGCGCTCCGCGAGAAGGTGATCAACGTGGGCGACACGATCGCCCTGCGCTGGGGCGCCTGATCCCCTCCGGGTGCGGGGACCCGCGTACGGGCCCCCGCACCCGGAGGCCGGAGTACGGGCCCCGCACCCGGAGGCACGAGTGCGGGCCCGGTGCGCACGGAGCCCGACGAGCCTCCGTGCGCGACCGGGCCGCGGCGATCAGTCCGTCAGATAGGCCCGGGTGATCGTGATCTCCGACTTGCTGCCCGAGGCGTCGGTCACCGTGCCCCGCAGGGACACGTGGCCGCCCTTCGGCGGGTTCTTCACCGTCACCGCGCCGGACGCGACCGGGGCCCTGCGCCAGGTGTAGCCGTCGTCGTACGAGATGGACCGTCAGGGACTTCGGCTTGCCGCCGACGACGGTGACCGGGACGCGGACCCTCCGGTCCGCCGGCGAGGTAGCCGCCAGGATGGGTGCTGATCGGCACGCCTCGGGTGGCGTACGGCCGACGGCGCGCGGCGTCGGGTGATCGGCGAGGTGCGGAGAAAGGGTGACAGGATCTGTCGGGATTGGCGTGAACGATGGATGACATGAGCAACGAGGACATCACCATCCGGAACGCCGGCCCCGACCACCCGCGGCGCCCGCTCGCCGGCCGGATCGCGCTCGTGGCGGGGGCCACCCGCGGTGCCGGACGCGCCCAGGCCGTCGAGCTCGGCCGGGCCGGCGCCACCGTGTACGTCACCGGCCGCACCACCCGTACCCGGGCCAGCGAGGTCGGCCGGACGAGCGAAACCATCGAGGAGACAGCCGAGTTGGTCACCGCGGCCGGCGGCACCGGCATCGCGGTGCCCACGGACCACCTCGACGAGGACCAGGTACGCGCCCTCGTCGAGCGGATCGACCGGGAACAGGGGCGGCTCGACATCCTCGTCAACGACCTGTGGGGCGGTGAGCACCTCCTCGCCGGCTCCGTATTCGGGAAGAAGAGCTGGGAGACCCCCCTCGCCGACGGCCTGCGCATCCTGGAACTCGGCGCGCGCTCTCACGTGATCACCGCGGCGCTGCTGCTGCCCTTGCTGATCCGTTCGGACGCGCCGCTGCACGTGGAGGTCACCGACGGCACGGCGCGCTCCAACCGCCGCTACCGCGAGAACATGTACTACGACCTGGCGAAGAACGCCCCGATCCGGCTCGCGTTCGGGCTGGGCCAGGAGCTGGCGGAGTACGGGGGTACGGCGGTCGCGGTCTCGCCGGGTTTCCTGCGCTCGGAGCAGATGCTCGCCCACTTCGGGGTGAGCGAGGAGAACTGGCGCGACGCGATCGCCCGGGAGCCGGCCTTCGCCATCGCCGAGTCCCCGCAGTACCTGGCCCGCGCGGTCGCCGCGCTGGCCGCCGATCCCGGCCGGGCCGCCCGCTGGAACGGGAAGTCCACCTCCAGCGGGGAGCTCGCGAAGACCTACGGGGTGCGGGACGCGGACGGCAGCCGCCCGGACGCCTGGGCCTACTTCGAGGACGTCATCCACGGCGGCAGGGAAGCCTCCGCCGAGGACTACCGCTGACCCTTCGCCCCGGCTGCCCCCTTCGCCCCTTCCGCGCCCTTCGGCTCCGGCCGGTAGAGGGCGGCCAGGGCCGCCGCGCGCTCACGGAAGCGGGCGCGCAGGGAGGCCGGGGCGAGCACCTCGGCGTCCGCGCCGAGCCCGGCCAGCTGGTCGAAGGCGACCTCCTCGGACTCCGCGGTCAGGTCGAGGGTGACCAGACCGGCGGAGTCCGGGGCGCTCGCGGAGGCCAGCGCGTCCTCGACGGCGGCTCCGTCCACGACGGCCGGCAGCCGGCGCAGCCCCCACGCGGTCAGCCGCACCGTGACGGTGGTGCGCAACAGCGCGCGGGCGAAGTCGTGCGAGCGCGCCTCCCAGTGCGCGGCCAGGTCGAAGGCCGCATCGCGTACGAACGGCTCCTGGACGCCGGGGGCGGGCGCCAGGGCCGTGACACGGTCGACGCGGTACGTGCGCCAATCGCCGTCGCGCCCCTCCCCAGCGGCGTCCCCATCCCCATCCCCGTCCCCGGTACGGAGACGTGCCACGACGTACCAGGTGCCGGCCTTCAGGACGAGCCCGTACGGGTCCACCACCCGCGACACCGCGGAAGGCGGCGAGCCGTCCCGGCCCGGCCGGGCGTAGGACAGCTCGACGGTCCGGTCCGACCACACCGCGCGGGCCAGCTCCGGCAGCAGCTCGGGTGCGGAGGGCTCGCGGAACCAGGCCGGGGCGTCGAGGTGGAAGCGGCGTACCGACGCCTCGGCGGCCGCGCGTACGGACGGGAGCAGGGTGGCGGTCAGTTTCAGCCGGGCGGTGTCCGCCGCGTCCGACAGTCCCAGGTCCCGCAGGGCCGACGGCAGCCCGGACAGGAACAGGGTTTCCGCCTCGGCCGGATGCAGCGTGGTCAGCCGGGTCCGGTAGCCGGGGGCCAGGTGGTAGCCGCCGGTCCGGCCGCGCTCCGACCGGACGGGGATGCCGGCCTCCTGCAGGGCCTGGGCATCGCGGATCACCGTCCGCTCGGAAACGTCCAGCTCGCGGGCGAGAGCGGCGGCGGTCAGGCCGGGGCTCGACTGGATGAGCAGGGCCATACGGATCAGACGGGCGGCACGCATGCCTCCAGGATCACGGACCCGGCGAACGAAAGGCCTCACCGCCCTCCGCGGTGCGCGGCGGCCTGCCCGTGCGATCGCGGGGCGGGTGTGAGGGGTTCGCCGTTCAGGTCGGTCGTGCCGGATCCGTCCCACCACACGGTGCCCTGCGTGGTCAGGAAGGGGACGGCCCCGTCGACCTCGGAGCCGTGCTCGAAGGCATCGGCCACCGCGGTCAGGTAGGTGGCGAGGCAGGGCCAGCCGTCGTCGAAGTGGCCGGTGTCGCCGTGCGACGCGCTGCCCAGGCGGCCCTGGCCGGGCCCTTCGCGCATGTCGATGACGTCGGAGTCGCCGTCGCTCTGGGCCCAGGGGATCCACTGCGGGTGCCACCAGGGCTCGTCGTTCCACTCGGAGGCCTCGGTCAGGTCGGGGTCGTCCCCGGCGATCTCGACGCACATCTGCCAGTGGCCGAGGATCCCCGCGACGGACAGGGGCGGTCGGCCCGGGAGCAGGTTGTCCCACTCGGTGATCCCGTTGTGGCAGGCCAGTGAGTCCAGCAGGTCGGCGGGGAAACGTATCCCCATCGCTTCCTGCGCGGCCTCGACCTCGGCGTGATCGGCCGGGGGCGCGAGCAGGGCGTAGGAGGCGGGGGAGTGCCGTCGCATCCACGCGTCGATCCTGGCCCAGGAGTCGGCCACCGGTCGCGCTGCCGGGAAGGTGAGGACCCGGCGCAGCAGGTGCAGGCTGCGCAGCCAGTGGAGGTACCGGTCGGTCTCCTCCCAGAGCTCCCGCAGCTCCGACGGCGGGGCCGTGATCCGGTCCAGGGCGCGGACGGCGGTGTCCCGCAGGTCGGCCGGGAGCTCCGGGACGGGCAGGTCCGGCGCGTAGGCGCTGGTGAGGGGACGGCCACCGGGGCACTGGGCGGCGACGAGGGCCGCGGCGGCCACCGCCTCGACCGCCAGGTGCTGATCGAGCGGGTCGCCGGCGTCGAGGACCCGGACGAGCGCGTCCCGCACGAGGCCGGGCCGGCCGGCTTCCGGGGTCTCGTCGAGGGAGCCGCAGAAGTCCGCCGCGGTGTCGTTGTCGAAGGGGCCGACGTCCCAGGTGCCCATGGGTCTCCTCGAGGCGGGTTGTCCGCGATACTGACAGGTGGCACCGACAGCGGGCGTCCGGGGGCGGCTCCACCGGAGCGGGCTTCGCCATCAGGGGTTCTGACAGGGCGTCCGCCCGAACGGCGCGCCCTGCGCGGCACGTCCGTACGGGACGACTTGTACGGCACGTCCGTCCGTACGGCGCGTCCTCCGCGGCTCGCGGCCGTGGCTACGGACCGGGCGGCGGGGCGAGTCGTGCGGGCGGGAGCGTCCGGTGGACCATCCGGAGGGCGAAGGAGCGCGGAGGCTGCCAGACGTGCCGGTCGTCGAACGGCCAGGCGTAGATCGGGGCTCCTTCACGGACGCAGCCGAGCAGGCCCGGCGCGGAGAGTTCGTGAGCCGACCACTCGTAGAGCTGTTGCAGGCGCGGAACGATCACCCCGAAATCGAGGAGCCGGCCGAACCCGATCTCCCTGTCGAGGTGCCACTGCACCGTGCCGCGGAGCGGGTACTCGTCGGGGAGCACCCGCGACAGCTG